>JAZFYA010000217.1:0-13691 GCA_036443315.1 Pseudomonadales bacterium
TTGCAGAATCCCCTCGCAGTCTACACGTCTGTAATGCACCTTCACCTGCAGCAACTGCAGCGATTCCCATCGGCGAATACATTAGCGAGAAAATTATTAGCAAAGCCTCCATCGGCTAGTTACCGTGATATCCCGCCGCCACCCTCGGTAGTCTAACCCCTCACTCGGTTGGAACCCCACGCCCTGGTGAGGGGTTAGACTACCGAGGGTGGCTAGACTGTGCAGCATCCAGATACCACCGGAGTAGCTGTTCGCAATGCAAGGCCCGCTAAAGGGCGTGGGGTTCCAGCCGATAATGGGCCTTGCATTGCGAACAGGGGTTCAAAGCTCCGCAGTTATAGCCCTAAGCAAGTACCATTCCAGTCTGGACCCATTTCCGCCACTCAATGAACTTACTTCTTGAAATCAATGGCGGGTCTTAAACCGCTATACCTCAGCCAGATTTCCTTTAGATTCCAACCAAACTTTACGATCAGCCGAGCGTTTTTTTGCCAATAACATATCCATTATTTGGTTGGTCTCATCACCAGGCTCAATCGTCAAACGCACTAGCCGACGAGTATCTCCACTCATAACGGTTTCACGAAGTTGCAGGGGATTCATTTCACCCAAACCTTTAAAGCGCTGGACGTTAACCTTGCCTTTTTTCTTTTCTGCTTCGATACGATCAAGTATACCCTGCTTTTCAGCTTCATCCAGCGCGTAGTAAACATCCTTACCCACATCGATACGGTACAACGGTGGCATAGCCACATACACATGTCCGGCTTGCACTAGTGGACGAAAGTGGCGAACAAACAACGCGCAAATAAGTGTCGCTATATGCAAACCATCGGAATCCGCATCGGCGAGAATACACACTTTGTGATAGCGCAGTCCTGACAGATCATCTGAGGCGGGATCAACACCAATGGCTACGGCAATATTATGCACTTCTTCAGAAGCCAGAATTTCCTGTGAGTCCACTTCCCAGGTGTTAAGGATTTTTCCCCGCAGCGGCAAAATAGCCTGATATTGGCGATCACGACCCTGCTTGGCAGAGCCACCGGCGGAGTCACCTTCCACCAAAAATAATTCGCCGCGCTCAGCATCGTCACCGGAACAATCCGCTAACTTACCGGGTAAAGCGGGGCCGCTGGTGACTTTTTTGCGTGCCACTTTTTTCGATTTTTTCAATCGCGACTGGGCATTGTTAATACACAGTTCGGCTAGCTTTTCTGCATCCTCGGTATGCTGGTTTAACCACAGGCTGAAGGCATCCTTGGCAACACCGGAAACAAAGGCCGCCGCTTCTCGGGAACTTAAGCGCTCCTTGGTTTGACCAGAGAACTGAGGATCGCCCAGTTTGGAAGATAATATATAACAGCACTTATCCCAAATATCATCCGGCGCTAATTTAATACCTCGGGGCAACAGGCTGCGGAATTCACAAAATTCGCGCATCGCTTCCAACAAACCGGTGCGTAATCCATTCACGTGGGTACCGCCCTGAGCCGTAGGGATCAGGTTGACATAAGACTCGGTGGTTAACTCGCCACCCTCTGGTAACCACTGCAGCGCCCAATCCACACCTTCATTACTACCGAAAAAATTGCCAATAAAGGGCTCTTTCGGCAATGTTTCCCAACCCTGGGTGCTGGCGAGCATATAATCCTGCAGGCCATCCTCGTAGTACCATTCTTCCTTCTCGCCGCTGGATTCTTCTTTAAAAGTGACTCGCAAACCGGGACACAGCACTGCCTTGGCGCGCAGCACGTGTTTCATTCGCAGCACGGAAAATTTGGCGGAGTCGAAATAACCAGGGTCCGGTAAAAAGCGAATACTGGTACCGGTATTGCGCTTGCCGCAGCTATCAATCACTTTCAGATCGCTGGCTTTTTCGCCACCCTTAAAATCCATTCGGTAGACTTCACCATTACGACGGATGATCACTTCCAGCTCTTTCGACAGCGCGTTAACCACCGACACACCCACCCCATGTAAACCGCCGGAGAACTGGTAATGATCATTGTTAAATTTTCCACCGGCGTGGAGCGTGGTCATAATCACTTCTACCCCCGGTTTTTTCTGCTCGGGATGGAGATCCACCGGCATTCCGCGACCATCATCAGTACAGGTCAGCGAGCCATCCTTGTGAAGCACTACATCAATTTGCTTGGCAAAATTCGCCAATGCCTCATCGACACTGTTGTCAATCACTTCCTGAGCAAGGTGATTGGGGCGCGTAGTATCCGTGTACATACCGGGGCGTTTGCGCACTGGGTCCAGGCCCGTTAAGACTTCGATAGATTCAGCAGTGTATTCTGTCATTGTGTTTTTAATCTTGTAGGATGGGTCTTGACCCACCAATGGACTGGATTGAGCGGTCTCTACGTTGCACAAAGGTAGATCTAGACACTACACAGGTTGCTGCCAGTTATGTGCGCAAGTGATCCTTCGCTATGCTCAGGATGACCTGTTGATGCGAAAAATCAACAGGTCAAGTCTAAAAACCTCAGCACCTCAGGTAAATGCTTGTCGAAATTTTGAAAGCGATGATCACCACCCTCTTCCACAATTTGCCGACAACCTTGGTAGTAGCTGACTGCCTGGCGGTAATCGAGAACTTCGTCACCGGTTTGCAACAATACCATGAGTTGTTGCGGATCGTTTAGGGCTGACACTGCAAGCTTTCGCAATTCATCCATATGCCCTTCGTGCAAAAAAAAGCGTTCACCGCTGTAGGGATTTTGGTTTTCTCCCAGAAATGCACTCATTAAATCATAGGGCCGTATCACCGGATTCACCAGCACCGCCCGCAAGCTAAATTGTTGCGCCAGTACGGTGGCCATAAATCCACCCAGAGAACTACCAATCAGGGCTATTGGGCGAGAGTGGCGTTGCTCAACTAACGCTGTCAGCCGCTGGTAACTCTCACCGGGGTAATTGGGCAAAATGGGCGAGACAAAGTCAATCGGCACCTCATTATCCAGTAAATAACCGCGTACTTTTTCCGCTTTTTCCGATAGCGGTGAGCTTTGAAAACCGTGAATATAAATGATTAGGGGGCGCATCGTCACTATTAGTATGTAAGAGTGGGCATTAAGAAACAGGACCGGAAGGATACCTGCTTGGAAAGGGTCTGGCTAGAATAAATGGCACTTACTTAAAGGCAACGCTGTTAATGGCTTGCGACCTCTAACACTTGTGTGCATCCCACCACCCTCGGCAGTCTAACCCCTCACACGTACTTACTTAAAGCTATAGAGGAGCTTTGAACCCGCTGTTCGCAATGCAAGGCCCACTATCGCCCATTATCGATTGGAACCCCACGCCCTTGAGCGGGTCTTGCATTGCGAACAGCTACTCCGGTAGTACTTGGATACTGCACAGTCTAGCCACCCTCGGTAGTCTAACCCCTCACCAAGGCGTGGGGTTCCAACCGAGTGAGGGGTTAGACTACCGAGGGTGGCGGCGGGATACTACGGTCGCAAGCCGTTAACAGCGTTGCCCTTAAGTAAGTACCATTCGGGTCTGGTTATATTAATTAATAACCGCTGGAATGCTCGTAATCAATATCAAAAGTAACAGCCACCACCCGAGAAACAGCAGTATTAATCGCACCATTGGCATGCAGTTCCAACCAGCGATAACCGGGATTCTGGCGGTCTAGTTTAAAGGTGGCGTTATTGGGCGCAAATTGGATACAACTAGAGGGTGTTGCCATTAACTTAACACCCTTGCGCTCTTGATCAATAGTCTGATGAATGTGACCCCACAATACGCCACGCACATGAGTAAAGTCATCCATTACGGCAAAAAACTCATCTGCATTGTTTACTTGTTGTGCATCCAGCCAGTCACAGCCAATGGAAATGGGATGATGATGGAGGCAAACCAGTACATGACGATCAACACTTTGTGCCAAGCTGCTACGGAGAAAGGCCAGTTCATTCGCAGAGAAACCACCTCCCACTGCTCCCGAAATCGTAGAGTCCAGCATAATAATCAGCCAGCGGCCAATGTCAGCGAGTCGGCCCAACTCTTCGCCTTCGGCCACCACCTCTTGCATAGCCGACAACTGATCATGATTTCCCGGCAGCCATAAAGCATGACGTGCAATATCATCCGTGAACTGCCTAAAACGCTGATAAGACGCAACCGAGCCGCCGTTGGAAATGTCACCCGTGGCCAATAAAATATCCGCCGATGACTGCTCCTGTTTAACCACGGCTAATACATGCCCTAGGCTGGCATCCGTATCCATACCCAGTAAGGCTTCACCCGCCTGATCGCCGAGATGTGAGTCTGTTATTTGAACCAACCGTATAGGTTGCTGAGGGTTATCGAGATGAATTTGCAAAATAAGATAGTTCCGGTTTTCTAGTTCACATTCTGTCGTTAGCATCAGCTATGCATATTGATCTATAAACATTAACTTATAAATAATCGACGCAGTTAATGACCAATTGTTCTTAAAGTCTAGTCACTATTCCCAAGCTCAGCATTATATGTGTTTAATAACCCAAACTGCAGAATAACAGCGACTACCTCGAACAATTCAAAGCTAGGTATTGATAGCGACAGCTGCTCCCAGAGCATACCCATATTGCAAACAGTGACTTAACCATTCGCCAAGAAAGGTATTTAGTTGGGCCTTTTCATCGCGGTGATACATTTTATTGTTAGGGTAATTGTAACTAGGGCGCAGTCGCTGGTGGCGATTATAGGCAATCACTTCTGCCATACGCGCATCGTGGTAAACCCGTAGTGAAAAACAAGGAGCTTGCTGAAGCGTTTCAGGTATAGCGGATGACGAGGACAACGGTAACTGACTGACATCGACCATGGTGGTGTATTTGCAACGCTCCCTCACTACTATTTGGAACCGAATAGACCTACCTCCCGGCATATCAACGCCGAATTCACGCTGGTCAACAGCTTCCATATCCGGCAGCAATTGCATGATACGGGCATAATTAGCCTCGCATTCAGCCATCTGCCCCGCTAGATCTATGGAATACTTCTTTTTCAGCACATTGACAGTCTCGAGTTCTTTTACCTATAAGAAAGACATGCTAGCCCTTCAAGGAATAAAGTTTAGCAGTTTTGGCGACCTAAGAAAGAACAGACCTTAACTAAAATTAACGACATATTACCCAAGTTTATTATGGCTTTAATGGGCAGTTTGCTACACTCAGCCACTATTTCCTAGATTCCTCAGTAGACGACTCGTGAGTTTTACAGCCTAAAGACTAATTAAAAGGATACTCCATGAAATCTTTGCTACGCCCACTCTTTGTAGCGATGGCGCTGTGTGTGGGCCCTATGATTAGTTACGCCGATACACTGGCTGATATCTATGAGCTAGCGCTGCAAAACGATGCCACGTTAAAAAAGGCAGAAGCAACCTATAAAGCTGACCTGGAATTAGAAAAACAAGCCTTTTCCTCGTTGCTACCCACTATTGTCGCCTCTGGTAGCTATCAAGAGGAGGACACTGATACTAAAGGTTTTAATCGATCGACTTTAACCCAGGGCAGCACAAACAGTGAAACTGAGACAACGACTTACAATGTCAGCTTGCAGCAAAATATTTTTAACCTCTCTGCCTGGTATTCCTTTCAAAGTGGCAAGGAGACAACCAAAAAAGCAGCAGCGCAATTTGCCTTTGACCAACAAGATTTAATTGTCCGAGTCGCCGAAGCCTATTTTGATGTGCTGCGGGCTCTGGATAATCTTGAAGCCTCAAAAGCAGAAGAGCGAGCCACCAAGCGCCAACTTGAGCAAACTCAGCAGCGTTTTGATGTAGGCTTGATTGCTATCACCGATGTACATGAAGCCCGTGCCGTTTATGACTCCACAGTGGTACAACGCCTCACCGACGAGGGCAACCTGGGCACATCCTATGAATCCTTAACCGTATTAACCAATCGGACTCACGCCAATCTTTGGTTACTTAATAAAGATTTCCCGGTTGTTGATCCCGACCCTGTCGCTCGCGATGAATGGGTTAAATTTGCCTTGAAAAATAATCACGCTCTAAAAGCGGCCCTCTATGCTATGGAATCATCTAGGCAACAAGCGTCTGCTAAAAAGATGGGGCACGTGCCGACCATAACCGGTTCTTTTTCTTATACTGATACAGACAACGGTATCGACCAAACGCCTTCACCACCGTTTGATCTAGACTCAGAAACGGAGGGTACAAGCTGGGGTTTAGAATTAAAGATACCGCTCTACTCAGGCGGCCTTATTAGTTCCCAGCGCCGCCAGGCCTATGAACACTATAATATTGCTCTGCAAAACAAGATTGATACACAACGTACAGTTATTCGCAATACTCGCGCATCCCATATTACGGTGACCACCGATGTACAACGGGTAAACGCGCGCGCGCAAGCCATCACCTCTACCAGTAGCGCGCTCGATGCCACCCAGGCGGGCTATGAAGTAGGTACTCGAAATATTGTCGATGTTTTACAAGCACAACGCGCGTTATATTCCTCTATTCGTGATTACGCCAACTCCCGCTATAATTATGTATTGAACATGCTTAAGTTAAAACGGGCCGCTGGCACGCTAACTCCGCAAGATATTTATGCTATTAACCAATGGATAGTCGCACCGGATGCACCAACAGCCAACCAGTATCAGGAATATTTAAGTCGTTAATAGTTTTCGAACCCCAAAAAGACGGCTTTGGCCACACTTTCGGATCGAGAATTGAATCGAAAGCCACTCTACACATAGCGATTAATTACCGACATCAAGCGATCTAACGCCCCTCGATTTGATGTCACTACCGCCAAAGCGGCAGCACCCATTTGTATTCTTTTTTGCTCTGCGTTCATCAACGTCAACAATGCTTGCGCTAAGCTATCGCTGTCTGTTACTTTTGTTAGAGCGCCCTGCTGCTGCAACATTCGGCTAATTTCCAAAAAGTTGAAATCACTTTCCCCAATAACAATCGGCAAACCCCATGCCGCAGGCTCCAGTATATTGTGGCCCCCAGTATTGACCAAACTGCCTCCGACAAAAGCGATATCGGCGCAGCCATAAAACAACAACAACTCACCCATCGTGTCACCAATGACTACCTGGGTATCCATATCAAGTGCTGCTCCTGTAGAGCGGCGCCGGGTGCTAAAACCAAACTGTTGAGATAGGTTCACCACTTGGTCAAAACGTTCAGGATGCCTTGGCACTAATACCAATAACAACTGAGGATGAGTATTTAACGCCGCCTTAAACGCCTGCAGAATAATGTCATCTTCCCCGTTGTGGGTACTGGCGGCTAAAAATATCAGTCGCTGCCCATCAAGACTCCACTGGAACTTTAACTGCGATGCCTTTTCCTTAAGCTCATCACTTATTTCAATATCAAATTTTATACTTCCGCTCACTTCGATGTGCTCAGCAGCCAAACCCAAACTCAAAAACCGATCGGCATCAGCCTGACTTTGCGCTACGACTGTTGACAGATTTCCAAGCACCGGTTTGGTCAACAGGGATAGCCGCTGATAACCCGCGGCGGACTTAGCCGATAGGCGAGCATTGGCTAAAACCACAGGAATAGTATATTTGCGGCAATAGTGAAGCGTATTCGGCCACAACTCGGTTTCCATAATCACCAGTAATTTAGGCTGTACACGCTTGAGAAATCGTTTAATCGACCCCGGTAAATCATAGGGCGCATACACATGGAATACGGTGTCTCCAAATAATGCCCGAACCCGCTCAGAGCCGGTAGGCGTCATCGTAGTAACAACAATGCGCGAAGCCGGAAATTGCTGTTGCAAACGCTTGACTATCGGTGCAACGGCAATGGTTTCGCCAACAGAGACCGAATGAACCCAAATACTATCTTGCAACTTATCCCGCAATTCGGGCGCCGCAAATAATCCAAAGCGCTCAGCGATACGCTTGCTATATGCCGACGCCTTAGTGGCGCGATAACACAGGCGCAGTAATATCAGCGGCGTGATCAGGTAAAAAACAATGGTGTAACACCAACGAGCCATTGGAGTTCGCATCCTAAAAAAATAACCGCAAGGATAACGACTTGAGCGACGAGAGACCAGCTTTAACCTGGGCTTAACTGTGCAAGAGGTGGGTCTCGACCCACCTTTGGTTTTGGTGGCGTAAGTTTCACCCTCTTGCGTTAAGATAGTTGTCGCCTCTAAAAAAGGCTATAATTCGCCCACACCAACAAACTGCTATCAACAGCTCCATGACGCCAACACCCGTGAACGTAGATATTGCCATTATTGGCGGTGGCATTGCCGGCCTGTGGTTATTAAATCGCCTCTGCAGCGATGGCTATAACACGGTGCTATTTGAACAAGACAATTTGGGTGGCGCACAAACCATTGCTTCACAGGGTATGATTCACGGCGGCATCAAATACGCTTTAGGTGGTGCTTTAACCGGCGCATCGGAAGCGATCGCTGATATGCCCAACCACTGGCGCCGCTGCCTCAAGGGCGAAGGGGATGTTGATCTCAGCAATGCCAAAGCACTGAGTGAACATTTTTATCTGTGGTCAACACAATCGTTTACGTCCAAAGTAACGTCTTTTTTTGCCAGCAAAATAACCCGCGGTAGAGTTGCTAGCGTTAGCAAAGACGAACGCCCAAACGTTTTTCAAAATAAGGCCTTTAAAGGCAATTTATATCGACTGGTAGATTTAGTACTCGACGTGCCGTCTGTAGTGCAAGCACTGGCGGACAATTATCAGCAAAGAATCTTTTCTATCGACTGGCAACAGAGTCATTTCCAGCAAAACGATGATGGTTCGGTACAGCAACTTGTGCTGAAAAATGACTACAGCAGCATTGCACTCTCCGCACAACGATTTATTTTCACCGCGGGTGAAGGCAATGAACAGTTATCCTCCATGCTCGGTATAGACAAACCGCAAATGCAGCGTCGCCCGTTAAAACAAGTGTTGGTTAAACATCGCTATCCCTTCGCACTCTACGCCCACTGCATGGGAGCTAATCCCTCCCCCCGCCTGACGATATCCAGCCACGCTACCCGTGACGGGAAAAATGTCTGGTACCTGGGAGGCGACTTGGCTACCCATGGCATTAAACAAAGCGATGAGGCCCTTATAGAAAAAGCCAAAAACGAGCTAAAGGATTTATTCCCGTGGCTGGATTTCAGTGGTAGCGAATGGGCAACGCTTTATATCGCCCGTGCCGAACCGAAACAAAAAGGTTTGATCAAACCGGATAAGGCGTTTGCCCAAACGGCTAAAGGTTGCAACAATGTTATCGTTAGCTGGCCAACTAAACTAACGTTGTCACCCAATATGTCTGACGAGGTATGCAGCTTGCTGGTGAAGGCCAATATCAAACCCTCCCAACAAGAACTCGACAAATCGCTAGCAACCTTAACCAGGCCCGCTGTTGGTACTCCTTGCTGGGAAACCTTGTTTTGGTGATTTTATGAACTTACGCCCTTTTGGAAAAACAGGAATTAACGTTAGCCCCATTGGTTTAGGCACAGTCAAACTGGGCCGCGATCAAGGGGTCAAATACCCTGAAAACTTTACTATTCCGGATGACAAAACGGCTAGTGACTTAATTGCCTTGGCCCATGATCTGGGTATTAATTTGATCGATACCGCCCCTGCCTACGGCAATAGCGAAGCACGCTTGGGAACACTGTTAAAAGGCCAAAGGCAGGACTGGGTGATTTGCTCCAAAGTAGGCGAGGAATATGCAAACGGAAAATCAATTTTTGATTTCAGTGCTCAACATACCCGCAGCAGTATAGAGCGCAGCCTACAACGATTAAACACCGATTTTATTGATATTGTTTTAGTCCACTCCGATGGCCATGATGTTCACATCATCAATAACGAAGACGTTTTAGCTGAATTGGAAAAATGCAAACAGGACGGATTGATCCGCGCTTTTGGCGTGTCTACCAAAACTGTCGACGGTGGTTTGCTGGCAGCAGAAAAAACCGATGCGGTAATGGTTACCTATAATCTAGATTACAGTGATGAAGAAGCTGTTATTCATTATTGTGAACAAAATCAAAAGGGTTTATTGATTAAAAAGGTCTTTGCCAGTGGCCATCTCTGCCAGGAAAGCGAAGATCCTATCCAAAAAAGTATGGATTTTATTTTTTCACATGCGGGGGTCAGCAGTGCTATAGTCGGCACGATTAATCCCAATCACTTGCGCTCCAATGTTACGGCGGTTAACAAGGCCATGGATAAGTTGTAGCAATAATTATCGATTTTGAAGTGAGACATATTGTCGTGGGGATGTGCAATGCGAACTGCGCTTATGGATTATCGATGATTTGGTGGAATACGCTTCGCTATTCCACCCTGCGCCAACCCTATTTACTGATTTTTCTCCAACACTTTTTCAACAATCGCAGTTGTTGAACAATCATCAAAGAAAGAAAGCGCCTGAACCTTGCCGCCATAACTTTCCACAATCTGCCAGCCAACAACACTTTCCTTATCGTAGTCACCCCCTTTCACCAGCACATCGGGCTTAAGCACTTCTAGCAATGACTCTGGAGTATCACCATCAAAGGACACTACCCAATCTACCGACTCCAAACCGGCCAATACTGCCATACGACGATCAACGGGATTTATCGGCCGACCGGGACCTTTTAAGCGAACAACGGACTCATCGCTATTGATAGCAACCACTAAGCGATCACCCAGCTCTCTTGCCTGCTCTAAATAACCGACATGCCCCGCGTGGATAATATCGAAGCAGCCATTAGTAAAAACGATTTTTTCGCCGTGAGCACGGGCATCATCCAAGGCTATTTTCACTTGATCCAGAGAGACCGCCCCTCGCTCGGAGCCCTGCTCAGCGCTAATAGCTCGACGTAACTCCGGTGCGCTGATTGCCGCTGTACCCAGCTTGCCTACAACAATACCCGCCGCCAGATTGGCCAGCGCTACCGCCTGGGGCAGTTCTTCACCGGCCGCTAGAGAGGCCGCCAACACTGAGATCACGGTATCGCCTGCGCCAGTGACATCAAAAACTTCCCGCGCCCGCGCCGGTAGATGTAATTCCGGCTCATTGGGACGCAGCAGTGTCATACCGTGTTCGCCACGGGTAACCAACAAGGCTTGCAGATCGTACGCAAGCATGAGTTGCTCACCCTTACTCACCAGCGCCTGCTCATCCACGCAATGCCCGACGATGGCTTCAAACTCATACAGGTTAGGTGTTAATAAAGTGGCCCCACGGTAGCGGGAAAAGTCCGTACCCTTGGGATCCACCAGCACCGGAATATCCACCGCTTTGGCTGCCTGAATTAACGGCTGTGGATCATCAATGGCGCCCTTGGCGTAATCCGATAATATCAGTGCGCCTACCGGGGCCAATAACTGGCTGGCCTTATCACTCAGTGCCGCCGCATCGGCGCGGGCAAAACTGTCTTCAAAATCCATCCGAATCAATTGCTGGTGACGACTAATAACGCGCAACTTGGTGATGGTCGGATGACCGTCGACGATATGGAAATCACTGTGCACGTTGGCTGCCGTCATGGTTTCCACCAAAGCATCCGCCGCTTCATCGCTACCCACCAAACCGGTGAGCGAAACCCCTGCGCCAAGAGCGGAAATATTTAACGCCACATTCGCTGCACCACCGGGTCGATCCTCGATCTGCTCCACTTTAACGACCGGCACCGGCGCCTCAGGAGAAATTCGCGAGGTAGGACCGTGCCAATAACGATCCAGCATCACATCACCCACCACAAGAACTTGCGCCTGATCAAAACGGGGCATGGAGAGTTTCATAGAGAATATTATCCCAAATGGTTGGTGCTAAATTGTGTGCGGCGAATAATAACATAAGATTCAGCCACGATAGGCGAGGAACGAGGAGCGATAAAATATTACAACATCATGCGCAGGGCAATCGTTTACCTTTGAACAATAAAGGAATTAAACAGCAGATCCTCGATAAACTGCTCACCATCTTCTTTAAGCAGAACGTCCCGCACACCATCCAGGGCATTTTGACGCAGCAATTCTTTTCCTTCCATGGAAGAAAGCTCCTCTTCCGTAGCCTTGCTTAGTAACATAAGTAATGTGTGGCGAATATAGGGCATATGATGCCGAATACCTCGCAGGCCTTTATCATCTCCGCCAACCCGCAGGGCAATTTCTGTTTTTAGATAGCGCAATCTACCCACACCACCATAATTCACCACGAAGGCCGGCTTTATATCAATATAACGCGTACTGGAAGTAGTGACCTCTTCAGTTTCCGCGCCCTCTTCCTCTTGAGCAAAAGCCACCGGCGTCATTAACAAGTTGACCGCCAATAACAGTGTTAACCAGACATGACACATTATTTTTCTCCAGAGTTAATGATTAAATAGCGGGTGATTAAAAACACCCACAGAACCTGTCACGACCTTAAGGGTATTTTAACTGTTTTCCAAGCAGTTTGCCGCTTGAGTCGGTACCCACTTTGGCCTACTGTATCGGCCAAGAGAAAAGGAGCTAATGAATGATCTTACCGACCTCCAGACAAACAAACCTGCTTATGGTCAGCAGTACTATCGGCCTGATGGCCTATGGGCTTTATACCCAATACTATGAATTTCTAGAACCCTGTCCACTGTGCATGACCCAACGGCTGTTTTATATTTTGCTGGGCAGCTTGGCTTTTATTGCCCTGTTCCACCAGCGGGGCCAAAAAATCTATGCTGGACTAGCGGGACTTAGCGCCATAGGTGGTGCCGCCACCGCTGGACGGCAAGTCTGGTTAGAACATCTACCACCAGAACAGGTGCCTGCCTGCGGTCCCAGCCTTGAATATATGCTGGAAACCTTTCCCCTCAGCGAAACCCTGCGTACCCTGATTACCGGTGACGGCAATTGTGCGGAAGTGGTATGGACATTCCTCGGATTCAGTATGGCTGAATGGTCACTGCTGTGCTTTGTTGGTTATATTGGCCTGTGCCTGTGGCAGATGCTGAGGAACGAGTAAAAACTAGATTGACGAGGCTTCAACCGGCCAATACGCCGTCATTACGTAGCCACTGCGCTCAATGACAGTGTGATTTCTAAACACTATGCCCATTAATGTATGCCCATCTAAACAATATTGATATCTATGTCGTTAATTACCGGTCTACTGATTTTACTGGTATTCCAATGCCTTGGTGAAGCAATCAAGGCGACTTTTGAACTCAGCCTGCCGGGGCCGGTATTGGGGATGCTGTTATTATTTCTCGGTCTTTGTCTTTACCGGGAGATCCCAAATGCTGTTGCCAAAAGCAGCCAGACGTTAATTCCGCTTCTGGCGCTGATGTTTTTGCCTGCCTCTGTTGGATAATTTTTTTCTATTCCTAGCGTCAATTAATTGATGCCTATACCAAAGACAAGGTTTCTAGACTTGCAAGATATGATCGCTAGGATGTAAATCATTTAAAATTTGTACAATATCACCTCTTAAATCTGCCGCCTCACATTGCACACATCCGTGCGTTATATTTCTATAACTAGAGTTTAGAGTTTCAGCAAGAAAATTATAACGAAAAATTTTAGCGTGGGCACCCCGGGCCTGCAGGAGGATGTACACGGTGGCCGGTCGCAAGCTTGTTGGTCTTTGCGGCGGCTGCGGAACTCGCTGCGCTCAGACAGTCCTCGCTAAAAACGCCGCAAACACCAACAAGCTTAAACGCGCCCTGATTGGCCACCGTGT
>JAZFYA010000218.1:0-6933 GCA_036443315.1 Pseudomonadales bacterium
TTCATTGTTTTTTCCTTGCTAAATAACCTTGATGTCGGTTGCTGGCGACTTTAGTTTAAAGACTTGCTCTACATTGATTTTAACGCTGTCTCCATCCTTGCCCGACCCAAAGCCATCGTCACGAAAGACAACACGCAGTGGTTTTCTTGTCGCAAGCTCGGTGACAAATTCTTCGTTGATCTCTTCATCAAAACAAGCGGCCAGTGCATTGCCATCCACAAAGAACACTTCCTTGCCAGCAATCTCTTCACAGATAATGGGAAGTGATAAGTCCACACCCCAGTCGAGTAGCACTTGGAACAGCAAGTCTTCTGACGATCTGTCTTTTTTGATATTGCCAACATGGGCATCAAACATATCGGGGCTGGCTTCATCGGGTGAGACATGAACATCTACCATGTTGGTACTATCAATTTTAAATACACGGAAACCTGTATCGAGGTTTTCTATGCCTTCCTTACCAGTATTGTCTTCTTTTATTTTCTTACCTGCACGGCGGATACGTTCTTTGGATATTTCGGCGATAGTTTTATAGCCTGCTTTGAAGGCTTCAGATTTTTCGTCGGTTACTTCGGGGAGTTGTACTGAAATACATTGTCGGGTACCTCTGTCTTCTGCATTTAATTGCATAACAGCATGGGCTGTTGTTCCTGAGCCTGAAAAAAAATCTAAAATAATATCGCTATCATCAGTGCCATGTTCAAGGCAACGATATATAAGTTTACTTGGTTTTGGGTTATCAAAAACCTTTGCTCCCATTAATTCTTGTAATTCAGCTGTTCCTTGATCCGTATTTCCCGCATACCCATGCTCCCAAAAATTAATGGGAGTTAGCCCTCTAGCTTCGGAGAGAAACATTTTAATTGAAGGTATTGGTTGCTTTCCGCCCTTCCCCCAATATAAAAGGTCATTTTCTAGTAGCTTGAAATATTCGCCTTCAGACCTACGCCACGCATTAGTAGTCGGAGTTGTTACCTCTTTCGTAATTGGGTTAGTAATGGGGTAGCATAAATTAGGTCTTTTAGCTGGTGTTGCAGGATTTAGAAAAGATGCACCCTTCCAAACTCCTCTACTATCACTGTCTGGATTTGTATACCTGTCATCCGCCTCCTTTGATCTAGGCAATAAATTAACTATAAATTCTGATGATCTCGAATAAACAATTATATGCTCTACTACTGTTGTAAAATCAACCGTGTTATTACTTCTTGTGTAGCGTTTTTGCCATGAAATATCTGTTTGAAAATTATTTTCTCCGAACACTTCGTCACAAACTTTACGTAAGTTATGCACTTCATTTTCATCCATAGAAATGAAAATAACCCCGTCATCACACAACAGATTCCGTGCTAATTTCAAACGTGGATATATCATAGAAAGCCAATCAGAATGATAACGCCCATTACTATCAGGATTAGCCACAAGACGGCCACCCTCTTCATCACGCTGACCAGAGTCAACATCATATTCATCTTTATCCGCTGTGAAACTATCGTTATAGATAAAGTCATTGCCCGTATTATATGGCGGGTCGATATAAATCATTTTAATTTTTCTGAGGTAAGTTTCTTGTAGAATCTTCAAAGCATCAAGATTGTCACCTTCAATAAAAATATTTTTGGTATTATCAAAGTCCATGCTCTCTTCACGACAGGGGCGCAGAGTTTTAGAAATAGGCGTATTGGCTGTCACTAAGGCTTCACGCTTTCCCGGCCAGTTGAGGCTGAAACGCTCCTGCAAACCCTCGACTATTGAATCAGATAATTCTTGGCGCAAGGCATCGAAATCAATAGATCGTTCAAGCTCGCCATTCTCACTTTTCTTTTCGGTGATGCAGCTAGGAAATAGCTCGGCTATTTTTTCGATATTCTCATTGGTGAAATTGGGTGTTTTCAAGTCTAGCTTTTCCATGATTATTGTTGCCCTTCTTTGTGCTCTTTATTACCTGACTGGCCTTTCTTCAAATTTTCTATCTCGTCGCCTAGCACTCGAAGCTCTGCATTCATTTCGACTTTTCGATTGAATTGATTTTCGTTTTTCATGCGTGTTTCCAGTTTTTCGTATTCTCTACCCTTGGCAAGGAATTGCCCCATTCGCTCTATATAGGCTTCCAAGCGTTCATCTTTCCTTGAGTCCAGTGGTATAAGTTCGCGCAATATATATTCATACAAGCCAGACAGGTTAAGCACAACAGGCAATTTTTGACGTACTGATTTTTCGAGCAGCCAATCTGTTTCAAAATATTCGTTATCAACAATCCATTTTGTAGTATCTGCTTCGCTGGGTCGTTTGTATGTGGCAACAACCTTGATGTTATCTTCATGGGTAAGGTGAAAAACTATTGGGTGGCCGATAGCCTTATCAATGCAGTGTAAAACTTTGGTGTCGATTTTTTCTGTTTTCAGTGGCAACTCGAATATTTCTATTTCTTTAAGCTTGTCCGTTTCAGCTAGGTTAATCGTCTTTGAGGAAAGCTTATATCGCCAAACTATCTTTTTAACCTGCGATGCAAATGCATCTTGTAATTTACGGTTAGGTTTTACGCGCTCAAATATTTTGATTTTTGCAACAATACGCCCAAACTCGGCATTTTTTGGGTACTCAAATAGGGGAGAAGTAAATAATGCCGTCATTAAGCCCCACCATCTTGAATAGGCTTATCTTGCACAATCAGAAAGTTAATCAATTCAAAATCATCAAGACCTGCCACTGTATCAATCAGCGCGGTTGTTCGTTCCCCACTAAAGAGGCTATCTATGTCCTTGTCTTCTTTCAGTTCGATAATTGAGCCTATGGATTGTTTCAACAGATCAGAGTAAACGCTCATATCACGCCCATCATCTGTTGCCTGGTTAAACAGACGGCATATTGCATCAAGCGGTTTACTCTGGCCTTTGCAGGTGCTTCTCACCAAGTCCAAAAGCCTTTTTATTTCGCTGTGATCGGCGATAATTTCACCATCAAGGCCAATATAGACAAGATAGTAAGGGTGCAGGCGATTGTGCTGGTTGATATTAACGCTGTGGTTACGGTTGCATAGCGTAAAGATAACTCCTGAGTTTAACCCCTTGTCGGGATCGGCAGGCACAACCGCGTGCAACCCATTAGGGATATTGGACATATCACCGTTTTCTTTAATATAGCCCAGCAAGTCCATACGGAAATCGTTCAAACCAAGGTCGGTAATTGACACCCCTGTTTTGAGCCCTTCCATTTCAATCACTTCTTCTTGAAGGCGTTTTAATTGATCTTTGCGGTAGGATATATCGTTTGCTTTTGCGCTTAGTACATTGTCATCGCCCGTTGCCGTCATATCGGCAATCACCATACGGCTTTCAACACGTTCTTTAAGGTTGATATATTCATCAAGGGATATATCTGGCCAATAGTTCATAAGCTGGATAGTGGCGTTGATAGAGCCGATACGGTCTATCCGTCCAAAGCGTTGAATAATCCGCACTGGATTCCAGTGAATATCGTAGTTAATCACGTAATCACAGTCTTGCAGGTTTTGGCCTTCTGATATGCAATCCGTTGCTATCAGAATATCCAGCTCGTCTGGTTCATTGGGCAGGACAACATCTTTCTCTTTTGAGCGAGGGGAAAACAGTGTTAGTAGCGATTCAAAATCATAGCTTTTTGCGAGTGTAGATTTTGGTGATGAACTTCCTGTTATTCTCCCTGTATGAATGCTTTGCGTTTCTTTCAGGCTTGCCGATAAATTATCGTAGAGATAATTAGCAGTATCAGCAAAGGCCGTGAAAATAAGTATCTTCTTATTGTTTGGGTTTATAGGATTGGCAATCTTTTCATCAATTTGATTTTTTAGATGTTGGAGCTTGGTATCATCGTCAGGTGTGATTTTTTGCATTTCAGACAATAGCGCATCGACAATAGCAATATCCATCCTTAGGTCATGCTCCCATGATGGCAAGTCCATATCGGATAACTTAATTTGAACTTTTCCGCCTGTACTGTCCTCTTCCGATTCCAGCTCTTCCATTTCCAAAAAGTTGTCATCATCTGGTTCTGCATTTTCAAAATAAGAGGCCCGGTCTTCAATAATATCGTCCGCCACACCCTTATCTTCGCCACGCTGTGTATAAAGCTCAATTTTTGACAGCATTTCCGAATGCTTGGTTTTCAGCTTATTTAAGGTAATGCGAAATGACTCAACGGAGCTTTCCAGCCTTTTTAGCAAATTAGTCGTCATCAAGGCTTGAAGGCTTTTCTCACGATCAGCTTGGCGAAGCTTACTTTTACCGCCACTCACCTCTGTGTCATAGAGGTCTTCATATTTTGCAATGCGACTGGGCAAGATATAACTAACAGGGGCGTAGATGGACAGCTTTAGTAAAGACAGCTCTCTAAAAATATCGTTGAAGCCCATGACATCCGTTCTGTTTGTCAAAGGACTGTGATATGAGATGGGTTTTCTACGCTCAGGAAAGCTCCCTATCTCAGTGGTGTCGTAGAATGTTTGAATGTGCTTACGCGACCTAGCGATGGTTACGCTATCCAGCAACTCAAAAAAATCAAAGTCCAATTCCTTTAGTATGGCATCCGTTGTGCGCTCTTCTGGTGGAAGCTTTGCCCAAACATTGAATGTGGCCTGCACTTGTCGAAATATCTCGTCAACGCCCTTGGTTGTACGAAGTTTATTATTCAGGTTTGAAGCATCGCCTTCGTAGGCCAATGCAAGCTGGTTACGAAGATCCATGAAGCGATTATTGACAGGCGTTGCCGAGAGCATCAACACCTTGGTTTTCACTCCCTCTTTAACAACGGAGTTCATCAGCTTTTCGTAGCGGGTTTCTTTATCCTTAAAGGCATCATTGTTGCGGAAGTTGTGTGACTCATCGATCACAATAAGGTCATAGTTTCCCCAGTTTATTCTATCCAACGGCGTACCAAAGGATTCACCTCTGGTTCTTTGAAGGTCTGTATGACATAGCACGTCATAGCTAAAGCGGTCTTTTGAGAAGATATTTGTTTTCAGGTTTCTATTGTAGTTCAGCCAGTTATTTGCCAGTTTTTTCGGGCAAAGAACAAGAACGGACTTATTTCGTAACTCGTAATATTTAACCACGGCAAGGGCGGTAAATGTTTTACCCAAACCAACACTATCAGCCAAAATGCAACCGTTATAGGTTTCAAGTTTATTGATAATCCCTGTCGCTCCATCTTTTTGGAAATTGTAGAGCTTTTTCCAAATCAGGCTGTCTTGATAACCTGTAAGATCATTAGGGAGTACATCTTCATTAATATCTTCTAGGAACTCATTAAAAATATTGTAGAGCATGAAGAAATAGACTTGCTCAGGCGGGTTTTCTTTATAAACACTGGCAATGTGGTCACATAATTGGCCTGTTACATCTTCTATCTTTTCAGGGTCATCCCATATTTGATTAAACAGGTTCAAATAGACTTGCGTACTTTCTGGTTCATCAAGCTTGGTGATGATATTTGATACTGCATCCCCCTGTTGATAACCAAGGTCTACAGCAGTAAACCCGTGAAGAGGTAGATAAGCTGACTTAGTTTTATCGTTTTCTATACATAGGAATTGTTGCATGGAGGCTTTGCCACTATTTGATCTAAAGCGGGCTTTACTCTTTATCCATTGGGCGCATTCTTTTGCAATCGCTCGCTGGGTCAATTTATTTTTTAGCTGTATCTCAAAATCACTACCGTAGAAATTGCGCTCCCTCTCGGCTCGTGGAATGTGGAACTTACGATGTTCCTTTTTTATCTTATCAACGGTTTCTTCGGGAACAAAAGTGGGGGATGTGAAAATGAACTCTAAGGATTCGATCTTCTGCAATTCGTCCTTTAATGCTTCAAATGCATAAATGGAAAAGCACGATGCGGCGATTTTTAGCTTCGATCCTTTTTGTAGCTCCTGCTTTATATTGTCCCCTAGCAGGTTGTTTATATTGTCAATAATTTCCATAGATTCACTTGGCTTTCATATTCGACTTTTCACCCTTGGTTAACTTTTCAATTTCGTCTCTCCGAAATCTCCAGCTCCCACCTACTTTAAAGCCTTTTAGTTCACCATCAGACGCTAGGCGGTACGCCGTCTTTTCAGCCAATTTCAAATAGCTGGCAACCTCTTTCAAGGTTAAAATTTCATCAGTCATAATCTACACCGAATGAATCACTCTAACGAATGAGAGAATAGGGTAAAATTGGGAAATCTACAATCTACTTTTTAAGGCGAGGGTAACGCTTAACTTACCCAGATAATCGGATGGAAGCATGGTGATCATGCTAAAGCATCATAGGATATGTCGATACCATAAAAACATATGGAATAGAGTCGCATGACCAACATTAGGGTGGTGCACTGAACGCCTATCTTGAATGCGCGATAGAATTTTATTATTATAAAAATCAGTTAGTTATAGGCATTCTAAGAGATTTTTGCAATGTGGGTTCAAGTCCTCTCCTGGGCACCATTTATTTGTCTAAGCAAGTCCAAGGTAATCCACAACAATAATGTGGCCCTTTATTTCAAGGGTTTTCCTTGTCCAATCACATCTAATCTGGTTTAGTATCATCCTAACAATCGTGGGTGCACCTCTGGGGGCACATAGCCAAACCCAAATCTGATGCCCCCATTAGGGGGATCTATGCCGCTAACTGATACAAAGGCCAAGCAAGCAAAAACCAAAGAAAAAACATACAGACTCAGCGATGAACGCGGTATGTATCTGGAAGTAACGAAAACGGGTAGTAAATACTGGCGATTAAAATACCGTTACGCAGGAAAGGAAAAGCGCCTTGCTTTAGGCGTTTATCTGCGTTGGTGCATGAAGAAATGCTAAAGAATGCCTTACTATCCAGTCTTTTGGTCGACGACAGCCGGCGCGTGGGGGGTGGGGACGTGGATCAGGACTTCCGCGACCGCCAGATCGTCCGAGGCATCGG
>JAZFYA010000219.1:0-6440 GCA_036443315.1 Pseudomonadales bacterium
GGGGTGTATGGGTCATCAGGTGAGAATCGATCAAATAATGATCGGATGGGTTTGTGGTGATATCACTATATTCTTGCAAATCGCGCTAGAGCCAATGAACAAAGACCGAATTTTAACCCAATCGCCGTGCTCTATGAAAAATGAGGGGTTTCCGTTCTGGCACTATTTAAGTACAGCCAGGATGTTGGTATCATCTGCGGCAAGCGTCTGCTTAGAAGCAGCTATATGGGAGATGTCGCAGCTGCAGCTATAGTCAGGAGTCGATCTGGGCTTGCAATGAATCCACTAAAAGGCTTAATTAATCTTCGAAACTGGTCGGCCTGTGATCCTGAAGATTTTAAGCAAGTGCTGAAAGCATCTTTTCTAGAACCGATTGACGGCAAGGGCTATTTTAACAAGCCGGATCGGAATTGGCTCACAGATTTGATGTGTGAAAAATCGGTATGATTATTATTGCCTTTTAAGCAATCTGAATCGCCGAAATAGCTTAACACTTCTTGATCAACTGTGAGCAGTAAAGCAGTAAAAAATAGACAAACGCTATTCAATTACTATGAGTTTTTTCTCGTATTAACGTCAATGAAATATGTAGAGTTTTCCCTATGGGTAATAATTATAGTGGCAGTGATGTTGTATTTATCGTACCTACTAAAGACCGGCCAAAAAAAATAATGGACCTACTCGATAGCCTTGCAATCCAGACGGTAAACTTTTCGCGGTTAATCATTGTCGATGGCGGAGAAAGTATACGCAACGTTGTCATGGCCTATGCCGATCGATTACCTGTAGAATACTTTCAATGTCTACCCCCAGGGCAGATTAGACAAAGAAATATGGCGCTATCAAAACTAGATAATCGTACAAACCTGGTTGGCTACCTTGATGATGATTTGGTATTGGAACCCCAAGCACTTGAGGAAATGTTAAATTGTTGGAATAACCACGAAGAAAATACCGCAGGTATTTCCTTTAACATCACCAACGCCCCACCTTTTAAACACTCTTCGTTACGCTCGCTGATGAAAATGAGCTCGCCAGTCCAAGGCAGAATTCTGAAGTCTGGCTACAATGTGCCCATTTCGCCAACTGACAAAGATATTCGATCACAATGGCTATGCGGCGGTGCAACCGTATGGAGGCAAGATCTCTTGCTTGAAAATGCCTACAAGGAAGTAAAAAGCAGTTGGGCCATTTGTGAAGATATTATGTTTAGTTACCCTATCGGCAAGCATTATCCCATGTATGTGGCTGCTAAGTCCGGTGTTAGACACGAACATGTGTATGATCATAAAAGCAAAATGAAGCATAAATACTATGGCCGCACTGCAACATTGTGGCGACTTTTTTTCGTGGAATCGCATGCCGAATTATCACGGGTGAGTTTTTGCTGGATGATTAGCTGCCAAATCGTTGCCCATGTGTGCATGGGATTAGTAAAGTTAAAACAGGAAGAAATACAGTATGCCCTGGGGCAAATTGAGGGGTTGTTAGTAGGGCTGACATCAATTTATCGAGGGAAAGGCGTCCTTGCCACTTTGGAAGTGTAGGTCCTTTGGTTAGAGCATAGATAGTTGCCATTAACTAATAGTTATTGCGATGCGTGCGGCAATTGCCATTTACATTATTCAGACAGTTGGTGTACAAGGAAATAATCTGCATGGGTAAATCGACAAAGAAAAAAATAGCGATTATTGCATCACACCCTATGACTATCCGAGTTTTTTTGTATAAGCAGATTGAAGCATTGTCCAAGGTATATAGTGTCGATATTATAACGAACATTGATACCGAGACCGAGCTTCCACATTTTGATGATCAAGTAAATATTATACATTTAAGAATAAAGCGTAATATAGATCCTCTGGCTGATATCTCTGCGTTCGTAAAACTAACCATACTATTAAAAAAAAATCACTATTCACTGGTACATTCTATTACGCCAAAGGCGGGATTGTTAACCATGGTGTCAGCTCGAATTATTGGCATTAAGCACCGGCTACATACGTTTACCGGCCAAGTGTGGATAACCCAACAAGGCCCTATGCGATCACTATTGAGATTTATGGATAAACTTATTGCACGGTTCGCTACAAATATTCTTGTCGACAGCATGTCCCAAAGACAATTCTTAATTAAAAATGGCATCCTTGACTCCCGGTCATCAATGGTCTTAGCTAATGGATCCATCAGCGGTGTTGATTTGAAACGCTTTCATAGCAATGCGGCGCAACATAGTAGGATTCGTGAACAGCTCAAGTTAGATGAAAATACAATTGTTTTATTGTTTTTAGGTCGTTTAAAAAGAGACAAAGGGGTAGTCGAACTTGTTGAGGCTTATATCAAAGTGCGGTCAGTATTGCCAAATATTGCGTTGCTCTTGGTTGGTCCTGATGAAGAGCAATTAGGAGAATTGCTGGGAAAGATGCTTGCCAGCGCTATTGATCTCGTGCGTTTTATTCCTTTTACCAACGAACCAGAACATTATATGATGGCAGCTGATATCTTCTGCTTACCTAGTTATCGGGAAGGGTTTGGAAGCGTAATCATTGAAGCAGCCGCCTGTGGGGTACCGGCAATTGGCTCGAGAATTTATGGCGTTACAGACGCCATTATCGATGGAGTGACCGGACTATTAGTGGACACCAATGATATCTCTGCGCTGGAACAGGCTATAGTCAAATTAGCCACCAATGATGAGCTAAGACGTCAGCAGGGTGAGGCGTCAAAAAAGCGCGCACAGAATTGTTTTTCTCAAGAACGTTTGACGAAAGCATTATTGGATATGTACCACAATATACTACGAGAATCCGCAGAGGAGCTTATGTGACAAAGCGTATAGTGGATGTACTACTTTCGTTATTGGTATTGGTCTTGTGCTGTCCTATCATACTGTTACTAATTGTTACAATTAGGATCAACCTCAGCAGCCCAGTGTTTTTTATGCAGCAACGGCCAGGGATAAATGGAAAGGCTTTTTATATGATAAAATTTCGAACCATGCTAAATTCAACGGGGCCATCAGGAGAGCTGCTTCCCGATGAGGCAAGAATGACACGACTGGGAACCTTCTTACGTCAATCAAGCCTGGATGAGTTGCCCGAGTTTTGGAATGTATTAAAAGGCGAGATGAGCCTGGTTGGTCCGCGCCCGCTGTTGATGCAATACTTGCCACTCTACAACAAGAGGCAAAATCGACGCCATAAAGTAGCTCCTGGCATAACCGGTTGGGCTCAGGTAAATGGTCGAAATGCTCTCAGCTGGGAAGAAAAATTTAACTTGGATGTTTGGTATGTTGACAATAGAAACTTTCTCCTAGACATCAAAATCCTTTGCCTAACCCTCTATAAGGTTTTTATACATGACGGGGTATCAAAAACCGGGCACGCAACCACTGATTACTTCCAAGGAAACCTTTAACAATGAAAGTCCTTTTTATGGGCCGAAAACCTGTAGCCGCTGAAGCTTTGGAATTTTTACTTCAAAAAGAGCAGATAAACGTTGTAGGCGTACTAACTGACAGCCACCTTTCCATTTCCCCAACTTCTGACGTTGCAAGCCATTATGGCATCCCACTCTACGAATTTTCAGAGGCTTTATCTCTGATGAAACAAGGGGCGCTCGAATTCGATTTTGGTATTTCCATGCTCTATTGGCGCAAGCTAAAGGAAGAATTTCTGACTTTGCCTAAATTGGGAATTATTAATTTCCACCCTGCACCTTTACCTGATTTCAAGGGAACTGCCGGATATAATATGGCCATTCTTAAAGGGTTGGATAAATGGGCCGTTACTGCACACTATATTGATGAAGAGATCGATAGCGGTGGCATTGTTGAAGTCTCAAGCTTTTCAATAGATCCAGATAACGAGACTGCCAAAAGCTTAGAGAAGACTTCACAACCTATGCTTTTGAATTTATTCAAAAGAGTTATTAATACTGTCACTGAACAAAAAGCTCTTCTTCCTGTTACCCCAAATAGTGGAGGTTGCTATATTTCACGTTCCGAAATGGAAGCACTGAAGGAAGTCAAGGATGGTGATGATGTCAGTAGAAAAATAAGGGCCTTTTGGTTTCCACCGTATGATGGTGCATATGCTATTGTTAATGGTATCAAGTGCACTCTTATAGACCATAACATTTTGCAACAATTAGCCGATCCGGATTCTAGCAACCTCTTTACACAACCGACAAATATCAAATGTTAAACTCATCTTTTGCACCTCCATCCTTTGCGCCCTGGCCAACGTTCAGTGATGAGGAGTTGGCTAGTGTAGAGAGAGTGCTGCTAAGTGGTAAAGTAAATTATTGGACTGGCACAGAAGGACGCGAGTTTGAACGGGAGTTTGCTTCCTACTGCGGTACTCAACATGCTGTGGCTTTATCCAATGGAACTGTTGCCCTTGAGGTGATCCTGCGATGCTTCGGTATTGGTGAAGGTGATGAAGTCATTGTGACACCGCGTACGTTTATCGCTTCTGCTAGCGCAATAGCAATCGTAGGAGCCAAGCCAATTTTTGCCGATGTTGACGCTATTTCACAAAATATTACCGCCGCTACTGTTCAACCGGTACTTACCCCGAACACTAAAGCCATTATCGCCGTGCACCTAGCGGGATGGCCCTGTGATATGGATCCACTCATGTCGTTGGCACAAGATCATAACCTGAAGGTCATAGAAGACTGCGCCCAAGCCCATGGCGCTACTTATAGAGGAATACCCGTCGGCGGGATTGGCCACGCTGCAGCATGGTCATTTTGTCAAGATAAAATTATATCGACGGGCGGTGAAGGCGGCATGGTCACGACCAATGATTCCACGTTATGGGGGAAAATTTGGTCTTATAAAGATCATGGTAAATCCTGGAGCGCTGTCCACGAACGACAACACCCCCCAGGCTTTAAATGGCTACATGAGAGCGTTGGTACTAATTTACGGATGACTGAAATGCAAGCCGCTATTGGCCGCATTCAATTAGGTAAACTGCCCCATTGGAATCTGACTCGCCGAGAGAATGCCTGCCGTATTAATGAGACAACCCGACCTTTTGGTATAGTAAGGAATATAGTATGGCCAGATGAAATCCAGCATGCCTGTTATAAACATTATGTAATCCTGAACCCAGAACGGTTAAAAGCAGGCTGGAATCAAAACCGTATTATTCAGGAAATCAGCGCAAGGGGGATTCCATGCTTCCAAGGTAGCTGTGCAGAAATTTATCTTGAGAAGTGCTTTGAATTTAAGAATTTAAGCCCGCAAACACACTTACCGGTTGCCAAGATCTTAGGTGAAACTACCCTCATGTTTCTCGTACACCCGACTCTGACTAAAGCCGATATTGCTAATACCTGTAGTGTTATCGAGGAAGTCTTCGCACTCTGCAGTCTGCCTGAAGATTTGACCATTCAAAACTACCAGCGAAACTGCCCCGCGATACCTGCAACGCTACGTGGGGCATACGCAAGCAAGTGATTTGAGGAATTGGGTGGCTGAAACAGAAGTGTTCTTGGGTTGTTTTTGCCATTCACGTCACTGTTACTAGCCAGCCGCTATCTGCTGCCGACACAGCAACACTACCGGCGGAAGAGCCTAGCATATTACTGAAACACACCATAGAAAAACGGGTATTTTTATATTTATTAGCAGCCCTCAATTATACTTCCTCATTAACGAACCCAACTAAAAATCATTGTTTCTCAGAATACTTTAGCTAGGCCTCCCAGAAGCTGCCAAAAATGGACCGCGATAGCATATGGCAAGGCTTATAATTATCAGTTTTAGCTCTGGGCTCACCATATTCTGGAGCGGACTTCTGCTTGCAATTCTCAGCTAAACTTATAGAATGCGCCAGCCAGCTTGACTAAATATATCTTTGGGGATACAAGCACCTCCAACAAACCCTATAGGGCGGAGGCAAGCGCTAATCCGGACTACCCCCAATTTCAGGAATACGCGCCCTTAATGGACACTCCGATCCAATGCTTTCGTTATACGAGAGCCGTATAATTAATAGTCGCATTCGGCATATAAGGGATACTTGATGGGTGGAGTATCCCACCCTGTTTATTTTTATTTGGTATTGGAAAAACACTATAAAATGAAGGAAAAACTTCTAACCCTAATCTCCCAAAAAGAAGCTGTCATCGGAATCTTTGGCCTGGGTTATGTTGGCCTACCCTTACTACTAAGGTATTCCTCTTTGGGGTTTAGAGTCCTCGGCTTTGATATTGACCAAAATAAGGTAGATGCTCTCAACCAAGGGCAGTCTTATATAAAGCATATTTCCGAGCAACGAATCCAGCTCGCTAAGAAAGCAGGCTTTCAGGCAACTGCAGATTTTAACCGAGTGGTCGAAGCCGACGCGTTAATTTTATGTGTACCTACACCACTCAATAAGTACCGCGAACCAGATCTCAGCTTTGTGATTTCCACCACAGAAATG
>JAZFYA010000220.1:0-11464 GCA_036443315.1 Pseudomonadales bacterium
GATCGTACGACAGATAATCTGGCAAATCATACGGCGTCAAAGTGGCTCGCTACAACTAGTTTTGGACTCAGCCTTGGTAAAACCATCTAGCTCAGTCCGGTATTCGGTGCCGTCTTCGCCATAGACACCGCTGATGGCAATGAGTCTTTGTCCGTCCATACAAAAACGGTCGTTTTCTTCGAAATCTATACCATCGATAAAGCCATCAATGACGGTATTCGCAGGACATCGGGTGATGACCGAGAGTCCCCCTAGGGTCCAACCGATACCTAACACCCCATTACCGGAACGGCTGTTGTAAGTGAGAGAAAGTGAAGGTTGCATGCCCGCAGTACCAGGGGGCACAGCGATAGGGATTGAATAATTAGCGCCACCGTTTTGATCAACACTGAATTCACCTGGCGTAAAACCTGGGACTGCTGCTTGTGCGGTGGTTGCAAATAAATGACTAAAAATAAACAGGGCAATAGATAACGTACTTATTCTTATTATTACATGCCTGGCAACCAATATAGATAATTGTTGGCTTTGGGATTTCATCATTAACTGTCCTCGCTGTTTTCCAATAAAAGAGCGGACTTTTTTGAGAACAACCAAAGCCGCGGTTTCCGCTAGTGCTTTTTCCTTGCGTTGAGGCCCTTGTCTTAAACGTCTATTATTTATCACCCATTATTTGTTTTGAAGGATTTAAACTGTCGTTAGATCTTACACTTTGTCTATCAATCGTTATTTTGCTCTCACAGCATTCCGCAATTAAAACTTGCCTAATTGTGATTGCCGAGACTCTGAGTAAGCGTTTAGCCAACCAACACCCGAACCCATTAAAAAGTCTTGAACTCACTACCATGACAACGTGCTTTATTAAGCGGACAACTTCGATGCAAAACAAATGTAGGGTATTAGTGATTGGTGATCGTTTCTACTAGAAACATCCGCACATCCTATAAATAATAAGTTTGTCCCTGGCGTTGTGAGCGGGGGTGGCCAACAAGCGAGCGTAAGGGGGTACCGGTAGTTTCAACCCGCAGCGTAACAGGTACAAGAATGCGTTTTCAAACCCGTTTAACGGGCCTAACGTGCTTTTTTCGGCAATCCCAGTGAGTTTCAATATAGGTGTCGTGCGGTGCACCCTCAGTGACTGAACGGGTTAAGCACATTGACACCTGTCGCCACAAAATCTCTGTCGTTCCGAGTAACAACTGTGAATCCATGAGTTAAAGCCGTCGCTGCTATCTGTTTATCAAGAGAGTGCTCATGGTGAGGCACACGTAATCTGCCCCAAACTATTGCCTCATCTAGCGCAAATTCCAGTATGTTATTGCCATAGTTTTCAATAACGCCATCCAGCCATTTTTCAAGCAGATTGGCTTGGCGCTTGTCGCCTCTATACCTTATGATTTCCACGCCTCGGCGCAATTCGCCTATTGTGACTACGCTAAGGTAGACCGGATCTCGCACTGTTTTAAAGAATTGTTTGACACCTTTGTCGGCGTTTCTTTTCTTGCGTACTTCGCTGATAACATTTGTATCAATTAAATACATCATCCGCCCCAGCATCCTGAATCCTTTCAAAATCGGCATCCTCACCAACATTGGGGATAGATGCCAGCACCTCAACAAAGGGCTTTTTAGCTGGGTTTAGTAAAGTGTCTGCCAATATTTGCCTATGCAGTGCTTGCGCACTAATCCCTTTTTCACCAGATTTTGCTTTTAGCGCTCTTACGATTGATTCATCGATGTTTCGTACGACCAGATTCGCCATATGTCACCTCTACAGCTTGATGATATCAATGATAGCATTGAGGTGTTATCAATGCGAGCACTATCCCGTGGTACCGGTAACTGATCGCGAAGAAATATGCTGGTTCAACCAATAGGGGAAAGGTCGGTCGTCCTAGGATTTCTCCAGAGATTGAATCGCTTATCATTCGTTTTTCCGGTACGGTTCAACCGAGGGTTACACTCCCCAAGCCGCCTATCAGCTCAGAACAGCTCAACTAACACGCCAACTGGTCTCTGCATAACCAACTGATACCCTATTACCTTTGGTATACTAGCGGGTTATTTATACCGGCCGTTTCAGGAGAAAACCGTTTTGGATAGCGCTACTCTTTTTTCACACCCTGCCAAACAGATGACAAGCCTGCAAAAGAAAACCGCTGCGTTACAGGTCATCAATAATAAAGCAACCGTTTCTGACATCGCAAAACAGCGTGGTGTTAGCCGTTAGTTTATTCATCGCCAAAAAGATAAAGCAAGAGCCGCCGTTGATCAAGCTTTCGAAGAATCGCTCAACGATAAAGGCAAAGTCCTCTTTCAACTGCCGGTAACCAAGGCATGGATTGAACAATTCTCTCTCTGCTTGATGCTACATGCCAGAGCCTCTTTTCGCGGTACTCAGCACATCATAAAGGATATTCTAGATTATGACATCGCTCATTCAACGGTGCATAATATTTCCATCAAGACTCGGCATGCTGCCATTGCGTTGAATGATAAACAAGATATTTCAAAGGTGAAACTCGCAGCGCACGATGAAATATTTCACCACAATAAACCGGTGTTAGCCGGTATTGATATCCCTTCGCTTTATTGCTACTTGCTTTCTCAAGAAGGCCAACGTGATGGTGATACCTGGGCCGTTCACTTCATGGATCGACAACAACAAGGTTTTAATCTAGAGCGAGTCATCGGCGATGACGGTACCGGTTTACGCGCTGCGCACAAACTCATTTTCCCCGATGTGCCATTCGACTATGACAATTTTCACCTGACCAAGCTACTCATAGAGACTCGGCGATATTTCAGAAACTGCTATAAAACTAGTGTAACCAGGCTTATAGCAGTAGAAGACAGTATGGAGAAGGCAATGACTGTAGGTCAACCCTTTCTTCAAAGCCGTAAACTGGGTAAAGCGAGAAAACACGAAGAGCGTCTGCGTTTTATCTCGCAAACTATTGACACGTTAGTCAGTTGGATGGAGCATGACGTGCTCAATATGGCAGGACCTTCTCTGGATGTCCGAAAAGAGCTGTATGATTTTATCGTGGATGAATTCAACAAGCTCGCGGTGATTCATCCCGATCGACTTAAGGCACTTTGCGTTACACTGAAAGACAAGAGGAATATTGCATTAGCCTTTTGTGATGTACTAGATGAAAAATTCCAAAGGATTTCAGATGAGCTTAACTGTTCGATAGAAATCATCTGGGCAATGTGTGAACTTCTGCGTTGCAATCTTGGCGGTGACACCCACGGCATTCGGTCGATCCCATTGCAGGATACCTTGGGTGACAAGTACGATGATGTAGAAGATGCTGTCATCATGGCATTGACCAGTACAGAGCGAACCAGTTCGATGATAGAGAATCTCAACGGAAGGCTTAGAACATACTTCTATTTGCGTCAAGACATCGGGCAAGGCTATTTGGATTTGTTGCGTTTCTTTCTCAATCACAAACCGTTCGATAAGAGAAACCATCCTAATCGACGAAGTCGGTCACCAGCAGAATTACTCACGGGGAAACCACATCCGCATTGGCTTGAGATGCTGGGTTATACGCGATTTAGGCGTGCTGCATAGCTGATTTCCAGGTCCTTCAACACAATAACGATTTTGCAATTATGTCATCATTTTGCTAGGTCACTTTGTGCCCGAGTGTTACCCAATATCAGCCAAAATTGAACCGTGCCCAAAAACTGACTAATTTCTGCTTTCCCTCGCTACGGCTCCTATTCTCGGACAGCCTCCTAGCCATTCAGCTTTTTAGCCAACCATCCAACCATTCAAACAACAATCCCCCACTGATCCAATAAGCGCACCTCCAATGTCTGCCGCTCCGCATCCGCCAAAGCCCGAGCATAGATAAAGAGTTCACCCATACTACCGTCGAAAAACTTTTCCGGATCGCCATTGTTTTTACGTCGCATACCCAGACTACACTGATCCGCTGCTTGCAATGTCAACGTCACCGTATTGTGCAATATGCCATTCATATACAAACTCATTGATGCGCCGTCCGTTACAATGCTCAGCAAGGCGACACTATTGTCTACCCAGGTACCTGCCTCCGCCAGCGTATAAGTACCTCTACGCCGTCCAAGTTCAACGTCGATCTCACCCGATTTCCTCACGATGTAATGCCCGGACTTAACCCCCTCCGTGGTGTTAAAGGACAGGATGGAGACGTCGTTGTCCATATTATTGGTTTTTAATACACAACATATCGAGTAGGCATTGGCGGCGATAAAAGCGAGGCTATCGACATTCAAATAATCCACGCCATCAAAACTGATGAGATTACGACCATTTTGTGTGTCAATGCTTGTCAATGGTTGAGAGGCGATGTCGGCTTGCTCGGCATGATGTGCGTTGTGACTTTTATCGCCCCATTGGCTGACAAAACCACCCGTTTCAAGCCGGTGATAGGGATCATTGGCATCTAACCACAGGGCTAAATCATCGGCTAATAAATCGGTTAGCGTCGTGCTCAGGCCAGTGCCCATCTCGTCACCTTGGTACTGTGTGTAGACGAGCAAATGGGTGGCGCCATAGGGAAGCCGGGTGTTGACATCAAAAGTATGTAGCAAGTCAGCACCCGTGGCCGCCAGCAAGGTAATCAGGGGTTCTCCCACTAAGGGCTGGCTAGCGCTTGCTCCCCAATACAGGGCATAGTCACTGACGGTGTTTTCATTGGCAGCCTTGCCGATCAGCACATCACCTTGTACCAACCCGGCTTGTGGATCCAAATCACTAAAGGCTAGGCTTGATGCCATATCGCTAGCTTCAGTTTTATCCTGTAAGCGCAGACTGATGCTTTCTTCGCGTTGTAGGCCATTATACTGTGTCATCACTAAGAGGCTGCTTGCCCCCTCTGGGATCGGGGTATTATTGGGAAAATCATAGGTCAGATCATTGCCATTGGCTGCCAGCAGGCTAATGATCGGCGCTGCCTCTAACGGGGTGGTCGGATCGCTGCCCCAATACAGGGCGTAGTGACTAATATAGGTTTCATCATCGGCCTTGAGGATCATCACTGTGCCTGAAACTTCACCGGTATCAGAATCGGTATCCATAAATTCCATACCCGCCGCGACGTGAGTGATAAGCACATAGGCAGCATCCGGATCGGAGCGTACACGCACATCGGTAGGCAGGGTTTCACCCGCGTTGTCGTAGAGATCCTCGCCGATGCGTATCATTTGCTCCCAGGTAATGGCCCACAGGGCCAGGTTGCTGACCGGTTCATCGCCGCCGTATAAATCCGCCGCCCGGGCTAACACGGAAACCCCCAGACGCCAATCCTTGACATGGGGTTGGAAATCCTGCGTCAAGCCGTGGACATCCTCGCTTTCCACGGCGGTGGCGGGATGCACGTTGGTTAAGCCCCAGCGTTGTTGCCGACCGACATAGTCCAACAGGTCGGTGACGAGGATTTGATTGTCCTGTTCCCGTTGCAGGGAGTCTATGGCATTCACCAGTAGCACATAGGCCACCATGTGGACGGTCAGGTCATTTTCACCGCTTGGCACCCAGGTGAGTTCCCCGGTGCCCACCGAGGCCACGTAGACCGCGGGGGTGTTGCTATGGATGTCCGCCACATTGGTGGTTTCCAGAAAACCGGCCAGGGCTTCGCAGGCCAGCAATTGGGGGAATTGGGTTTTAATGGTGGTTACTACGCCGGTGATGAGGGTGTTGACGTTTGCCATGGGTTGGTTCCTGGGGGGGTGGATAAATGGTTGGATGGTTGAATGGGTAACTCCAGGTGGATAGGCGGAAGGCTGTTAGGAAAAAATCAGGCGCGATCGGGCGCCCGGAACCGTCAGGCAGATGAGCTTCATCGAGCGCTTCGGCAGAATTGACCTTCAGCCTTCAGCCTAAACCCCTTCACCCCACCCAATCCGCCACCAATCCCTCCGTCAAGGTCTTTTCCGCCTTCAAATATTCTTGCCGGCAGGCTTGCAATAAATGCGTCATGGTGATGTCTTGCCCGGCAGCGGCGGCGCTGAAGGCGGCTTGCAGGGCTATATTGCGAATCGCGCCGCCCGCCAGGCTCAGGCGCGCTAGCTTCTCGTAGCGGATATCCCGGGTCGGTGCCGTGCTTGGAAACATGCGTTGCCAAATACGCTGCCGTTGGGCCGCCGACGGGTAGGGAAATTGCAGGATAAAACGCAGGCGGCGTAAGAAGGCGTCGTCCAGCGCGCTTTTCAAGTTGGTGGTGAGAATGGAGAGGCCGGTGTAGGTTTCCATGCGTTGCAGGAGATAACTGATCCCCATATTGGCGTAGCGATCGCGGCTGTCCTGGACTTTGCTGCGTTTGCCAAACAGCGCATCGGCTTCGTCGAACAGTAAAATAGCGCCGCTGTTTTCTGCGGCCCGAAAAATCCGTTCGAGGTTCTTTTCGGTTTCGCCAATGTATTTGTCCGCCACCCCGCTGAGATCAATATGGTAAATATCCAATTGCAGTTGACTGGCAATCAGGCGTGCGGCCAGGGTTTTGCCGGTGCCGCTGGCGCCGGCAAACAGGGCGCTGATGCCTAACCCTGTTTGCTGTTTGGCAAAGCCCCATTGCTGGTAGACGCGTTGGCGTTGCGCGATCTGATCGATCATATCGCGTAAAATCTGTTGTTCTTGTGGCGGTAGCACCAGATCGTCCCAAACCAGCTCTCCTGGGGCCAATACCTGGGCCAGCTGATGCACATTGCGCTGGCTCTGTTGGCGGGCGTGGCGCCATAGCCGGGTGGTCAGGGCCTGTGGTGTGTCGCTGGCTGGCGGTTCGCCGGGGCCGCCGAGCGTTGAGGCCACGGCCTGGATCTGCTGCCCGCTGAGCGCGAATTGCTGGGTCAGTTGCTGCAGGGCGGGTTCGATGTCCCGCGCGGCGCTGCCCAGGGCGTGTTGCCAGAGGATGACTTGCTCCGCTTGGTCCGGGTGCTTGAGCGTCATCGCATGCAGGGGGACGGTCAATGGGTCCAGGGTTTGGGTGGCGTATAGCAGGCACTGGTCGGACTGCTGTGTCAGCAGCTCATCGAGCATCGCCGACAAGGCATGGCGATCGCCTGAGGATTCCTGGCTGTCGATCAGGCGCTCGCCCTGGATAAGCAAGATGATCGGCCGCAGGCCTATTTCACGGCTCAACAGGCGTCGATACAGATCCAGCTCCTCGGCTTTGCCGGGTAAGGTGTAGCAATCCAGCGCATAGAGCGACATGCCCCGCTGCCAGGCTGCCAGGGCGGCCACCTGGCAGGCGTCGTGGGGATCCTGCGCCAGCAGTTGCTGCACCGGGCTGGGATCGGTCTGCCCGAACCGATGCCCATTCTCCACCAGCGTCTGGGCCAATGCCTGCTGCGAAGCCAGGACCGGCTCGGTCGGCGTGAGCGGTTTCAGGCAGGGTAGCAGGCGTTGCTCCAGGCTCGGGCGCCCGGTTAAATAAAACAGCCCCCATTCGGTTATTTTCAAGGGCTGGTGAATAAAGCTGGCGTCCATCGGCTCAAGGTCGAGCAAGTGCCAGTAGCGCAGGGGTGCTTGCGGCGCCAGCGCGGACCAGTAGCCGGCAAACACACGCAGCGCGAAGCCGGGGGTGGGATAGGGGCGATTGGGATCCACATGGGCATAAACTACGGCAAACTGCGGATCGAGTTCCATGCCCACGCAGCATAATAATAATTGGCGCTCAAAGGGCGACAGGGCAAACCGTTGGCAGAGGGTGTCCAGGGCCGGCGCGGGGTCGATGTCTGCCTCCATGCCTGTTTCCATACCTGTCTCCATACCAATGGCGTCGCAGATCTGTTGCTTGAGTCGCAGCACTTCCGCGACCAGTTGGGCGTAGTTGGCCTGGGCTGGATCTGCGGAGGTTTGTTCCGATACGGTCATGGCTGTTGCCTATAGGGTATTTTCTCGATAAGCCTGCAGGCTGGTTTGATAGCCACCGCTACTGAAGGTATGGGTGGCGCTCTTGACCACCCACTCGCCGTTGACGCCATCGCGGATATTGGTGAGGGCAATTTTTCCCTCGGCGGTGATCTCAGGACGACCGATCACGGTGACATTCAGGGTATCCGCTCGCTTAAATTCTTCTAATTTTGCCGCCGCCGCCGCTTTCGCCTCCTCTTCGTTGTTATAGGGATCGGGCAGTCGATAAATAAGGGGGGCCGATGCCTTGCCTTCCGTCACCTCTACATAGGTCGCCTGACAGCAATCGGGATAACGGGCTATCACGGCGCTGAAGCGTTGTCTGCCATTGAGGTTCACACTCCAGTTGGTAATATCTTCAGAACTAAAAGTCGCTATCAGCAGGGGCATGCCCAGGGCGTTTTTGGCTTCGGCTTTTTCCAGGAAAAGCAGTTTGCCGGCCATGGGTTTGACAATAGCGTCATGGCGTTGGGCAAGGCGAGTTAACAATGTCAGGTCATTTTCATAGTGCTGGTTAAGCGTCTCGATGATGACACCCTTATAAGCCGCGCTGACACTGGCCTTGAGCCCGTGTCTGTCGGCAATGGCGTTAACGATGGCGTCGATACGTTGCCCGCCCCAAGTGGCGGTGCTTTCCGTCAGCATGAGACTCGGTGTGGCCGATACGGTCAGGGTTTGTCCGCCACTGGCGCCGCTTAAACTCGTGTGATTAACAACAAAGGCGCCCATCTCCACCAGCCCGATAAAGGGCAGCTCATAACCCATCCACACTTTAATTTTCTTGCCCTCGGAGGGGACAGCAATATAACCGCCTAACAGGTTGGAACGATCATCGAATGTCATGCTGAGTTGATCGCTGGTCACGCCATTGTTGAGGGTGACGTTGAGTGAGACTAAACGATCACGCAATATTTTACTGGCGAGGAGGCCGTCGACTTCAATTTTATAAGCCGGCGCGGTCAGTTGGGCTAGGGAGGTCATGGCGTTAATCCCATAACTTGACGACATTGCTGTCAATAATGGCTTGATCCAGGCCGGGCAATACAATACGTAGGCCGGCGGGCAATACCAGCGCTTCATCCGCCAGCCCCAGGTTGGCCTGCAAAACCGCTTCTACCGTGCCCCTCATGGCGGTTTCATTGTCGGTATTAAAGGTGAATGTCGTGCCCTGCAATAGCGCATTCGCCATCGGTATGCGCGGGTCGGTGGACAGGGCGGCCGTCGCCAGGCTGATCTGCTGGTAGTGCTTCCAGCAAATCCAATCGAGTAGATCGCCATCGCTGGTGGTGTAATAGGTTGTCATGGGTTTGGCCTTGGGGGTGGATGGGGGTTATAGGGTTTTAGGTTGAAGGCTTTTAGGCTGAAGGTAAAACGTTTCAAGCAACGATCAACCTTGTTGCCTAAGCAAAAGCAGGCGCTTTAGGCGACCCTTTCAGGCTAAACGACCTACGGCCGAATTTAAACACTGGTGAATTTGGGTTGCGTTGGACTCAGCGTAACCGTTGCTTCATATGACTTGTTAGGGTCTGGAGAGCCAACGGGAGGGGGAATAGCAGCTGGCGTTATTACTGTAAAAGCAAATTTTAATGTGCCTTCCAACACAACAGCCGTCTTACCTTTCGTGGTTTTTTTTGCCAACGGTATAGCTGTTATAGATTTATAAGTCAGTACTCCGGGTATTGTAAAGGCGCCAGAAATATAGGGAAAAGCGGGAAACAATGTTGCAAGAGAGCGGTCAACATCTGCCTCCAGTGCTATCTCTAATGTCAATGCAGACATCTTATCTGGAGCCACTGTCACAGCGCCAACAACGAGCAGCGGAGGTGCTGTATTGATCGTACCCGTAAAAGGCGTGTTATGATGAACAAGTTTCGCCATTATGATCTATCCAGAGTGCCAGTTGTCTTGACAAGTGCGGTGATTCAAGCGCGTGAGAAGCATTGAACTTCAACCTAGTATCCTTCAGCCTAAAGCCCTTCAGCCTAATAGCCTTCACCCTAACCCCCTAAATAGCTACAAAAGTAAAAGCAAATCCTCATTATACCGTTTCAAACTCAAACTAAATTCAATCTTCCGCGGTGTGCCATCAGAGAATAATTCGCTGTCGGTTTCCTGCACCTGCTCAACAATCCAACGTCCTAATATATATCCGGAACCTTCTATTAAGGGTAATGCGACGCCTAAACCGGCGGACAAGCGCAGTAAGCTGGTCTGCAAGGTGCCACCATTGTAGTGCGGGTAAATAGTGCCATTAAGATTAAGGGTCTCGTCGCCCGGGCTGATATACTGATAGGCTGGTCCACCGACGCCTAAATGCTTCAGTAGTGGATGCCCTAAACGCGATTGCGAGGCCCATTGGTAGGAGGTAGTGCGTTGTATCTGCTGATAGGCGGCGGTACTAATGGAGAAAGTAAACACGCCCAGAGTCATCATGGTTGACATGGGTTTATGCTCCGGTAACTAAGGGGTGTAGGTGCAGCATTCAGTAAATAGGCTGAAGGGATTTAGGCTGAAGGCTGAAGGTCAATTCTTTTGAAGCGCTCAATGTAATGTTTTGTTGCCTAAGCAAAAGTGGGCGCTTTAGGCGACCCTTTCAGCCTAAACCCCTTCAGCCTAACAACCTTCAGCCTATTCCAACATAGCCGGGGGTCAAGCAGTGGACTTGCGGTTTGCGCGTTCCAGAGGCGATGTAAACGCTACAACACGCCGTAAAAAGGCGGCGGTTTTACCAGGGCGGCGAGGGGTTGATTCTGCGCTGCGCTTAATTGCTTTTTTAACTGCTCGAGTTCCTGTTGTAGGCTGTGGATCGCCCGATTCTGTTCTCCTCTCATAGCGGTTAATAGCGCTTGTACGTCTACTAGGGCTTGCTGATGTTCACGTTGGCCGGATTTGATGATCGCCTGGCTGTTGTTGGCGACAGTGGTAACCAGGCGCACAGCCTGTAAGTCGCTGGAATCCGATCGATTGCCTGGGAAATTTTTGTCCCCCTGACCCTCAAAATGTGTCTTCTGTCGAGTTAAAAACCCGTGATGGCCGTGGGCAAAGGGGGCTTGCTTGCCCGCTCTTTGGGCGGACGGCTTTAACGCCCCTTTAGGCGCCAGCGTTAGTATTTTGAGTGCAGAGGGCTGGCTAAAATCGCCTGGCCTGCTGTTAAGGTTAAGGCGCTGGATGCTTTCCGGCTGAAGCTGATTTATTTCCTTTAGCTGGAGGCGCGTTATCCCAGCCGCCCGAGCAGGCTGTGGCTGTGCCCGCTGGTGGTTATATCGCGCCTCTATCGGGAGACTTCTTTCCCCTTGCGTTGAAACGTCGGGACGAGACGGGACGCTTTTAAGTTCGGGTTTGTGCCGTCGGGATAGGCTTTGTCTTACCCTTGGGGTTAACTGTATCCTTGGCGCTAACGATTTTTCATGCGCCGGGGCGATAGGCGCGTTTGGATAGCGAGTATAAACTGCGTGTAGGGTGCGCAGGGGAGACGCTGTAATATCTTGTCTTATCCGCCACAGGCTGCCGGGGGTTTCCAGGATCTGACCTGTGCGCACGGCGTAGGGTGCCGAG
>JAZFYA010000221.1:0-2761 GCA_036443315.1 Pseudomonadales bacterium
ATTTCGTCTCCCCATGGTCTTGCCAGGGTATTTAAAAAATCTAACGCACGATTATCCGCAATGAAGAATGGTGCTGGACGTGTAGTTTCGGTCATGACTATATACTCCATATGATTAGTCGATTAGCCAGCAAACTAATAAAAATAAGATAACCTATATTATAGAACTTGACAGGTTACTAGTATAGTAGTAACCTATATCCATCGTTCAAATAGGTTACATGAATGACAACCAATTTTCAACCTTAATAGGAGATTTAGATCATGAAAACAAACCATCGATCACAAAGAAACGGCCTCAGCTTTATAGGGCTTTTGTTATTTCTCGCAATGTCCATCGTCACCAGCAGTGTGTTTGCCGAGATTCAGAGTGGTAATGCCACCTTCCATCGCACCGCAAACATCGAAGGTCTAGACATCTACTATCGTGAGGCGGGTAGCAGAGATAACCCTACTGTGATTCTGCTGCATGGCTTCCCGACTTCATCACATATGTTTCGAACACTCATCCCTAAGTTGGCCGACAACTATCATGTGATTGCACCGGACTACCCAGGTTATGGTAATAGCTCAATGCCACTGGTGAGTGAGTTTGATTACACCTTTGATCACATGGCGACGATTATTGAGCAGTTAATATCTAAACTTGAACTCAAAAAATATTCGCTGTACGTGATGGATTACGGCGCACCGATCGGTTTCAGGATCGCGGCTAATCACCCAATGCGGGTTCAGTCTCTGATCATCCAGAACGGTAACGCTTATGAGGAAGGGCTTGACAACAATTTCTGGGAGCCAATCAAAGCCTATTGGCAAAATCGCCAGGCGGTTAACGTCGGGCTAGATAATCCATGGTGGACCAATGTGAAAAACGCCTACAAACAGCCTAATATGACCAACGAAGATGCACTGCGTTTCTTGCTCACCAAAGGTGCCACTACATGGCAGTACACCAATGGCGTTCGCAACCCAGCACGCATCGGTCATGACGCCATCAACATGGATCAACTGCTACTCGACCGTCCCGGTAATCAGGAAATTCAGTTGCAGATGTTTTATGACTACGGTAGCAACCCACCACTCTATCCAGAGTGGCAGGCCTACTTCCGCAAACATCAGCCAGCAACTCTGATTGTATGGGGTGACAAAGATGAAATCTTTCCAGCGAAAGGTGCCCACCCCTACAAGCGTGACCTTAACAATGTAGAGATGCACCTGTATGATACCGGACACTTCGCGTTAGAAGAGGATGGTACTGACATTGCACAGAAAATCCGCAAGTTTCTGAAGCGGAATGTTAAGTAACGGGTAATGGTCAGGCACTGGTGGATTGTTACCAGTGCCTGAACTAAAACCTGAAAAGTTTTATAACTACAGTAAAATTTAACCCGGCCTAGCGCCGGGTCTTTTACGTGTAAATAAGTGTCCGCTTTTGGTACAAAGCAGACTTTCGTGAATAGCCGCACCAGCCGTTTAATTCAAATGTTGATTTTCTGAATGACTGCTTTGGGTCGAAAGCGGACATTCAGAGACAAGTTCTAACCTCAAGCTTTTCCTTAGTGATCCGTTATTACAAATATTAATCTAACTGTTTATTCGCTTAGAAAAATTCAAGTAAAAACAAGAAGATAAGATATAAGTAACGGACATTTCGCAAAACAAATGTTATGGAGCATAAAAAAATGGAACGCATAAAATCTGGATTGTGTGGCTTGGTAATTACTCTAATTTTTAGTGGTTGCGCTACTACAGCGGGTAATACCCCAGAAGCAAAACGACAGTCTGTTATTAATATGAGAAATGAAACACTCTCGGATCTTTATAATATTCGACCTGGGGCAAAAGCCATGATTGCAGCGGCACCTGGGTATGCCGTTTTTAGTAATGCTGACATTGCTTTATTTTTGATCAGCATCGGTGGCGGTCATGGAGTTGTGAGCCACAAGGATGGTAAGTTAGTTTTCATGAAAATGGGTGAAGTTGGTATTGGGTTGGGACTGGGTATTAAGGATTTTCGTGCTGTTTTTATTTTTCATGATAAAGCAACCCTAAACAAATTTATTAACGATGGCTGGGAATTTGGAGCGCATGCTGATGCAGCGGCCAAAGCCGGCGATAAAGGTGCAGCTGTAGGGGGAGAGGTCTTGCTCGACGGCATAACAGTTTATCAGTTAACGGAAAGCGGATTAGCGCTTAGAGCTACGATTAAAGGGACTAAGTACTGGAAAGATGATGATTTGAGTTGAGTAGCACGCGTACATTTATCACGGCGGAATCAAGAATGATTAAAATGTCTTTAATGAGCTACCGACTACCTTTAGTTTTGCTTGCCGGATTATTTCTATCCACACCTATTTTTGCTGAAAAACCGGATGGATTCGGCAATGACAAAAGCCACAAACAAAGTCAAAAATACAAAAGTAGGGACTATGATGGCGGAAACTACCAGCATGGTAGGAGTAGCAGTGTAACCCTGAACGCTTACTTTGATAACCACCAACTTGGTAGCCAGTACCACAGAGTTTTGGAGAAGAGATAAAACCCTATTTATTCTTATCTTGTTTGTTATTGGGCGCTTGTGTAGCTATGCCGCCGTTTACCCTGGGCGGGCATATCTACAAGGATCATCATGCTAAAAAGCATTATAAAGGCCATTGCCCTCCTGGCCTGGCCAAGAAACATAATGGCTGTATGCCTCCAGGGCAGGCAAAGAAATGGAGAAGAGGTTATCCATTGCCGCGAGGCGTGGTTTTTCACGATTT
>JAZFYA010000222.1:0-8969 GCA_036443315.1 Pseudomonadales bacterium
TTAAGTTTTAATTAATTATTGAAGTCGAAGTGCGATAACGCAGACCAGCCTTCTAAGAGGGCTGGTCTTAATACGCCCTTTTAGGGCGAAATCAAAACCACGTTCTTAGAACGTGGATTTTTACTTCCGCCTGGACCCTATTACCCAAACCACAAACCCAATGGGAAGAAGCGGGTTGGGTGTTAACAGCACTGGGCGACACTTATTTCGCCAAGGGTGAATTTAAAAGTGGGGAGCAAGCGCTATTATCCGCCCTGCACTGTCCCAATATGTTCGGCAACCCTATAATTCATTTACGCCTTGGACAATGCCAATTTGAACTAGGTGACATTCACACCGCCAAAAAGCAATTTCAACAAGTGCTTCAACAGGGTGGAAAAGTCTTGTTTGAAAAAGAAAAAAACCAGTACTTCGACTTGCTGCAAGAACCAACAAACCCTTGATTTCTGCTACACTACTAGTCGTATAAACAGAGGTGTTAAGACACCCACTACTCGGAGTATTTAATGTATATAGAAGTAAAAAAAGGACCACAGGTTTATGTGCAGCACAAGTCGATGGATAGCCAATACCTTGCTCCTGTCACCAGTAACTTTCGCATTAATCTGGGCCTGATTGCAGAAGTTTCCATCTATACCATCAAGGACGTTAAAACCCAAAAAACCCTGGATGGACTGGATTTTGAAATCCCCATCAATACCCGTGTAATACATCTGGAAATGAGCTACACCCATTCAACCCACCAAGCGGGCGAAGGCACTACTAACGAACACACCGTAAACGAGCGGTATTTTTATAAACTGGTCTTTTTACCCGCAGCCCATGATGAATATTTACGTATTCGAAATATTCTAGATAGACAGACGCTTACTTAGCGTTAGTGTCACAGGGCACTAAAAACAACGTGGGAGGGGATCGAGATCCACCCTCGAGCCCCAAAGCTTATACTTTTTGAGTTTACTTCTCTCTGCGCCAGGTTGACTCGATCTCGGACACCCTAACCGGAAACTCACCCTTTTTACGATCCTCGAATAATTCTTTCAAGGCATTCGTCACCACCGGAAAAGCAATGTCATCCCATGGAATATCCTGCTCAGAAAACAGCTTAACCTCGAGACTCTCCGAACCCGGAGCAAAACCGCCATCGGCCAATTTTGCACGGTAGAAAATATACACCTGATTGATATAGGGTAAATCGAACAGACGGTAGAGAGTTTCGTCTTTGACCTTCGCCCCAGCCTCTTCCCAGGTTTCCCTAACAGCACCTTCCTGCATGGTTTCACCATTTTCCATAAACCCGGCCGGCACGGTCCAAAAACCTTTACGGGGTTCAATGGCGCGACGGCACAACAACACTTCATCGCCACTGACAGGAATGGTACCGACAATAACGCGAGGGTTTTGATAGTGAATGGCATGGCAGCCATCACAAATATAACGCAGGCGATCATCCCCTTCAGGAATCTGCTGGCTGACGCTGTGACCGCAATCGCTACAATATTTCATTCAATGGTTACCACACAACTCAACACAGCTCACGATATTGACCAGAGCTAAATAGTAGCGGCTGTTTATTAGTGTTGGTTTCCATCGCAAAGGCTTCACCAATAAGAATGATATGATCACCACCGGGATAACGAGCCCACATATCACACTCAAAGGTGGTAACAACCCCACGCATAACCGGGATTCCCGAGTTGCTAATACGAAAATGCTCTGAGGCTAATAGGTGGTCACCCTGCCTGGCGTAAAAAGTCGATAAGTCTTGCTGATCAGCCGCAAGAATATTGACCGCAAACTTGTCGACCTTCTCAAAGAGAGGGCCACACTCGGAGTCATTCTGCAAGCACCACAGCACCAACGCTGGATCCAAAGACACAGAAGTAAAAGAGTTCACCGTCATACCAATGGCTTCATGGCCTTCAGTATTGGCCGTAATCACACAAACCCCAGTGGCAAAACTACCTAGCGCATTGCGAAATTCACGGCTATCAAGACTCATACAAGCTCCCTATTAAGATTGTTCAGCGATCACTGCAGGCTTATTCACTCCACCGCTGGGCGGCAGATTGATCGGTACAACGGGCATCCACCCAGCGCTCCCCCTCTGCCGTGAGCTCTTTCTTCCAAAAAGGTGCCTGGGTCTTCAGATAATCCATAATAAATTCGCAGGCGGCAAAGGATTCTCCTCTGTGCAAACTACTAACGGCAACGAGTACAATCTGATCAGTCGGCGCCAATTTGCCAATGCGATGGATCACCCTAGCCCCAAGCAACGACCAGCGCTGACTCGCCTCCTTAACAATCTGGCGGATACTCTTCTCCGTCATGCCCGGATAGTGCTCCAGCTCCATGGTTGCCACCTGTTGGTTATCATTGATATCACGGACAACGCCGACAAAACTGGCCATTGCCCCAACCTGGCGGCTTTGCTGTCGCATAAGACACAATTCAGCAGAGACATCGAAATCCTCTTTCTGTACCGCAACATAAATATCAGTAAGCATGATCATTAAGCCTTATTGTTTAATCATTGTAAGTCATTAACCCCCTGTCACTGGCGGAAAAAAAGCCACTTCATCACCATCGGTCAGGGGATGGTAATCCTCAACCACCTCCTGATTAACCGCCTTGACGATATTCCCGGCGTTGAGCACCTCAGCCCAGCTTTCACCATGCGTTATAATTAGTTGTTGTTTTAGACTGGCAACGGTTGGATTGACGGGTAATGACAGCGACACGCTTGTTACACCCAATTGTTCGCGAATTCGAGCAAAAAATAATACCTTAACCATGATCTGTTACCGCCTGCCAATGCCCTGATTTACCACCTTTTTTTTCTAACAACCTGACATTGCCAATCACCATTCCCCTATCAACCGCCTTGCACATATCATAGATAGTAAGTGCGGCTACAGACGCTGCCGTTAATGCCTCCATTTCAACACCGGTTTGTCCTGCAAGCTTGCAGGTAGCATAGATAATTACCTGGCTATTCACTTCATCTGCCTCTAAATCCACAGTAATTGAAGACAACATTAGCGGGTGACAAAGAGGAATTAAGTCTGCACATTTTTTGGCTGCCTGAATGCCAGCAAGCCTGGCAACAGAAAAAACATCGCCCTTTTTATGTCCTCCCTCAATAATCAAACGTAGCGTTTCGGGGAGCATAGAGACGGTCGACTCTGCCGTAGCTTGGCGCTGGGTAACCACTTTCTCGGTTACATCGACCATTTGAGCCTGGCCAGATTCATTAAGATGGGTTAAACGATTCATATAAATATCCACTGAAGATCGAGTCAACAGTATAAATGAGAGCGGCTTGAGAACATACCCCCGCCAGGATGGCAGCGACCGCCGAATAGTGGCATAGCACAACAAGAGAACGTTCTGGCGTACTAGCCATCACCCACAAGTAACCCTGGCTCTGCGCGGTTTCCAGGTGTGATTTAGCAAATTAGCATCGTATAAACCGCCACTAACAGCCACATTAGTGCCTGTGCAGGGCAATCAGCTCTGGCCGCTAATCCCCTTTATCAATCAACAGGAGCCTATTTTCTACTAGAATACCGTCTGTGAAACACAACACAGCTATGGCAAGTTAGTTCAGCTTGCTACACTAACCCTTAACCTAAAACCTAAAACCTGAATAATAATACAAGGGCGAGAGCTACATGAGCCAGCATCATATTATTACCAACACACTGCAGCGCATCGAAACCCTGGGCAATAAACTACCGCATCCAACATTACTATTTATATACCTCTGCGGTTTTATCTTACTGCTCTCTGCCATAAGTTCAGGTCTAGGGATCCAGGCAACACACCCGTTGAGCGGGGAAACCATTACTAGCGTCAACCTGATTAGCCGTGCAGGTTTACATCGTATCCTTGAACACACTGTCACTAACTTTACTCACTTTGCACCGGTTGGGAGCGTATTAGTCGCCATTATGGGTATTGGTGTTGCCGAACATTCGGGCCTGATTGCTGCTGCATTAAGAGCCACAGTGTTAAAAGCCCCCCCAAAACTACTCAGCTTTATTGTGGTGTTGACCGGCGTGTTATCTAGCTTGGCAATGGATACGGGATATGTGGTGCTTATACCCTTAGCAGCCCTGGTGTTTATTTCAGCCGGACGCCACCCCGTCGCTGGCATCGCCGCCGCATTTGCTGGCGTTTCAGGAGGATTTAGCGCCAACGTGTTAATAGGGCCTGTGGACGCCATTCTGGGCGGCATTTCCACCGAAGCTGCGGCACTGGTACAAGCCGATTATGAAGTCAGTGCCGCCGCTAATTACTACTTTATTATTGTTTCTACATTATTAATTAGTGTTATAGGTACCTGGGTAACCGAAAAAATCGTCGTCCCTCGTTTAGGCGATTATCCATCAAACCAAGACCATCAAAGCAACCAACCCACAGACGCAAAGGAGCACTATGCGCTGCGTGCTGTGGCCGTGTTCTCAATAGCTTTTATTGCTTTACTGCTCTGGGGTTTACTACCAGAAGATGGGCTGTTAAGAGATGCAGAAGGCGGTATTTTGCGTTCCCCGTTTATAAAAGGCATTGTTATTATCATTGCCTTTTACGCCGCTATCGCTGGATTAATTTACGGTAAGTGCAGTGGCAGTTTCAGTAAGCGGGATGATTTTATCAAAGGCATGGAATCCAGCATGGGCACGATGGCGACCTATTTAGTGCTGATGTTTTTCGCTGCGCAGTTTGTCAGTTACTTTAACTGGAGCCAACTCGGGGCTATCTCCGCCATCAATGGCGCAGATTTACTTAAATCGTTAGCACTGGGCCCTACCACACTATTAATCAGTTTTATTATCATGGCAGCACTGATTAATTTACTGATTGGAAGCGCCTCCGCGAAATGGGCGCTGTTCGCACCGATTTTTGTGCCGATGTTTTTATTAGTAGGAATATCCCCAGAGGCAACGCAGATCGCCTATCGCATAGGCGATAGCAGCACCAATATTATTACGCCCTTAATGCCCTACTTCGGCGTTGTCGTTGCCTTTGTACAACGCTATGACAAAAAAGCAGGCATCGGTACCATTATCGCCACGATGCTGCCCTACTCACTGGCGTTTTTAATAAGCTGGTCTGCATTGTTGGTGTTGTGGATACTGATGGATTGGCCACTGGGGCCGGGGGCGCAGATTTTTATGCTGTAGTATGGACTGATCTCATAAAATAAGTGTTGGTGCCATCTATCCATTATCGCTGTAAAACACCGGATGATATTGAATATTGAGGAACGAGAATCGAGGTTGATTTCTACGCAGCCTTTGGATCATCGTTTTTTGCGCTGCTCGTGACTCGCTGTTTATATCTCGTTACTTTTTCGGTCTCTATCGAGTGCCTGTCCTGATTCATAGCCCCTATATCAGGAGCCAGGGGCTCATTAATTGAGAAATGACTTGCGTAAACTATTGATTTTCAATGAAATAAGATTATCATCAGGGGAATGAATAAAATTTAAATTAAATCGAGACTGGCTCCTTTTTTCGGTTCGTAGTTTTACTAACTCTTTGAAACTTCAGTGAAAATTAGGTAGATCTTTTGTTTTATCCTGAATTAGTGGGCCAACGTGTTAGTGAGCCTAAGTCTCTTTAATTAACTGTTATGCTGCTCAAGCCCCTAAGTTCTTGCGAAAAAAACATCAAGAATATGTAAATTTATAAGGGACATTTCCTTAACTCCACAAACTACTCCATGTGGTATTGGTTTAGTCTGGAAACTCGGCGACTCCTTTTAGGCTGAAATTTAAAACCAAGTAATCACATAACAAACGTTCAAGAGGAACAAGGTCAGTTGCCCATACGAAAAGTAATCCCGTAAGGATTTTATTTTTTGTCCAAATGGAAAGAGTGCTAATAACCCGCCGTGCTAGCTCCCGGTCTACGGGTATCTGAAAATCCATAGAAGTAACCCTCTTTAGCCATAATCGATTGCGTACTGCCTAGTGCTCTTTTTCCCTCTATTATCTGATGGCCCATATTTTCTAAGAGGGTAATGGTATCAGGGCTAATGCCAGATTCCACTTCAACATTGTCTGGAAACCACTGGTGGTGAATTCTTGGTGCTGTGGTGGCTTCTGCTATATTCATATCAAATGCCATTACGTTGAGCAGTGTTTGTAAGACTGCTGTGATTATGGTGCTACCGCCAGGGCTGCCCGTTGCTAACAGGGGTTTGTTATTTTCAAACACAATGGTGGGGGTCATGGAAGATAGAGGCCTTTTACCCGCTTCGATTGCGTTGGCTTCTCCACCGATTAAGCCGTAGGCATTTGCGCTGCCTGGTTTGGCGGAGAAGTCGTCCATTTCATTGTTAAGTAAAATGCCTGTGCCAGGCACCACAATGCCACTGCCATAACTGAAGTTTAGGGTGTAGGTATTACTCACCACATTGCCGTACTGATCCATGACAGAAAAGTGTGTGGTGTTATTACTTTCAGTCAAGGCTTCGAGAGCTGGGGCAATTTGGGCGGAACTCCTGGCGTGGTCCCAAGGGATCTGAGCGCGGATTTTATCGGCATAACTTTGGCTAATTAATGCGGCCACAGGCACATTCGAAAAGTCTGGGTCGCCTAAATATTTACTGCGGTCGGCGTAGGCTTGGCGCATGGATTCGATATAAAGGTGAAGGGTTTGTGCACTGTTGTGCCCATGTTTTTTCAAGTCTATTGTTTCTAAGGTATTTAACATCTGTAGCAGATGAACGCCACCCGAGGAGGGCGGTGGCATAGAAGCAATAGTGTATTGTTTGTAAGTGCCCGTTACTGGCTTGCGTTCAATCACTTTATAGTTATTTAAATCGCTGGTGTTAATTAAACCGTCATTGTCTGCCATTGCCGCGACAATTTTTTTTGCGATAGCCCCTTGGTAGAATGCCTTGGCGCCATGCTTTTTAATCTGCTTGAGGGATTTGCCAAGATCGCTTTGAATAAATCTGTCGCCTGCCTGATAGATTGTGCCATCAGCTTTTAAAAAAATCTTTTTGCTGTCAGCGTGGCGAGATAGAAAATCTTTTCTTGCACTAAAAGAATGCTGTAGCGCATAGGAGACAATAAAGCCTTTAGTTGCTAATTTAATTGCAGGACCGATAACCTGCTTCAAACTCATCGTGCCATAGTCATTTAAGGCTTTTGTAAGCCCCGCTACTGTGCCTGGAATTCCCGCTGACAAATAACTGTAGCGAGACTTGGTATTATTGACGCTGCCATCTGGATTTAAAAAAAGCTGCCTAAAAGCTCCCTGTGGGGCGGCTTCACGATAATCAATAACAAAAGTTTTATTTTTATCAGCGAGGTAAACCAACATGAAACCGCCGCCGCCTAGATTGCCGGCTTGGGGGAAGGTGACCGCCAAAGTAAAACCCACAGCTACTGCAGCATCAATGGCATTGCCCCCTTGGCGCAGGATAGCAAGGCCTACTTCAGTGGCAATTTTTTCCTGCGACGCCACCATGCCGTGACGGGCTATTTGCGGATTAAAGCGCTTATTAAAAGATATAATAGGGGTTTCTTCAGCAAAAGTAGTGCTGGGGACAGGCGTAAGAAATATAAGAAGGGACAATATTTTAAAATTAAAGCGCATAGCGGCTCTGCAGTGTTTTATCTTAAGCTGGAAGTGTGAGTAGATCCTTTGCCTTGATATGGATTTGATCGTCAACAATAACATAATCAATCGGCACTAAAGCGTCTCCAAAACAGGGTCCTTGCACACACTCTCCGCTCTCAATTAAGAATAAAGCGCCATGGGTGGCACACATGATTAGCGCCCCTTCCGTGTCAAGAAATTGGTCTTCCTGCCAATCCAGTTGCGTGCCTAAATGCGGGCATCGATTTTGATAAAGAAAGACCTCACCGTCTTTCTTTACAGCAAAAAAATGCCTGTTTAGGCGTTGAAAGCCTTTTGAGCTATCTTCTTCAATCTCATCCATGTGGCATACGGAGATTAAACTGCATGCTTGTTTATTGGGCGCAGACAAGATCCAGTGCCCTGGTAAAATCTTGCACTAAATCTTCAGTGTCTTCTATGCCGATGGAAAATCGCAACATGGAATCAGCAATACCCATAGACGCTCTGCGCTCAGGACCCATTTCATAATAAATGGTATGGGCAACAGGAATGCCTAAGCTACGGTTATCGCCTAAATTGCTGGAAGAGGCGACTAACTCGAGCTTATTCAAAAAATCAAAACAATCCACCCCATCAACCAAGTCGATACTGAACAAGCCGCCAAAGGCTTTGAAGAAATGCTTCGCACTTTCATGCTGCGGGTGATCTTCGAGACCAGGGTAGTAAACATTTTCCACCGCTTTATGTTGCTGGCAAAGTTGTGCCAGGGTAAAGGCGTTATGGCAGGCTTTGTCGATTCTCATGCTCAAGGTTTCTGCACCCACGGCAATATGGTGAGCCGCTTCGGGTGCAATGGCTGCGCCAAAATCTCTTAAGCCTTTTTTTCGCACCTGAGTAATACCCCACAGTGCGGGTTTGGCATTTTTGTAGCTATCATAAATATTGCTAAACTTAGTCCAGTCATACAGTCCAGTATCGGTGACACATCCTCCCAAAGCATTGCCGTGCCCGCCGATGGCTTTGGTGAGCGAGTTAATGATCAAGCTGGCCTTAACCGACTTAGGGCTAAATAAATGTGGCGTTGTTAGGGTGTTATCGACAAAATACAGTAGATTGTTTTGTTCGCATATTGCGCCAATATTTTTCAAATCTGCCACCTGCGTCACTGGGTTGGCAATGGTTTCGACAAACACTAGCTTGGTATTGGGCTGAATTGCTTGCTCGACGTTTTTGCTCTCGGTGGCATCCACAAAAGTGACTTCTACCCCAAAATTTTGCAGAGTATTAAGCAGACTATTGGTGTTGCCAAATAGGAAGGCGCTGGAAACGATATGGTCTCCACTGCGCAATAGTGCTAAAAGCGTCGAGCCT
>JAZFYA010000223.1:0-12448 GCA_036443315.1 Pseudomonadales bacterium
GCTACTCCGGTGGTACCTGGATACTGCACAGTCTAGCCACCCTCGGTAGTCTAACCCCTCACCAGGGCGTGGGGTTCCAACCGAGTGAGGGGTTAGACTACCGAGGGTGGCGGCGGGATACTACGGTAGCAAGCCGTTAACAGCGCTGCCCTTAAGTAAGTGCCATTCGGGTCGGTGACAAATGATTCTTATTTGTTACCGACCCCATGTTGCTTCTATTTAAGATATCGAAACTTCACCGATTGGCGAGTATTTTCCTTTATTTCAAATGCACTTTGAGTAAAGTGCGGAGGTCCCATTCTTCCTATTGCGTTTTTGCTAAACGCAAGTCCTTCTGTCGGCCTTCTGTTTTTATTCATATTAAGCTTTAGATTATCATCTTCATCATGGTAAGCAACAAAAGCATATGTGCCTGCTTTTATATTCTCAAATTGAATTTTAACCATACCGTTTTGAGATTTACTAACCGATTCAATAAGACAGGAATGTGGAAAGTTTTCTTCACTAGTACAAAGTAAAGAACGAATATTTCCCTTGTCGGAGTGAACACCAGTCAAAATAACCTCAAGACTAAAGGTTGCTGGTTCAGCTGCAACGCCAAAACTAACAAAGAGGTTTGTCAGCAGTAATACTAAAATAACTTCTTTATAGAATGACATAAAACCTCTGATTGTAATTATAAAAATATATTATTCAACAGATAGTCGCAATTCGCTTTCAACACTACTAATGGCTTTCATGCATGCTTTATGTAAGACACCATAAATAATAATCTATCTAAGATTGTCAAACAATATGGTTTGTTTTTTGAACTTTGTCATCGATCAAATAATAGTAGACAAGGCCTTTTTCGCCGGGTGTCCATCTAATGGCATTAGAATTTACAATGTTTCCAAGTATACCCTGCCTATCTGAAAATATAAAGACCGAGCCTTATCCAATATGAAATGAGTCTGAAAAAACAAACAACCCTATTCATGATCTCAAGCCATGGGCTCTATCGCAAGCTGATGTATTTAATCCAGCATGATAGAATAGTGGAAACTCCCGGGAATTCCGGTTTAAATATGAAGCTCTATTGACGGATGAGTCCCTGCTTTCCTGTATGGTCTATGTCGATTTAAACCCTATTCGTGCCATGTTGGCTAAAACACCTGAAGCGTCAAATCACACGAGTATTCAAGAGCGTATTGCACCACCGCTTTAATCTTCAGGCAGCCATCCCACAACAAATAGACCAACAGAGCCTGCGGCGCTTTGAACTTCCCCTAAAACTACTGGCTCATTTTGAGGGTGCTATCACCGATCAGAAACAAACCGGTATTTTATTCAGCGCTCAGGATGATATTCAACGGGTCGATTACACCGGGAGAATGATCCGGTCCGATAAACGCGACGCCATCCCGGGCCATTTACCCCCTACTCTTCAGCGATTAAACCTCAATCAAAAATAGTGGCTGGAAAACACCACGCCCTTCGAACAACATTTTTACCGAAAGTTTGGTAATAAAAGACAACATCTGGTCGATACTGGATAAAAACCCGATTTAAAATCGCCTCCTTTGTAGCGCTATAGCTGCTATGGGCACTGCTTTGCTTAAAATTCAGATAAGCAATCTCGGCAGTTGAAAAAGGCAAAGAAAACAGCTAAAAACTCAACGACCAAATATAATGCGAATTTATAACCATTTCTTTTTAACGATACCTGTCTATCCTTAGTGATGTATGCCCTTAATGCCCACTTTTTAACGATACCTGTCCTTTAATGCCCTCTTAATGCCATATCCATAGTTTTCGCCAACCGTTCAATTTTATACCTTCTATTTACAGAAAAATCTCCAACAAGTGTTGATTTTCCACCGTTTGACCAGAAAACCTCTATCTTTGATACGCTGTCATGATTACCCAGACCGAAATGCACGACCGGTTCATCAAAGGACATAAAACCGCCGCTTAATTTAAGCTCACGCAGCTGCTTTTTACCGTCATTCTCCCCATAGTAAATGATAACCTTGCACCCAATGCAATAACGATTACCGATTTGATCACGCAAATCGATCATTAAAGAGTTGTTAGTTGATTGGTTAATATAGATACGTGGTTTTGCAATAACGCCATTGGTTACAATGTCCAGATCGCCATCTAAATCAATATCCACGTAAGTATAAGCAGAGGTATTGAGATAATCTTCCAGGCCGAACTGTTTTTGCCGTGCAAGAAAGGTTCCATTTTTCTGATTATGAAAAAATACATTACTCTGTACTAATCCTCTACCGTTACGTCTGTACTTACCACCGCCTATGCCCAGTCCATTAACAGAATAAATATCCAGCCATTCATCATTATCGAGATCAGCGGCTTTCGAGTTCCAGGCCCATCCACTTGCGCCAACACCTGCCGTTTTTGTAACATCAATAAAAGTACCATCTTCACTAGCAATGAGTAATTTATTTCTGAAAACCTGCTTTACATAGCTGCCTAAAGCATATTTCGGTTGGCTTTTTTTATTACTGGACAACAAAATACATTGCCTTTTCTGCATAGGATAGTGATCAGGTATATTATTACAAACACTGTTGTCACGATTTTTCTTGGCCATTGTTATCAACATCTCTAACAAGCAGTGATTTGAAAAATCGCCCGTAAGTTGTAAACACGCATTGACATCATAGCCTTGAATAAAACCCAGCGCTTTGAAAGATTGATCACAGGTCTTCTTATCTTCGATGTGTTCAATGAGAGAACAATAGGGGACTTTTTTATGCTCGCCAAAAGCCATGTCTGCAGAAAACAGATCCAATCGAGCATCATTATTAAAGTCAGCAGAATCCAGACTCATCGGGTTATAAGACGTTATTGGAAAATAGTGATTAGCATTAATAGGCTTATTTAAGCCTGCCGTCTCACTACCGTAGTAAAATAAGGTCGGCGCTGAAGAATCATTTCCGATAATGAGGTCAACAAAACTGTCCTGGTTTATATCAGACAAAAGCACAGATAATGTTTCACCAAGAACCTCATTGTGTACTGTTTCTTTGATGAGACCTTGACTTGAATTGATAAGCCACCAATTATCTGAAAATTCCGCGCTAAATTGATGTTCTAGTCCATAAGACCATTGGCCTAGATAAATATCAAGATCACCGTCACGATCTTTATCAGCTATGCCAATAGATAGCGAAAGGATCTGATCATCCATTGCAATGTACTTAATATCACCACGATTAAATCGACCTTGCTTGTTGATTAGTAAAAAATTTCCACCGCCATACGATGTTAAAAATAGATCCAGCCAACCATCATTGTTAATGTCAACCATGGCGGAAACAAATATTTCCTCCCCGCGTAATACGCCGCCACTCAAAAAATAACCGATAAATCGATTCTCTCCCGTATTGACGTACACATGTACACCGCCCGACGAAGAAAAAACAAGATCGGGGAAACCGTCATTGTTAATGTCACCGGAAGCAATACCTCTGCCGTATAAAAAGGGTTCATCCAGACTGCTGGCATTAAAAGAAGGCGTAAAATCCACGCCCAATGCAGCAGCTGAAATTTTCTCAAAAGGACTACCCTGAGGGTTCATTTCGCGTTCATTATCAATATACGAAATAGATAATGGTCCATCACCCGTCACCACGTTTGACATAGCGTGACGAATTTTGGAATGCTGTTTATCTGAACGCCCTATGATAAGGTTTTCTACCTCCTTATTACCCTCATCTACAGCATGTTGCGGAGTAAGGCTTGATGAAATAGTGCTCTGCATCTCGCTTCGATCAAGGATGACCTGAATTCTACAATGCAAGCTTACATCCTCATTTCTGATTGGATTACAGGCAAGATGATGTCTAAACTGATGACGAGCCTCATCCAGTAAGACGTAATCACGGCATAGGTTTTTTGCCGCATCATCCTTGACATCCAGGCATTCGTTGTCATTCTTCACGCCATAAAAAACATGGCTAACTGAGGTCCTTAATACCGTACACATATCCGAGACTACTCCGGCAGTATGGCATAATGCCACGCCCCCAATATTAGCTAGGCCCAGATTATTCTCTATTAGCGCATCACATAACGTCTTTTCAGCCTGATCCTGTAAAAGATCACAACTGGTAGAGGCCATATCAGTTGAAAAAAAAGGCAATGTGGACAACACATTATCAATATCGTGTTTATGTTTTGCATATTGGTACGATGAATATTTTGACGCCACAGAACCGGATAATACTGCCAAAAAAACACAGGAAAAGAACAATGCAATACTGAGTTTATAGGAGATATTTTTCGCAATTAACAGTGCCGGATAAATACTAAATATTCCTAGTGAAAAGAGTAAAGCCATTGACAAAGAAACGGGGAAACCAGCACTCAGCAACGTCGATACAACAATAACATCAAAAGCAATAGGGACGGGGAACAATGCACCCAACAACGAAGTAATGATCAACAAGGGTATAGAATCTTCGATGCTTAACAAGTTGTCTATCGGTAGCGCTTCTATGACGGCAGAACCAATGATGCCCGCTATGATCATGAGTGGAACGGTCATTTTTATAACAACCCACAAGTGACGACAATAGTTATCGCCAACGCGCTTTATTGACAAAAGCCAACCATTTCCGATGTCCCGTTGAGCTGAGTCAAGCGTGCAGGCCCCCCCCTCATCCAATAGCCCAGCGGGATCAGGCATTAAATTAGACAAGGTTTGATTTTTTCCATCAATCAATCGATTATCGCTAATGAATCGAGTCAAGATTGGAATGACAATCACGATAAACAAAATAACGAAGAGTAATTTAATGAGCGCCAGCTCTAGCGGAAGCAGGGAAAACAGCATGGTCAGCACGACCACATTGAGCGTCGGCGCAGCCGTCAATGTGGCTAATGCTGTTTCCAGCCGGAAACCGGCCTTATACATACTGTAAGCAATCGGCGTCGTGCAATTAACACAGACCCCCAGGGGCGCACCGATTAATCCGCCTTTTAGGACATTAAAAAATCGATTGGTAGAGACAGAACGACGGGGAACAAACTGAAATAACGTCAGCAGCGCAGCAGCAAATAACACACCAAAGGTCATCCCCTTCCAGTTGGTGTAGCCCCAATTCACCGATGTAGAAAACGTTCTTGAAAGATAGGAAGCGTTTTCGGTGACAGGTATTGCAACATCAAAAGCAATCGATGAAATATTGACCCTCTGGCCCATATCCGCTTTTTGATCCAAAGCAGGAAAGCGGGACTGCGTCCAAAAGAACAACGCTAGAGCAATCATCAAGATAGCACTTAAAACAATATTCTTATCTTTTAGATAGTGCTGCATTTGATCGATAACGTATCGTTATAACAAATAAGGATATGTCGCGCGTCAGCCGCGACCTAAACATGTGGGGCTACAAGTTTTACCACAAACAGCCCCCACAAATAATAAATTTCCTTTTTGCTACGACGGAATATCCTCCTGCATATTAACGCCTATAATACCGCAACTATTCCAGTCAAAGTACTCAATAAGCAGTTGCACTTTCTTCCCTAGTGCAAATGCTGTATTTAACTGAGTCCATAGCATTTTGTATTCATCTTTATCATCCAAATAGGCAGCGCCTGAATTTGATGGATCATAGTTAACAACGGCGACGAAACCAGAAGAAGTAAAACCTATCGGCGATAAATTACATAAGTGGTTGCCCGCGGTATCATACACTGGCAAAGAAATCCCCTCCTCACTTCCAGCAGGGGGCTTGAGTTTCACAAAAACGGATTTAGTATTCACATTTATAATACCCGACGCAAGCGCAATCTCTTCAATTTCATAGAACTCAGCAGATATTCCGGCAGCGGAGGCAATATTACTCAATACTAGCATTGCTCCTGTAAGAATTAATTTTGCTATTGTTTTCATGGGCATTCTCCTATTCATATTTAATTAATAATAATGTAACAACATCTTTGCTAAACACACGTACTATTTTCTAAAAAAATCAAAAAAATCTTCGCTAAAGAAAGAACGATTTTGTCTTGACGGGTCAGAACCTTTCTGAAAATTATCAGCGGTCATACAAACACCCTTTCTATATTAAGGGTCACAAAAACAAATTTGGCTGCCCCGGCCTATAGGGAAAAACAAACCTACCCGAATTTAAAGGCACACCACCCACACCCGCACCACCAAACATGTTTTGTATATCAGTGATATTCATTCCTAAAAAGCCCTGCATAATATCTGCATAGACTTCCCTGAAATCCGTTTCGGAAGGTACGTAATAACGTCCGGCAGGATGCCGCCAACCATTATGCATAGCTAGTGATTCTGGCCAGCTCCATGGCACTTGGTAAAACTTTCTACCTGAAAAATTATTAGTGTTATTGACATCATTGTTAATCACATACATTACGCCACCCTCGCCGTGATCGGTGCCTTGACTACCGTTCACATCAGCAGTGCGACCAAATTCAGACATAATGAGAATGCAGGTGTCTTCAAGGAAATCTTTAGGGCTACCATCTGCAGCAGTACCATTTTGCAAGTCGGCAATAAATGCTGCGAGGCCGTCATTCAGTTTCTTAGTATTTTTCGCTAAAGAGCTAGCCTGTTTTGAATGGCTATCCCAGCCCAAATCGGCATCGACATGAATACAGCGCACATTCACCCCATTCACATTGGATTTAATTAACTGCGCCGCGTCTGCCAGGCTAGTGTAATAATCTATACTGCTAGGGTTGTTTCCCGTAGGGTAGTTAGCTGCCGGCTGATAACTACCACCAGCCTGCAGCACCTGCAGCGCATCATATCCGGTTTTTTGTATTGTTTGTCTATCGCCTCCTCCACTCTGCGGATAAAGGTCATCTAATAGTTCCCGATATCTACTCACTGCATCCGTGTCTATTTCCAACTGAGTAAGATCGCCAATAGTACTCATTAGTTCACGTTTAAGCGGGCCGGAAAATGACTGTATAGGTGTAGCTGTTGTGTTCACGCCGGTAAACGCGGAAGTAGCAGTGATATCAGCGTTGACGATGCCGTATAACCAGCCATCCTTATTCCCAACAATCCCGGCGTAAGGCCTGGCCCATTCAGTCGCATCCTGCGCCGCAAAATGCGAATGCGTGCCTTGCCCTCCACAACCATGCACAATACTCATTTGTCCTAAATCAAATAAACGTTGGAATTCTTTCATTGCCGGATACAACTGAAAGTCAGTGACTCCAATAAGCGGCAAGCCAGCCACCGTATCAGCAGGGTTTGCTGAGTACGTGATGTCTGAGAGGCTACTCGTGCCCTGGCCACCATCTATTAAGTTTTTATAATCGAAATTATTGGTAAAAAATTCATCTCTACCTAAACTCGTTTTGGGGTCATCTTCAGCGCTAATAGTATCTGTGTCTAAATAAAAATCCCGTGCGGTGGTATTTTGAAATGCCCCCGATGTGGGTGAGACTAAATACATACCATCTGCACCAAAACGCAAATAGATCACCACCAATTTTTTATTGGGATTCATCCCACTACCCGCCTGCGCCGAAGCAAATGGAATGCCTCCTAATGGCAGTAATGTGGTCGCTGCCGTAAGGCCGCCCATTTTTATAAATTTACGTCTTGTTGTAATCATGTTTGTTCCCTGCTTAAATTTTTGATTTATTAATGGGAGATAAACTCAGGCGTTGACAGAACAGCAATCACCGCCCTCCTGATTTTCTCATCCGTTGACGTATTGCCTGGGTTGGCAGTATCCTCCGGCAGGAAATTCACGATAGACGTTGCTGTTTCCACCGGCAGGACAACACCCAACGCTTTTGCGACCGCCTGTACAAGAGGCGCGCCATCAAGACTTGTAGCCGTTAATCCCAAGTGGGTTATTACGGCACCCAAATCAGCTGATTGGGTACTGCTGTTCATCAATCGGCTAACCGCCCTGAAGTGATTCACCATCGCTGTGGTACTGGTCCAGGTAGTGGACTCTTCAGAGTGTCCCGTGGGTGCCCCAAACATATACACAGACTCACCCGTTTTTGTGTTATCACCTGATAAAGCGTTAAAGGAATGAAAATATTGTTCAGTTTCACGGCTAGACCGCCAGTATGTTGTTAAGGTGTTTGATGCCCCTTCACTATCAGATCCCAGGGCCCTGGCTAGACTTGCCGAGAACACAGTAGGCCGTTTTACTTTCTCAACTTCGTAATACAAGCTGCGCTTAAAATCGTCACTCATCAATAATGCATTGGTAATAGCACTTAAATTGGCAGGCTTGATATCACCCTGTCCCGACACGGATGTCCAACTGGCTGGAATCGCTGCCGCGGTCAAACCCGTCGCCCATAAACCATCCAGCGTTGCCAGTAGGTCGCCTTTAGTATCACCCACAGTAGCACCTGCAGGGCCATCAACATCAGGGTCGTATAGTGCTGTATCACCGAGGAAACGCTGGATCAATTTGACGCCAATGGTATCTGCCGTCATCGGATGGCGCGCCAATTTACAAAACAGAACGAGTGGCTCATTCCCACCGAGGGTCGCCTCAGTACCATCACATTCGGAAATAGCATTGGTGCGATCGGTGTAACCGAAGAACAATGCATTCTGATGGGCTTCCAGGAACGCGTTCCCTGTCGTAGGGTCGTTGGCCAAGGCTCGCTCTGCGGCGTTCAGACCAAACACCAGGACTTTACTGCCTTGATCGTGATCACTGCCATCAAACTGATATTGATAAGTACTGTACCCATTGTGCTGCATCCCGGTCAGGATACGTGTGACTTCAATAATCTGCGGATGGGTAAACGTATCACGCTGATCACGAGCCAAACCGACCGTGTGCAACTCCATCACTTCACGGGCATAGTTTTCATTACTGTTGGAGGCACGACTAACATTCTGATCCAGGTACTCCAGCATGGCAGGATGCGTGGCCGTGGCCGTTAGTAGACCTTCAAACTGACCATACATTTTTCCCCTGATGGTTGTTTCATAATCACCCTGCGCCCAGCGATTAACCCCCTTGGTCGCATCCACATTAAAATGATTGAACCAGAAGTCACCTAACACAGCATCGAGCTGCCTTCTTGAATAAACAGCCCGCAGGAACTTAATATCGCGATTATTATTTAATGGGCGGTGATACCAATCGTTCTGATATGAAGTGCAGAATACTTCATCCGTATCATTGCAATAACTCGTGCGCAGTTCTTTAATACCCATATTAATAGTCGGATATGTGGCTGGAAAAAGAATTCCTTCTGCGACTGCATTCTTAGAATAAGTTAACCACTTGGATTTAAAATCTGGGTCAATAATGGAATCAGGAGACATTTGTTCCTGGATAAAGGCTTCCAAGCCGCCATATGGCGTACCAGTATTCGCCTGCAGATCCTGCATGCGCGTGCGTGTCCATTTATCTGGGCCATAAGCAATACGGCCCAGTGCGCGATCATTGACTAAGGCTAATGTTGGGCATGAGGAATTGGGCAGTGCGGTTGCGTTGGCGATATGGTTATCAAGAATAACTTTATCCGCATCGGTACAGACGCCGTCTCCGCTCACATCACAGCGTTCCAATTCAGGGAGCGTCATATCGCGGGCAATACCACCATTCGTCATGATTTGCCCGAAGCGGGTTGTATCTGCAGCCGTTATTAAGCCGTCACCGGTAATATCACCACATTGGCAGGCATCGCCTATGAGATCGTCATTGGCATCCTTTTGCTGATCAAAAATCCCGTTGCTGTCAGTGTCAACATCTAACGGGTTCCACCAATTGGGGCAATTATCCGCTGCATCGGTAACACCATCACCATCCGTATCAATGCCATCGACGGCGTCACAAACATCCCCTATACCATCGCCATCGTCATCCACTTGAGACGCATTAGCCAGTAGCGGGCAGTTATCTACTTCGTCACGCTCCATCACCATCGCTATCACCACCTACTACTCCAATACAGGCAGTGAACTCTGCAATATCCGCCACCCCATCTCGATCGCTATCAACATCATAAATAAACGGTGCGCCACCAAACGCTTGTTCTTCCAGGTTTGTCAAACCATCAAAATCTGGATCGTCGCCACTTTCATCTGTCGCAATAGGGTCTAAGCCATGAGTATTCTCCCATTTGTCAGATAAACCATCGCCATCCGTATCCGCATTAGCATAATTGGTGCCCAGCATCCCTTCTTCATCATTTGTTAAGCCATCTCCGTCATAATCACCATTTGGATCGGGGTCCAGTGCAGCACCAAACAGTATCGGAAATAGCTCAGCAACCTCTTGCGGAGTCAGCGCTGCATAACTAACATTAACAGTAACAAATGTAATGCAGAACGTTAATACAACAGAGTTAAATCTTGAAGTGGAAATATGCTTTTTCATTATTAGCTTTTCCCTAAATGTGAGGTTTGTAGAAAGAAAACAGAAACACAGGGCATGAATTCTTTCTCTATTATATTTTTTAATCTCTATATTTATAAATGAAAGTATTATTAAAATTTAAAACCATTTCAAATAAAAAGCCGTTTTAATACGGACAATATCATTTTTATCCACACAGTATTTATCGGTGTAATGCTGCCCCGCTGTATTGGAGTCAATAGTCTTCCATTGCCGACCACCAGCACATCAATCGCAATAGCCAACTACAGCTTGGAAAAGTTTCTTGAGCGTGCGCAAGGCCAGAGAATAGAGATAAAAAGTACTTGAATTGCATAGTAATGTCCTTTTTATGTAAATTTTTTTCGAACAGATCTCTACAAAATTTTTGTATTACTTTTTAATAATAGAATTACAAATAGCTGTTTAGTCAGGCGTCTAAAAACAAGGAAATCATTTTTCCCCTCTTGGTCGCTTTTATATTATTATCAAATCTCTACTGCTAAATTTCTACAGAATAGGAACTGTATAACTCGAAGATATCAGAAATTAGTACCCTGTCAACCATTTTTTTAATTTTTTTAAAGAGTGATCAGAAAGGGATTCGGAAGGATTAATATCCCCTTGTTTCAGCCTACTAACCATCAACTTTACAAATATTTACCACAAGCCAATGAATCGCTTAGCTTTTCTAGCATTCCGCGCACTCCGACCCGCAACCTATCCTGCCTAACTCATCCTTGAGCAACATCTATCATCCTCTCCCTGTAACCCCTAATCGCTTTGGGTTAGATACGCTGCTTGCTGTTGGGGGCCAGAACCCCATGAAAACGCGCGAGGTTCACTCGTGGCTTAGGCACCAGTGCGGCCAACTTTGCGATAAAGTCCACTGGTTCGAATACGATGTGCATTGTCCCCTCGCTGTAAGGTGTCTTTAGCTCATATCTGACTTTGGCTTGCGAGGTCAGTGCCAACCGCTTTTCTGATACCGCAGGGCGAGAAATATAGCGGCACAACCCTAGCCTTTTCTACACCCCACTTGCTACGGCCCAGCCGCTAAAATAACCCAACAACAGCGACCCATAGAATCAGGCCACTTCATACTCAGACATTGATACATCGGATAACACCTGCTCGCAGAATACAGGATCTGGTGCCAACTCAAGCCATTTAATAATAGGATCCCAATTTTCTCTGTCATCAACTGTCCGATTAGAGGGCAAATCAAAAATACTCAATCCACGCTTAATCGCATGAATATAATTTTGCGTATCCCGAATAATTCCAACAACGGGAATACCTAGACGAAATAGAAATTCATTCATCACTTTACTGTAGGCAATGGCGTTGCGACTTCGATTAGAAACCAGGCCAATACTAACATGACTATCAAGAATCCCTGAACGAGATAACGTCATAAAATATCGTATTGCCGCACGCATATCCGTTGGCGATGGAACCACTGGAATCAGCAGCTTGTCTATCCCGGAAATATCCGTGAAGATATCGCCAATATCATACCCGGCGGGCATATCGTGAATTAACACATCCGCCCTCCCACCAAGAGACCCTCCTGCATAGGCAGCAACAGGTATCACCGCAGCACACTGCTTCGGACGGGCTTTCACCCAATCGATTGAAGACTGCTGGCTATCATGATCAAGAATAGCAACTCGCCTGCCAGCACAAGCGTAGTAACCGGCTATTTGAGTGGCTAACATTGTTTTGCCACTTCCCCCCTTCGAATTTGCAATAACTACTTGCATATGCACACCTCCTTATACGTTAATTTGATACTATACCCAAAGCGATTGAAATTTAGGTTTTACCCCCTGTGTCAGGATAGATGTCGTCCCTTATTTATCTATGGCAAGTTGTTTATGGCAAGGCGTTTGAACGCAGGAAACTGTCAATATTTCACGTTCAAACTGTCAAGTTCAAACTGTCAAGTTCAAACAACGCAGCCATGGGGCAGCCATGGGCAAAAAGGGGGTGTGACGTGCATGGATGCACTAATGCCGCAGGCGCATGGATGTGCAGGAGCGGCCTATAACACCTAAATTTCAATCGCTTTGGGTATATGT
>JAZFYA010000224.1:0-5852 GCA_036443315.1 Pseudomonadales bacterium
ACCCTCGGTAGTCTAACCCCTCACTCGGTTGGAACCCCACGCCCTGGTGAGGGGTTAGACTACCGAGGGTGGCTAGACTGTGCAGTATCCGGGTACCACTGAAGTAGCTGTTCTACGCTGAGCCCACTTAAGGGCGTGGGGTTCCAACCGAAAGTGGGCTCAGCCCCCTGTGTCAGGATAGAACAGCGGATTCAAGGCGCTTACTCGTTGTTCGGCCTTAAGTCAGTGCCATTCATATCTGAGGGTATGAGACAATCATTATTCCAGAAAAAAAGCCTGCTGAAATAATGAGTTGCAAGTTAATACCTATCAAAAAACAGGATTAATCTTCCATGCACACTAAAACTCTGGCCGAGTTAAGCGCGGGCTTGGCCGCAAAAGAATTTTCCAGCACAGAGCTGACCCAGCATTATCTGGGCAGAATTCAACAACTGGACAGCCAGTACAATAGTTTTATTACGGTCACTGAGCCGCAAGCTCTGGCCCAAGCTAAAGCCGCCGATGAAAATCGTGCTGCCGGCAAGGCCTCAACGTTGACAGGTGTCCCTATTGCCCATAAAGATATTTTCTGCACCCAGGGCGTTAGAACCAGCTGCGGTTCAAAAATGCTCGATAATTTTGTGCCACCCTATAACGCCACGGTGATTGAAAAATTTAATCAAGCTGGCGTGGTTTCCCTGGGAAAAACCAATATGGATGAGTTCGCCATGGGCTCTTCTAACGAAAGCAGTTTTTACGGCTCGGTGAAAAACCCCTGGGATACAGACTGTGTACCCGGCGGCTCTTCCGGAGGCAGCGCTGCAGCGGTGGCAGCGCAATTAGCACCGGCCTGCACCGGGACCGATACCGGTGGCTCTATTCGCCAACCGGCAGCGCTGTGCGGCATTACCGGTTTAAAGCCCACTTATGGCCGGGTTTCCCGCTACGGCATGATCGCCTTCGCCTCCAGTCTCGATCAGGGCGGACCCATGACCCGCAGCGCGGAAGATGCCGCCCTGATGCTCAACGTGATGGCGGGTTTTGATCACCAAGACTCTACCTGCATCGATAGGGAGGTACCCGACTATAGCGCAACACTGAATGATGATTTGTCCGGTTTAACCATCGGCCTACCCAAGGAATATTTTAGCGAAGGTTTAACACCAGCCATTGAGCAAGCAGTTCAAGCCGCAATTAATGAATACCAAGCGCTGGGGGCGACGGTAAAAGAAATCTCCCTGCCCAACACTGAGCTGGCGGTGCCCTGCTATTACATCATTGCACCCTCTGAAGCCTCAGCCAACTTATCCCGTTTTGACGGCGTGCGCTACGGTTATCGCTGCGAAGACCCGCAGGATTTACACGACCTCTATACCCGTACCCGGGAAGAAGGTTTTGGCGATGAAGTGAAATGCCGCATTTTGGTAGGCACTTACGCTTTATCCGCAGGCTTTTACGATGCGTATTACAAAAAAGCCCAGCAGATCCGCCGCCTGATTAAAAACGATTTTGTAAACGCCTTTGAAGAAGTCGATGTCATTATGGGACCAACCGTACCCAATACTGCCTTTGTTATTGGCGAAAAGTCCAATGACCCCGTTTCCATGTACCTGGAAGATATCTATACCATCTCCACCAATCTGGCGGGACTACCTGGCATGTCGATACCTGCAGGACTGGTGGCTGGCAAGCCCGCTGGTTTACAGTTAATCGGCAACTATTTTGCCGAAGCCAAATTGTTAAATATCGCCCACAAATTTCAACACGTTACTGACTGGCACAAGCAACTGCCTAAGACGGAGGGCTAAGCAATGGAATGGGAAACTGTAATCGGCCTTGAAGTCCACGTACAACTGGCGACAAAAAGCAAAATATTTTCCGCCACCAGTACCGCTTTTGGCGCCGCGCCCAACACCCAGGCCAGCGCTGTTGACCTGGCGATGCCCGGCACCCTGCCAGTGCTAAACGAACAGGCGCTACGCTACGCCATTATGTTTGGACTGGCAATTGATGCGGATATTAACCAGCGCTCAGTGTTTGATCGCAAAAACTATTTTTACCCGGATTCGCCCAAAGGCTACCAAACTACACAAATGGATAAGCCGATAGTCGGCGCCGGCGTGGTTGAAATTCAATTAAAACATGGCGACAGTAAACAAATTCGCATTCACCATGCCCACCTGGAAGAAGACTCTGGTAAATCCTTACACGAAGGTCTCGGCGGGATTAGTCACGACTCAACGGGCATTGACTTAAACCGCGCGGGCACACCGCTAATTGAAATTGTTTCTGAACCTGACATGCGCAACGCGGAAGAGGCCGTTGAGTTTGCCAAAAAGCTGCATGCCATCGTTACCTCCCTGGGCATTTCCGATGGTGAGATGTCGCAGGGCTCAATGCGTTTTGATGTCAATGTGTCGGTGAGATTAAAAGGCAAAGAGGAATTCGGCACTCGTACCGAAACCAAAAACCTGAACTCGTATAAATTTATGGAAGAAGCCATTGCATTGGAAGTGGAACGGCAAATCGACATTCTCGAAGGCGGCGGCACTATAAAACAGGAGACCCGTCTCTATAACGGCGACACCAAGACCGCACGCTCCATGCGCAGTAAAGAAGAAGCCAACGACTACCGCTACTTCCCCTGCCCTGACCTATTGCCAGTGGAAATTGGTGACGACTATATCGAAGCCATTCGCGTTGACTTGCCGGAATTACCCGACGCCAGGCAGGCTCGTTATGTGGAGAGTTATGGCCTATCCGATTATGACGCCGGGATGTTAAGTGGCAACGCTGCAATGGCAAGCTACTTCGAAACCACCACCACAAGCTGTGACGACGCTAAGCTGGCCGCCAACTGGGTAATGGGTGAAGTTTCAGCAGGCTTGAATAGTGACGAGATCAACATTAAACAATGCCCGGTTAGCGCCGAGCTTTTAGGGGGTTTGATCGCCCGCATCAAGGACAACACCATCTCCGGAAAAATTGCCAAACAGGTATTCGAAGCGATGTGGAACGGCGAGGGAGATGCCGATACCGTGATCGAAGCCAAGGGCTTAAAACAGGTTTCCGATACTGACGCATTGGAAGCGATGGTCGCGGAAGTCATCACCAACAACCCGGAGCAGGTAGAAAACTATCGCAATGCCGATGCGGGCAAACGCAAAAAAATGGCCGGTTTTTTTGTTGGCCAGATTATGAAAGCCTCCAAAGGCCAGGCCAACCCCGGCATGGTTAACAAAATCCTAATAGGAAAATTGAACAGCTAGCGCAGTGTATTAAACAAACACGGGATATAATCCTGGAAAAAGCAGTTGAATCCTAGCAAGGGCGCCCAAGGTAGCCCGTTTCATCTAATAAGAAATCAATGCATTAGGCATCTGCAGTGCCCAAAACACTCCGTGAAAAGCGCGCCGCGGGGCAGGTCTGGATTCAACTGCTTTTTCCAGGATTATGAATACGCCACTATTTTATTAGCGAAAAACTTGCACGAAGTATATTTAGGACTACTCTGTATAACTATACAGTACTGTTCATTAATACAGCAAAATGATCATTTCGCCACTAAACAGACACTACCAACAATAGGGAATCAGGACAATGAACCATACCTCAATGAACAACTCATCAACTGACAGCCGTGTGTTCACCCAGGTCGACTACCGTCAGTTCCGCCAACACCTTGCCGATATCACTACCACTACGGTTAAGGGCAAGGGCTATGAAACTGCTATTTACGATAACAAGGGAGATATACAAGCCATCGTCCACGCCGCTTCTATTGATACTAACGGTCGCTGCTATCCAGCAAAGTACTTTATTCGCACTCGGGCGCTACCATTAGCCTGGCAGCAGGCGGCTTAAGGCGACAACTATCCAAACACAAGGGAGAAACGCAATCAAGGTTTATCCTATCGCGGTTTCAAGTTGTCAGTGCAACGGAGTGGGTTAAATTACATTCCTTTTCGTAGAATACGTCATAAGGTGTTTTATAGCCAAGAGGTTTCCTTGATCGATGATTCAATCGAAACATAATTTTATGTGCCTCTTCATCTGTTACACTTGCAACTTGAAACCGCGAGACGATTGAAATGCGAAAAATTCATTAAAGACACGTTATTGCAAGACAGTAAAATTATTGATACTAACCAGCTTTGAAGGCCGCACTTATAAAGTGGCTACTCTATTCAGGTTTTTAGTACCCCACCAATTAGCATCAATCGTTTCACCACGCATCATAAATCCTTAGCTTTATATACCCAAAGCGATTGAGATTTAGGTGTTATAGGCCGCTCCTGCGCATCCATGCGCCTGCGGCATTAGTGCATCCATGCACGTCACACCCCCTTATTTGCCCATGGCCGCGTTGTTTGAGCTTGAGATATTGACAGTTTCCTGCGTTCAAACGCCTTGCCATGAACAACTTTCCATAGATAAATAAGGGACACATTCTAAAACCTAAATTTCAATCGCTTTGGGTATAAAGTGTATAGTTTTGACTAGCGGATTGAGACAATAAATTAGCATTGTTTAAAAAATATCCTATAGTTGTACTATAAACGGAAACTAATTCCCAATTCAGAATTCATTAACGGGTTAGTCAATATGCAAGATTTATGGGTTAGCAATTTAATGACCAAGGAGGTCACTACCTGTCAGCCAGGGACTTTATTAACGGAAGTTGTCCGCCAACTACACAATAAACTGTTCTCCTGCTTGGTAGTCGTTAACGATAATAAGCCCGTTGGAATTATTACAGAACGGGATATGGTCACAATTCTGGCCGATATGCTGGAGGATGTGAGCTGGGATTCTTTATCCATGGAAAATTTTATGTCCGCCCCCCCAATAACTATTGCAGAAGACTACACTTTGTTAGAAGCGGTGGAAATTATTCGTAGTGAGGGTGTTCGCCATGCCCCCGTGGTCAATGGCAGGAACGAATTAGTTGGCCTACTGACCCAAACCGATATTATTAACGGTTTATACAACGCAGCCCTGGAAGAGGCTGAATAAACAACACTGTCCCCGCCCATCAATCAACCCTCTAACAGCCCTCTAAATTATATTGCACAGCGATGTTCGAAAAAGAAGATTTAGTGAAAATCGCCAATATGGCAATGCCCTTCGGCAAGTATAAAAGCAGACCCCTAATTGACTTGCCGGAAGAATATCTACTGTGGTTTGCCAATAAAGGTTTTCCCGATGGCAAGCTGGGGATGTTGATGCAGTTAACACTAGAAATAAAAATTAATGGCCAGGACGACATCATTCAACCACTAAAAAACCCAACTGTTGAAACATAATCCTAGAAAACTTAGTGGGATTGCTCTCAAGATGGTCCTATTTTTTGTCAGATTTTTATCCGGTGAAAATAAAAAACGTAGCCATAGTGAGGCCTAGGCGAAGTTTTTTGTTTTCAGCTAGCGGGAAATAGAGCCTTATTGTGAGCAATAGACATTCACCCAGTGGGGCAGCGGTAAATGACAAAAATCAAATTAAGCACAATATTATTTGATTGACGAGTCACCTACTGATTTTTCTAGGATAATACAGGGCGGATCTTGATCAACCAATTACCCAATGTGAATCAAGGCCTACCTTACTAGAGAGGTGTTTGTGATAGCCAGTCTATCTAATTCAACCGATGCGGATCCAAGTGGATATTTTCAACAAAACGCCCTAATAAAATAATCTGGCCACTGTAGCGATCATTGCCGGTGGAAGTAAATTCGAAATTATAGGAACGCCATAAATGTATACTGCCGCGACTATCACGCTTCAACCAAAAACCGCGTAACACCAGACCATCATCCAGAAGCTGTACATCCATTTTCTTACAATATTTTTTTGTCACCTGCAGGGCAATTTGT
>JAZFYA010000225.1:0-3357 GCA_036443315.1 Pseudomonadales bacterium
ATCTGGAGTCATTACAATGCCTGTAAAATTTGTGGGGATAGCTGGCCAAGGTGACGACCAGGCCGCAACATTATTGGCCTGTGATCGAACGGTTTGTACTTGACGTTGGCACGCGGGTAGAGGCTAAGAACTCAACGACTTATCCATGTAAGGCTCGAACAGCATGCTTAGGATCAGCCTCCAAAATCCTCAACAATGCTTTCGCTGGGCCGGTTGGGTGTCGGCGTCCTTGTTCCCAGTTTTCCAGTGTCCGTTTGCTAACGCCAATCAATATGGCAAAGCGATGTTGGCTTAGCCCTACTTTTTCACGGATCAATTTAACTTCCGGCTCTGGGAACTCTGTCACTCTGGCAGCGGTTTTTTTGCCTTGGATGATTTTATCCATTTCCTGTACGCTAGCTTGCAACTCATCGAACATTTCATTATTCATCTGACCACCTCTCTACTATCTTTTTCAGAGATTTCTTTTGTTCCGACGTCAGATCTTCTTGCTCATTTTTCGGATAAACGTACAGCATGTATATCTGCTCGTCCTGTTTCATCCAGTAGTAAATCGTTCTGACACCACCACTTTTGCCTCGACCTTCCAGCTTCCAGCGGACTTTCCGTAGTCCTCCTGTACTCTGGATGAGTGCGCCCATATCAGAGCGATTGACTAAGGCTTCTTGGAGTACTCTATACTCGTCGTCGCTCATCAACTCCTTAATACGCCGGGTAAAGATACTTGTTTCAATGATAACTATAGTTACCCATTGTACGCCAATGGCGTATATTGTCTAGTTTAGCTTTCTTCTGCCGATTCTGCCTCTAAGGTAGATAGCAGCTCTTCTACCGTCGCCTCTGCGTCTACCAAACCCTTGTCCTTCCTGGTCTGGTGGTGCATTCGGGTGCGTCATTTCGTGAATCTGCTAGCTTATGGAGGAACCGCTCCAGCTTTAACACTTGCAAGCTTATCTTTGCATAATGACTCTAGTGGCTATAGTCATTATGCAAAAAGTACTAAAGCAACAAATCGTCATCAATAGGATGAAAGATACTGGCGGAATCAATCAGTGAGTTGGCAGTCAGTGATGGCACGCCATAAACTTCAGCCCTGACGGAATGATCCTTTTTTATTCGTTCCAGCAATAGATCGAAGTCGCCATCACCGGACAACAAGACAACCGTATCAACATCGCTTGCTGCCGCCAAAACATCGATGGTAATGCCTACGTCCCAGTCGCCTTTGGCAGAACCATCACTGCGCTGAATATAGGGCTTGAGTTTTACTGTAAAACCAATGTGTTTGAGGGCGTTTTGAAACTTGAGCTGCTTGTCGTCGCCACGATGAATGGCAAAAGCGGTTGCCAATACAATCTTGCCTTCAGTACTGATACGCTGCCAAAGTTTTCGGTAATTAAATTGGCGGCCATAGGCTTGCCGAGTAGTGTAATAAATATTTTGAACATCGACGAAGATAGCGATTTTTTTCATTGTTCAACCTATTTGTCCAGTGATACACCCGCACGCCAGGAAACTATTGGAGTACTAGTGTCTAAGCCGACTTTGCATTCCCACGACGATTTCGATGTGCATTCTGGCCACTCAGCTGCTTATGACCACCGGCATGCTGGTTATTTTTACTGCTGGGTTTATGACCCCGTGCATTCTCACCAGACCGCTGCCCATCACTGTGGCCAACTTTTGCTTTCTGCGGTTTTTTAGCTCGAAGGGGACGAGTATCCAAACGGGACTGCGGTAACGCATGAACCGGTTCAAAGCCCTCAATAAGTTTGCGTGGTAACAACTCTTTAATCAATCGTTCAATGGTAAATAGCTGCTTCGCTTCATCGGCGCTGACTAAAGACACTGCTTGACCACTGGCTCCTGCTCGACCGGTACGGCCAATGCGATGTACATAATCTTCCGGCACATTGGGCAAATCAAAATTGACCACCTGCGGTAGTTGATCTATATCCAGTCCCCTGGCGGCAATGTCCGTAGCGACTAACACTCTTATTGAGCCTTTTTTGAAATCTGCTAAGGCTCTGGTCCTAGCGCCCTGACTTTTGTTGCCGTGAATCGCTGCCGCATTGATACCTTTAGATTCCAAATGATGGGCCAAGCGATTAGCGCCGTGTTTAGTTCTGCTAAAGACCAGTACCTGCTGCCATTGATTATCTTTGATCAATTGTGTGAGCACCCTCGACTTGCTGCTTTTATCCACCGGACAAATCCACTGCTCTACCGATTTCACTGTGGTATTAGGCGGGCTGACTGATATCTCAACGGGGTTGTTGACCAGTCCCTTAGCCAATTTGCGGATGTCGTCAGAAAACGTCGCCGAGAACAGCAAGTTCTGACGCTGCTTGGGCAATAGCGCTAGAATTTTCTTGATATCGTGGATAAAACCCATATCCAACATGCGGTCAGCTTCATCCAATACCAGCACTTCCAGCTGCTTAAACTTTACCGCGTTTTGATGGTATAGGTCCAGTAAACGCCCCGGTGTTGCCACCAGCACATCGACGCCTTGACGCAGCTTCATCATCTGTGGATTGATCTTCACTCCGCCAAACACCACGGTTGAACGCAGAGGCAGGTTTTTACTATAGGTTGCCACGCTCTCCCCGACCTGGGCTGCCAGTTCACGAGTCGGCGTCAACACTAGAGTGCGCACTTGATTGGCGTGAGCGCGCTCACCTTTCGATAACAACTCCAGTATAGGAAGGGTAAAGGCCGCTGTTTTACCTGTTCCGGTCTGGGCAGCCGCCATGACATCCCGACCTTCAATCACCACCGGTATCGCTTTGGCCTGAATAGGCGAAGGGGTGTCATAGCCCTGCTCAGCAACGGCTTGAAGAATAGGGGCGGATAGGCCCAAGGAGGCAAAGCTCATAGAATCGATCTCTGGGGTATGGTTTTTCATGGTTGGGGCCGCCTTTTGGCGGGCGTGCAGCTTACAGGATCTTATTGCCAAGGGCTATCGCTACTCCACGCAAAAAGAAAAGATCTGTCTATCACCGGGGGCGTATCAGTCTTCACTTCTCTAACTCACTGATAGAAAAAACACGGGATCATAGAAATTATTGGATTGAGGTATAGGGTCCGAATGCCATTTACTTAAGGCTATAACTGAGGAGCTTTGAACCCGCTGTCCGCAATGCAAGGCCCACTATCGGTTGGAACCCCACGCCCTTGAGCGGGCCTTGCATTGCGAACAGCTACTCCGGTGGTATCTGGATACTGCACAGTCTAGCCACCCTCGGTAGTTTAACCCCTCACCAGGGCGTGGGGTTCCAACCGAGTGAGGGGTTAGACTACCGAGGGTGGCGGCGAGATACTACGGTCGCAAGCCGTTAACAGGCACGCACTACT
>JAZFYA010000226.1:0-3566 GCA_036443315.1 Pseudomonadales bacterium
CTTTGTTGAAAGCAAGAAAATGTTGTTGCTGCGATAGCTCTTATTGGTTGGTAGCATAACAATTGGCTTCAGCGGATGCTACCTCTGGTGCAAGTTTTGGTTTTCGTGCTTCGCTCAGCCCCTGGTGTGACATCAAAGCTTATTACCCGCAACCGCACCGCTGAGCCAAACGTTATATGGCACACATAGATCGTAAACGACATTTGACCCCTTTAATTTTTCATGGTTAAATCATTAGCATAGAAAGGACTGATTTATGTTTTGCAAACATTTAAATGGGAAATGTCAGTTATAATTTATGTTTACCAATTAAAAAAAACTGATGAGCAAAATGACAAGAAGAGATTTTATCAATGGAACTTTAATGGCAGCTGGAGCTTCCATGCTTCCATTTGGATGTATCAGTGAAGCTGTTTTGGACAAACTCGATCCATTGTATTATCCACCAGCGCTTACCGGACTTAGGGGAAGTCACGTAGAATCCTACACCCACGCACATAGCAGAGCATGGGCTAAGAAATCGGATTGGGGACCAACCACCAAATTGAAAGAAGCATACGACCTGATTGTTGTAGGAGGAGGAATCAGCGGACTGTCGGCTGCATTTTTCTATCAGCAAGAGCACGGAAAGGACAAGAAGGTACTAATACTGGATAATCATGATGATTTTGGTGGTCATGCTAAGAGGAATGAACACACGGTTGGTGATGATACAAGATTGATATATGGCGGTTCACAGACTCTGGTAAGTCCACATGCACGGAGTGAAACCACACTAAAACTGTTTAAAGATCTAGGCATAGACCTGGATCGATTTAAAACGGCCTATGACGTTGACTTCTTTAAAAGGAACAATTTAGGTGCTGTTACTTATTTTAACAAACAAAAATTTGGCGAGGACAAAGTGGTGAAGCACCCTTTTTGTGATTATCCATGGTGGATGGAAGGGCTTCAGCGGCCAACGCTATCACACGAAGAGGCTGTAGAACTAGCGCCTCTGAGCGAGAAAGGCAAGCAACAATTGCTTAAGGTATTAAAGGGCGGTCTCCATGTACTAAACGTGCCCCAAGAAGAATTGAAAGAGTACATTTCTACTCATTCCTACTTCGATTATCTTAAAACCACTTTGGGTGTTGATAATCCTGAGGTATTGGAAATGGCCAGAACTTCTTGCTCCGACTGGGCAGGGGCAGGAGCGGACATACTGACCATAGGAGAAGCCTTGGGCTGTGGAGCACTGGGTTTAGATCCTATAACTTGGAAAGATGTAATTGGCGAAGAGCAATATCAAAATGAGGTAAAGGAGCATGGCAATATTTTTGATAAAGGAGACCCATACGTTCATCATTTTCCCGATGGCAATGCCACCGTTGCGCGTTTGTTGGTGAAAAAGATGATTCCTGATGTAGGAGAGGGAGGTAACGCTGAAGAGATTGTATTATCTAAATTCAAGTATTCCGAGTTAGACAAATCCAGAAATATTGTTCGAATTAGATTAAACAGTACGGTTGTTAATGTAGAGCATGGTGGCGATCCCAATAGTTCGAGTGATGTTTTCGTAAACTATATCAATGACAACAAGTCCTATCAAGTGAAAGGCAAAGGGGTAGTGATGGCCTGTTACAACATGATGATTCCTCATATAGTTCCAGATCTTCCAAAAGAACAAGCGGCGGCATTGAGACGTCATGTGAAAATTCCATTGCAATACACCACAGTGGGGTTGAAGAACTGGAGGGCAATGAAAGAGATGGAAATGGGGATGGCCATGTCGCCCGGAAACATGCACCAAGTTGTGACGATGGACTTTCCGGTTAGTATGGGTGGTTATAATTTTACCAGTACCCCCGACGACCCTTGTGCCATTCAGATGATAGGTTGTCCGTTTGGAGAACTCGCTGGTACACCACCAATTGAACAATTTCGTGAAGCAAGATACAAAATGTTAGGGCTACAATTTAAAGATTACGAAAAGGAAATTAGAGAGCATTTAAGTGGTATGCTACCGAAGGGATTATTTGAATTCGACAGGGATGTTGAGAGTATTACCGTAAATCGTTGGGCGCATGATTATGCTTACGGTGGTTCAAAACTTTATGACTCCGACATGCCAGAAATGGCAAGAAAAGGACGACAACCCTTTGGCCGAATTACCATTGCCAATATCGACTCCGGCCTTAGTTCTTACTTACACGTTGCAGTAGCTCAGGCATGGCGAGCGGTGAAGGAATTGGGGTAAATGAATTTTCAATCAGGATTATTTTAAATGAGGATTAGGAATTTGCTTTTATCACGACTGGGCCCTGCAATACGCGTTGTTCACCGCCCTGACTGAAGCCGTCAAGGAGGAATAGGGATTTCCATCTAGCGACCTTCAACAAAGTGATCGATGGGTGAGGGTCGTCCTATGCAAGATATTTAGCAAGGAACTGTTCACTCAACACCCGTATGTTATTGGTTACATTATCATCGTCAATACACTAGTTGGCTTAGCAGTGGGTGCTATTGGAGGAGCCTCTGGTATCAATGGTTTATTTAATCTAACGGGCTCGTTCGATGCTTCTCCTCAGATTGTTTTGACTTCTGCCACGTTTAGTCTTCACTTGCGCGGGGGTGCCCTTGACAAACTAAAACAAAAATCCGTGTGGCACGTGCCCCCCAATCGAGTTGAGGGCATGCTTCAGGCAGTGCTAATCCGGATGTAACCAACAGGTTAAAGTCAAATTAATGACAACTCACCCCAATACGGAACAAAAAAAATTAACACATTACGATATCTCGGGCCATGCTCATGAACTGACTTTTTCCTGTTATCATCGTTTTCATTATTTGAACGACCCCATATGTTGCACCCTATTTATTGGCGAACTTTCTCAAGCAAGAGAACATTTTTTATTTGCCACTGCTGATTTAGCACGGCCTGAAGGCACGTGCCACACAAAAAAAGGCGTGTAGGTTGCATCAAAGTATTGACATGGGCACCCGCCGCTCAAAATTTTTAAGATTAAGAAAAAGAAACAAAAAGTCAACAATAGCACCTAAAATCAAAAGCTAATTATTTAGTGAATCTTATTCTCTATCGCAACGGGCGTGAGTGTGCTGCGCCGCGAAATATTGCATTCATAAGAATCATGTTCAAGCCGTCCACATAGGCGCGATGTGTTGGACTGTATGCGAACCCGATGACATGTCCCCGCCCATGATTCTCCACCATGACAAACGGTTTGAATGCCAGTTGCTCTCTGGTTTCGTCATAGATATATCCGCTGACCAGCAATTCGTTTGCTGCTTTAAAACGCGCAACATTCGTCCCTTTGTCCAGGCGCAGAGGTGTATAAATATCGCCGCGCCGCACCAACACATTCAGTTCTTTGGCAAGTCCGGCGGCAAGCCAGTGTTCAGGATCGACTTCGGCTTTAACAATAAATCCCGCCAATCGAGATGGAGACTTTTTAACTGGGGTGATGGCTTTGCGATATGTTTCGACAGTCAAAAGTGAGCCAGGCGTTTTTGATGATTTCTTTTTGTCCTCTTTCTTTTCCTCCTTTTCTTTCTTTTCATGGGGG
>JAZFYA010000227.1:0-4032 GCA_036443315.1 Pseudomonadales bacterium
GCAATTTTGGAACAAAATAAATCAATATGGTGTGCCTGCATTCACGTAAACTTTACATCAATCTGCGGCTACACCCGACAAAAGACAAAAGGGTTCCCTTTCGCGCGTTGTTTGGCGCAGAAGAACCGATAACACAATCACTATAATTTTGGAGTATTTCCCGATGTTTAAACACATTCTTACCGCTGGCCTTTTGGCTGGCAGCAGTCTTATTTTTGTCTCAAACGTACAGGCCGAAATTGTCACATGGACATTACAAAATGTCGTTTTATCTGATGGTCAAACTGTTGAAGGTAGTTTTGAGATCGATACATTCACGAGGCAATATTTGAATATTTCGATCACAAATAGCGGAAGCACGTTAATCCCGCAACAAGACTTTACGTATCATTCTTTTGGCGGTGGTGGATCGGCTGTAGGTTTTCGGTTAGTCGCAACGCAAGACAATGCGCCGGAAACTGACGATCTGGCACTAAATATTGTGTTTGATAGCTATTTATTGTCGTTCAGCGTTGCGGAAACAGTTGCTATAGATACGGATCAAGCCTTTTGGTTCTGTGCCCAAGACGGGTGTGAATCGATAAGTGCTCACACAACGTCACCGACTGCAGATATCAATATATTAAGCGGTGTTGTAACGACTTCCCCCGTACCCATTCCTGCCGCAGCGTGGTTGTTTGGCTCTGCGTTGATGGGTGTGGTTGGCCTGCGCCACAAACAAAAATGCACCGTTTCATAAGTTTTCAATAAAACAGTTTCATTAAGAGGGTTTCCATGAATCTCCCAAGCGCTTTGGACGTAAAACGTCTGTGTTTATCTGTTGCTTTTGTCGCTGTAACTGCTTGCGGTGGTGGTGGGTCATCGACGCCAACCACTGAAACACCGCCGCCACAACCGCCAACCGCACAAGGCATATTTCTTGATAGCGCGGTGGAAGGGTTGCGCTATGTCTCCGGCGGTCAATCGGGTCTTACCGATGCGAACGGTACCTTCACCTATGAAGTCGGTGCAAGTGTGACCTTCACCATTGGTGATATAGAAATCGGAACCGCCCAAGGCGCGGCCATCTTAACGCCACTTGAATTCGTACCAACCGCGCTTGATGAAAGTGATCCTATGGTCGTCAATATCTTGCGTTTCCTGCAAACGCTGGATGATGATGGTGATCCTGATAACGGTATTCAGATCACGGAACTAGTGCGGGATTTAGCAGCAGGTCTCAGTATCACCTTCAATCAAAGCATCGATAACTTCACCGGTGACGGCAATGTGCAAGTCATCGTTAGCGACCTTACTGCCACCAGCAGTGCCGGAGCAAGGCTGTTGATTGATGCCTCTATCGCACGCGCACACTTCCGCGAAACACTGGACGAGCTTAACAGTGGCAACGGCAATCAAAGCATTATCACTCTAAGCGGTGATGACACAGGAGCACTGGGCAAAGAACTTACCTTAACCGAGTTTGGCTACCGTCCCGATTTTGGTGGAGCCGAAGAGTTTCTGGCCGCGACGAGTGATGGGGTTTTGGCTATTATTTTACCCCCCGATGATTAATCCCCGTCAGAAGACCCGCCCCCCGCATATGCCGTTATCCTCAACATAAGCTCGTTTACCAGCGATACAAAAGGCATCTCCATGCGGATCGATCAGGACGGGCTTTCATGGCTGTACAGCATGACATGTGGCATTACTGTTTCATGCGAAGATCAAATCATATTTGATGCAACCAATCGCACAGTAACCTTTAACAACGTCACCGTACAACCAGCCATCGGCCAAGACTCCCAGTCCACCGCCCCCCTCACCATGAATGGGACGCTTGTCTGGACAGCAGCCGACGAATAACCCTCTCAAAGAGCACAAGGGCAGGTTTTATACTGCCCTTTTTTAAAGAGGCTAGATATGCTTGCCAATTTCAGAGTTTTTAGCCTTGTATCCCTGCTCCTCTATGGTGTTACAGCAGCGCCAGATAGTCAGAGTTCAAAATTGTTCAAATTTGATCCCAGATATTATGACGAAGTTTTTGTTTTAAGTATAAGACCTTCTAATCCTTTTGGTGAACAAAGCTCGGTCAGTATAAACATAGAGCTTGAATACCCCGACCAATTTTCCACCTCGGAAATACAGTACGTTTTCTACTTTCAGGGTGATGATCAACTCGAAAATAATCATGATACATGGAATTACTTAACCGTTATTGATCAACATAATCTACTGATATTTGTGGATACGTGGGACGGCGAAAAACACGCCGTCCTCATGTTTTGCTGGCGCGAAGCGAAAGCCCAACAGATAAAAATCAACATCCAAACCCAAACCAGCGAAGGAGCACAACATAATTCAATCTATCCGAGCAAAGGCCCTTACGCCCTGAACTGCGCGTGATGACGGCGCGGCCAGATCATTCATTAGATTTAAAATAAGCTCTGACTGACGGTTAACATTGAGTTTATGCATGATCTGCTTGGAATACCATTGCGCCGTATCTTTTGTTAGTTCCAAAAGATCGGCAATTTGCTTTATCGTCGGGGTCTGTGATAAAGGCGGTTACGGAGGTCTGTTCGCCACCTAAAAACTGCCGTTTTTGCGTTGTGGGATTAGCCCCTCTTTGTACTAGAGATGTTTTTCGGGAAGCATTTTTTTATGGAGAATGCGGACAATAAAAATATCGCGTTTTCTTTGCCGGTAATAAATTACATGGCTCACATATCTATGACAATGATACTCTTTCTTTGTTAGATTACCGTGTGTGAGTACGCGACCAAGTTTAGGCTTATCGGCAAGCAGTTGTAAGCTCTCTTCTAAACCATTCAGATACTTATCTGTCTGCCGTTCGCCAAAGTCAGAGATACTCTGTTTGGTGATGTGCTTAATATCCTGATCGGTTTTTTTTGACTTTGTATAACTACCTTGCATGAATTTCGGCTTTAGCTTCGTTCACAATATCGCTAAACGATTGGGTACTCTCTCCACTTTCCTCGCCTTCAATCAGTGCTTTTTGCAACATTTCAAATTTGGTTTCCTGCTCTTCCAACAAACGAAGACCAGCGCGCATTGCTTCACTGGCCGAACCGTAGCGCCCGTCTTCCGTCCATTTGCTGATCATGCCTTCAAAATGGCTTCCAATATTCATACTTGTGGTTTTACTCATGGGGTATGCTATTAGACGACAATTAGAATGGCGGTCGTATTGCCTCATTCAAAAATCATACTACTTTCTTTCAAATTGGAGGGTTTTAGATGAAAAAGCCATAGAAGCTATGTCTTTTAGGGCAATTATCTATGAGGGGAAAAACACGGGGAAGATCGGGAGATTAGCTTAGGGGGAGGGTGGATTCAGAGGAGCTTACGAGAAGATTAGGAGAAGTGAGTATGCCAACGCTAGGCGAGCATGCCAAGTAGGTAGGGTTGTTGAGTTTGAGCCAGAAACTGCTACAGATTCGCCTGTCGTATTAATGGCATAGTGGTCTTCTTTAGCCATTGTCGTACACAATTTAATTCAGGATTTAATTGCAGGGCGCGTTCAAATTGATTGATCGCTGGTTCAAAGATCACCTCGATAGTAATGACATAGGCCCATGTTGTAACAGATATGATCGGCCTCGCCATAATGGTGAATCGACTGCTGATAATAATCCAGTGCGCAATCATAGTCTTCCAGTGCCTGAAAAAACAAGGCAATGCCGGACAAGGTATCGAGGGCGCCCGGCATGTAATAAAAGTTTTCTGCAATGCCGGCATGCCGGCTTTTAAAGCGTGCACAATCACGTTGCTACATGCGGGCAGTTTGTCTAATAAGGCGCCAATGACTTTATTAAAGATATGCGGATCCCAATCGGTCATTGTCATCAAAGGTAATTTTTATTTTATTAAGCATTTACTGCCGAGAAAAAATAATTTATCACGCGACCGCACGTCTAAATTCATTGATTCGATTCAACCAATCTGACAGGAATTTTGCTTGTGAGGAGTTATGCTCGACCATTAACCCATTAACCCATTAACCCATTAACCCATTAACCCATTAACCCA
>JAZFYA010000228.1:0-3129 GCA_036443315.1 Pseudomonadales bacterium
ATGAACCGAGTGACTTCCAACCGCGTAATTCGGTTGGGTATCTACTCACCTACGGCGTTCGCTTGCTGCAGGCCGCTGGCTTTTGTGATGATTTGGTAAGCGAGATAGAAGCAGCCGTGATCGACTACGACAGTAATTATGACGGTATTGAGGATTGTGCCAAAGCGGTGGCAGAGTGGATCAACGGCAATATTCCGATTGTCTACTCAACGGCCAGCCTGTTTAATTCATTGGCTAGAACCACGAAGATAAAGTTTAACGAGAATGCAAAATACCCCGCATTTGCTGGAGCACTACCCGAAATCAATCATAACGAAATGATCGGCTTCGAATCGGATATTGGCACGGGTTTTCGCATCCTTTACCTTTCCGATCCGAGTGACTCGGACGCGGTGATTAATCGATTTGCTACCATGAGCAGGCTGTTCGAAGAACGGGGTTATTCTCATGTTCAGACGCGAAAGGTTGACTTGATCGGCGACACCAGGCTGGGCCGTGTTTTAGGGGGTATAAGCTTCGGCGACTGGTGCAGTTATCACCTGGCGATGCTTCGAGGCGTCGACCCAACCCCTGTAGATTTTATAGAAGACTTCAAAGCTGAACTGGCAAAAACGGCAGTCTTACCCGAGGCTGACTAAGCATGACAAAAATTCTGGTGTTCGATCTTGGCGGTGTGCTGATCGACTGGAATCCAAGGTATTTGTACCGCAAACTGATCGAAGACGAGAATGAAATCGATTTCTTTCTTGCTGAGATTTGTAACTCAAAGTGGAATGTAAAACAGGATTGCGGGCGCGCTTTGGCCGAGGCTACCGCAGAGCGTATCGCCCTGTTCCCCGAGAAAAAGTCCCTGATCGAAGCTTACTATGATCGATGGGAAGAGATGCTGGGAGGCGAAATTGGTGAATCCGTTGAAATACTGCGAGAACTGAAAAACAAAGGTGAATCTATCTACGCGCTGACAAACTGGTCAGCTGAGACATTTCCGATTGCTGAGAAGCGGTTCGTTTTTTTGCAATGGTTTGATGGAACGCTGGTTTCAGGTGTTGAAAAAATGGTCAAACCCGACCCGGCGATATTCCATCTGTTACTAAAGCGTTATGAATTACGGGCACAAGATTGTTTATTCATCGACGATTCTATAATCAATATTGACGCTGCTAGCGAGATGGGATTCGAAACCCATCACTTCAAATCACCGGCCGGACTGCGGCAAAATTTAATTGACGTCAACCTACTCTAAATTTTGATTGAATTTAGTGACTGTTTTCTGAATAAAAATGTATAGAATAAATGTCACCTGCCTCTCGTCTCGTGATATATTCTCAGGGCAGTATAGAAAATAATGAATTGATAAGCCCAAACTACAAAGAGCTTACAAGTAGCGAGCGTGATACTTTAAAATAAAAGTGCGCGTTTAATGACAAAGGAGAAACTAATCATGATATTGAAAAAACTATTGTTACCGATGGTCCTCGGAACCGTCACCTTAATGGCTTTCGGAGCTGGAGACGCCATAGCCGCGAAACTTAACTATTATTGCAGTGCCCAGGAAGACTGGTGTCAGTTGATGGCCAAGGGCTTTACCAAGGCAACCGGCATTAAGGTCAATATGAGCCGGGCAAGCTCCGGGGAAACATTCGCCAAGGTCAAGGCTGAAGCCAAAAACCCCAAGGGAGATGTCTGGTGGGGTGGAACCGGTGATCCGCATTTGCAGGCCGCTGAAGAAGGTCTGACAGTTGCTTATGATTCACCGATGCGTTCAAAACTGCAAGACTGGTCAATCCGCCAATCTAAAGCTGCCAGTAACAAGACTATTGGCATTTATTCCGGCGCACTGGGCTATGGCTATAACGAAGAGGTTCTAAAAAAGAACAATCTTCCCGTACCTGCCTGCTGGAAAGATTTGCTCAAGCCTGTCTATAAGGGTCATGTGCAAATGGCTAACCCGAATTCATCAGGTACCGCCTATACCACTCTGGCAACGATGGTCCAGTTATTTGGTGAAGAGGAAGGCTTTGAGTTTATGAAGAAACTTCATAAGAACATCAATCAATATACCAAGTCAGGCTCGGCGCCGATCAAGGCAGCAGCCCGTGGTGAAAACACAATCGGCATCGTGTTCATCCATGATGCGGTCAAACAAGCCGTGAAGGGATTCCCGATCAAGTCGGTTGCCCCTTGTGAAGGTACCGGGTATGAGATTGGTTCAATGAGCCTGATCAAGGGTGCGCGCAACCTGAAAGAGGCCAAGATGTTCTATGACTGGGCGTTGTCCGCTGATGTTCAATCACGGGCCATAGAAGTGAAAGCTTTCCAGGTTCCTTCAAATATGAAAGCCAAGGTTTCACCCATGGCGCCAAAATTATCGGATATCAAGTTGATTGATTATAACTTTACCAAGTATGGTAGTTCCGCCGAGCGCAAGCGCCTGCTGAAGAAGTGGGACGACGAAGTAAAGTCATTACCGCAGTAAGCAAGACAACTGATAGGGTTAAATAACTAGATCGGGCCGCCGCTCATCAACAGGTTTATTTCAATCTGGATAGCGGTTGGCCTGGTTGGTTTTTTTATCCTTCCCTGGTATGTCATCGAAGATGGCTTCTGGGGGCTGGACTGGATATTCGACGGATATCCGTTTGATACCGATTACGCGCCCGCAATCGTCCAGATATTTGAAGGGGAGAAGGTGTGGCTTGCGCCTCTCCTCTTATTTTTGGTGTTGCCCATCGCCACCTGGGGACGGATTAAGTCCGATCCGTTTTATAGTAACCTTCTCATTTTTTCAGGCCTCGGCGGACTCGGCTATCTACTGGCCCAGGGGTTTGCGATCGGCATTTCCGGCTGGGAATTTACCGTTTTTGAGTCAATTTTTGGTCCCATGGATGACAGACAGTTTGGTCTGGGTTACGGGGCATTATTTGTTTCTGCATCCTTCCTGTTTGCCCTGACCCAGGGCATAGCGGCCCGTGGGGCGATCAATGGCGATGTTTTCGTTGTCAGCGCAATTGGATTAGTGGTTGCTGTCGTTACGGTTTTTGTTTTTTTCCCGGTCCTGCAAATTCTCACCAGCGCTTTACGTGATAATGAAGGGGTTTATTCACTGGCAACCTTTCTAACGAAGTTCAC
>JAZFYA010000229.1:0-15344 GCA_036443315.1 Pseudomonadales bacterium
TCTGTGATAGGCATGATTGTCTTATCGTTACGCTGCTCCTTTGACAAATAACAGTGAGAACAATTATAAGGACAATATAATGATGGCATTAGCGTAAAGACAAAGTACCCATTTTCAATGGTGTCAGGCAGTTTCGATATTGAATCAAACATTATTTCCTTCTTTATTTTCACTGGTTATTTTCATGTGCATATTGGGCTCTGAGAAATTTAATTCACCCACATTACGCTCCAGCGGCGGAAGTCCATTGTAAGTGCGTTCATTCGGATCAATGCCCCCTTCTGATTCGCGTTTGAATGCTACCAATTTGTCAGGGTTGGTAAAAATATTTACTAGACGCGACATATATAAACACAGTAACTTGATTACGATTGGGATAACCAAAAGACAACGAGGACAATATGGATATATACGTTTTGTCTCATCCATGGCTATTTTCTGTCATCTCAGTTTTTGGTCTTAAGCCCTTCTCCTCAACGAGATAACGGACGTGCTTGATAAAACGTTTGAATCCCGGGCACTCACCTTCTTGATCCCACTGAGCATGCAGCACGCCACAATTTGCTTGGCATAAATGCCGTTCTTCGCAAGACTGACAAAAGTTAGGTAGCCTTTTTGCCTTAACAACCTCTGATATATAAGACGGTGAAGTCAGAATATCGTGGATGTTGCGGACAAATTTTCCCGTGCTGGCATCTGATGCGATTACCTTGGAGTTATCCACGGAGTCTCGGCTACGCTCGAAAATTGACCCGTGACTAGGGAAGTCCATCACCCCACCCCTCTCAATACATGAAATTGTATGTCCATCTGCATCTATATCGAGTGCTCCATGAACGATAGGGCATACAACGTCATCAAATGAGTGATTATAAAACACCGCTGAAATCCAACTTTCCATAGGATTAATCCATAAATCTGGGTCATCCCGATATCTAAGATACCAGTCGAGTGCATCTATATAAAACTGGGACGTATCCGCATGGGCGGGTTGTAATTCATCCTTATTGGTTTCACCATCACCCGAAGGAATAAAAAAACCAAAATGTATATTTTTTATACCCATACCGGTCAGTTTGTCGAGAATGCTATGAGCGCCCATATCAACCATTGGCTGGGTAATAGAACTAGTGATAGATAAGTGGCGCCACGACAACCCTTTTTTGTTTTTATCGACCATCTCATTAACATGTTTTTGCCAATACTCTTCGTGACGTGGTTTAAGGAATCGATGAGCTGTTTCCCACGATGTAGATACTTGATCAAATAGGCAAGCTATTTCAACCGACTCGTCAGTAATCAGGTTTGTAACAATAGAAAAATGGACCTCCTGCTTAATCTCACACAACTTCTTTTTTGCGACAGGAAGTACGGTAGTGAAGAAGGGCAATCCCAGCATGGTGGGCTCTCCTCCAATCACATGAATTTCAACATCTGAGTACTTATTGTTGAATTCAGCATCATGCCGCATGTGCTCAACGATGCCATCGATGGTATGTAGAAACTCTTCCTCCGTCATATGGCGTGAGTTACCTTTTTTCTCTGACGATATATAACAATGCGTGCACCGTAAATTACACGCTCGTGTCACGTTTATCTGAAAAAGGAACGTCTTCCTGTGTGTCATTGATTGAAATGTCATCGTTAACTAGCCAAAGTTTTAACCCAGGTAATCGCCTGGCTTATCTGTTTAAGACGCTTTTCATTAATACTAGTATTTGGTTCAAAAATATTGACTCGCATATCCAACGAAGGACACTTGAAGGTCGAATTTATTCCATTATGTACGTCCGTTAAGACCGCTACTGCGCCAACATCGACGATTTGCACTTTCTCGCTATTTGGAAATTTAACGACTGGAATATGTGTCAATTGACTCCATAAAGGATGGAGTTTCGATCTACTATCTATCTCATCGTGATATTTTTTTGGCCATAATATCTCTCTGTCTTTAAATCCTCTCGACATAGTATCGGATATCAACTGCTTGCCAAATAATCGATATACGCCTGGTCCTTTACCGTACTGGTAACCTGTTTTTAAAGCGCGTCGAGTAGCTCCACTACTATTGCAAAGTTTACGTAATATCTTTATATCTGGCTTATCATCTTGTTTGATTATTAGTTCTTTACAGATCAAGTAATATATTTCGTCATCGTATGTAGAGGTATACTCATGTAATGCATCTCTGTTATTGTCAGAGACATCACTATACATTGACTTGTGAATAAGTACTGTTAATCCTTTTTTGATTGCCACCTCTGCAAGCACTGCGGCCAGTAACGGATCGTCGCCCACAATAAGTAAATCAGCAGAACTTCTAGCAAAGCTGGGCTCCACCATAGACAGGACAATACGTTGGATTAATTTATAAAAAGGTGCCCGCTCAGGCAATGTACCTAATGCCGTTTTGAATGAAAAACGGCTGGCTTCTGGAAAGTTATACATATCTGTCATTAAGAAGTCTCAACCGCAATTAGGTCATTCGTGGAATGTTTATCTATTGAAGCACGACCTGCGTCAATCAGATGCTGATTTCTTTTAAGGACTACATTTAACCAGCGCTGAACTCGATCCTGACTAAATTCTTTAATTCCGGCGTCAATCTCGTGGTAGAGTGATTTCCAAATTTTACAATTAGGCGTTTGCCCATAAATGCCCAATCCGGCCGATTGTGCTTCAAATGCGCACCCGCCATGACAAGTTTCAATATAACTGCATTGCCGGCAGTCCAAGGGAAGATGATCCCTGCGTCCATCAATAATCTCCCATGCATTAACATCAAATGTCGCGTCGATGGCATTGCCTAATTTGTTAATATCGGCATCTGCTGACTCCTGGCATAGGTAAAGATCACCATTGGGGTCTAATGACAGAGAACGTTTTGCACAATCACTTTGGTTTGGGCAACCTGAAATCGATATGCTCTCTTTACCACACAATACATTAAGACGGCCCTGAAGCATGTATGTAAAGGGCTCAACAATAACCAGTGTCTTTAAAAACCAGTTTTTGAAAGCATCTGTCATGACAGAAAGAACTTCGTCGCTTGAGGGCATATGTACTGTATTACCACCAGCGAATAGCGGGCGTAATGTCACGGCTCGTCCTTTGCGGCTTTCAGCTAGTAACTGCTCATGAATATTTGGAATGCTTTTCTTGTCTACAACCAGAACTGCGGGTAGACGATGGCGTTCATCAGCAAGTCCTTCATCTGCTGTATTCCATATATACGCGTAATGTTCATGGGAGCCTTTTAGTGTGCGTTGTTGAGTGCTTGCGTCAATTGACGTCCCTACCCGCCCATCAAATAAGTCATACACTCGTTTAGCCCGTTCTGGACTACAAATAAGGTTGGTTTGGACCCCATCAGAAATATCGATATTTCTTAATGCGAAATAGGATCGCACCCACCTAACGATGAGATTCAATTCTGACTCAGGATAAGTAAGAATCTCTCCGCCAATGTAAGCAATCGTTACATATGACGGATTAATTCCGACGCGGGGTAACGCCTTTTCAAAGATAAATCGTATAGATTCCTTAACTTCGCTAAGGGACATACGATGAGGATCTTCCTGCCAGCTCGAACAATAGAGACAATCAGCATTGCACTTCTTGGTCAGCCTGAGATGTAAAACAAAGTATTGGGTCTTCAATGCACACCTGATAAGCAATGGTTTTGTCTATTAATACAATTCTTTACACTAAACAGGGGGGGAAATTTGTGGAATATAAGCGTCCAGGTATAATTATGTTAAGCCGAGCTCCCGGCCCTTGCTGAAATTACCAATTGAAGGGAATTCTCCTTTTCTATGTTTAAATGTACTGTCTCAAGGTACAGTTGCTCGCCTTTAGCCAATGTGCTGCTTACACTGACCTTCGTACCCTCAATCCGTGGATTTAATATGATCCATCTCACCAATTCTTCGTTCCTAGCATCGATAATGGGCGCGTCTTCATTGCTGATCATTAAATCAGCACGACCACAGTCGTAAATGGATTGCTCTAATATCAATAGCAGTCGACCGAGTCGGGTATCAGCGTGATTATCGACAAATGCATACACCCATGATGGATTAATGAGTACCTTCTTCAAATTGTCGTATACGCAGTGATGAAGAAATTCTTCCTGGGTATCAGGACAAAGCTGTTGGTAGACAGCTTCATCAAGACACAATGTTGAAAATGGTAAGCTCTCGTAAAACCAAAGGCGCTGTATAAGTGGTTTCCCATGGACAATATGGCGATCCACCATAAAATCGGAGTCCGCCAAGTCAACAATGATCTCAAGGTATGTGTTGATTGATGAAGGAGAAAGCTGACTCTCGCGCATAACGTCGAGAGCTGCCGGCTGTTTTGGATTCGCAATTTGAGCCCAAAGATCTACCTTTTTGGCTTTATGTAAAGCATCTGTTCTATCATGCCGAGGTACGGTTGAAGCCACCACGTCCCACATTTTTTTGTAGCCAGGGCAATCAATCTTATTCCAGGGGTGAAGATCCGTTTTGTCACATATCCGGTAATGGTACCAGCCTCCTCCACAATAATGATGGTACTCACATTGCGAGCATGCTTCATGTGGCGTAACCATTTTATTGTATAACTCAGAGGTATTATTAAACATCGTCTTAACAGGCCATAAAGTATCGGTAATATACAATTGCTCGCACCCTTCTACTGCCTCATCGGCCACCTGGCTAGCGTTAAACGTCGTTAATCCGTCAGGTTCAATAGCGATATCATATAAAAAATTGCCGACACACTGGTACGAAGTCCCCGCATATAACGACCCTAGCATTTCTTCTTTTGGGGTAAATGTCACGCTACTGGGCAGTAGGGTTCCTAGCTTTATCAGGTAATCGCTTATGCGATCAAAGGAAACCATGTTCGGCTGCCAAAAGCTCCGTCCCGACCCATAAGGGGAAATCATCTTGCAGGAAAAGTCGGTAATGCCTAATGGCACAAAATGCTCTACAAGATATTCGGGGCCAAGTTCAATCACTTTCTTGGTCAAGATAACATCGAGTATCTTATTTTTTGCCGTAATGCGTTCGACATTTTTTTTCCATTTAGGAAAAAGATGTTGATTTTTTCCAAATCGGCCGGTGTCTGGCTCCCAGCTCGTATACAAACAGAAGATATCTTCTTGGCCGATACTATTAAATAAATCAATGTATCGATCATCACGTAGAAACAAATTAGTTAGAAAGTTTATTGACCCTGGTATACTGAGTGTCTTGTTGATACGTTTCACTTGTTTAATTGCCCATGGAAGGTTTCTCTCCCAGAATTCGTACGGCATCTTTGTGATTTCGCCACCAATAAATTCCCACTCGACTTCCTTGAGAGTTTCATCTTGTTCAAGCAAGGCTTCAACTTTAGGGAAGACTGACCGAAAGGTCTCCTCAGTCATTTCTTGACTGTCAGCTAATTGATCGGGGGGGATATAACAGTGAGTACATCGACGATTACACCAGCGTGTTAAAGTAATCGAGACATTGATTTGGTTTATGCCGGTACGTTTGTGCATGGAATAATGTCAGTCCGCTTGTTGTAGGGCTGTATGGGTTGACCACGCCAGAAGGAATATCCACCGACGCACTCTCCAGAACCATCGTAAACGGGTGCATGACTAGGACCACCCCTACATATTCCGTAATATCGACAATTGATGCGGCAAATCTTTGTCCGGTTGTGTTCGGCCAACATCCGTTTAATGCGGGGCTTAGCCCTCAATAGCTTATCAAGTTGTGATGTCACGAGTGAGCCTAAGTAGGTTTCCTTCATATCGCTGAATAAAGGATTAGTCGTGACTGTTCCATCAGGATTGAGCGTCAAGAAATCCATCTCTCTTTGAACGTTAAATTGCTGATTGATATGGCCTGCATCGACTTGCTCAAAAGCGCCAATCAAAATACCTTGGTCTTTCAGTATGGGGTAATAGTTGTGTTTTAATTCCGATAAATATGACCAATATTCGTAGTAGCTTGCTGTGGATTTAAGAATAGGATAGCCATTTGTATCGTATTCAGGGTGCCTAAGAAATGCTTCAAAATCTATACTTAGATCAAATTCCCACATCTTGCACCGCGTACTCAGCATAAAATCAACCAATGCCTTTGGGCCAGCATTGATCGTTTCGACATTCACTTCAACATTCACCGGGGATGTAATGCCAGCATCCCAAATACGATCTAGGCCATACTTAAAACGACGTATATATTTTTCGTCGCTACCATCAATGGAATATTTCTTTCCCAGTGCAAAGGTTGTTTCTATACGACTACCATAAAATTCATGGGCTATGTTAATTAACCAATCTGGAACAGAGTACATATTGGTTACCATTGTTTGTTTTGACGCCGGTAACGTATGTTTAATTTGGGTTGAAAACTCTCTAAGCCTTTCAGGGCCAGCAATAACGGACTCTCCCCCCTCCCAAATAAATAGCGAACTCTCAGACTGCGTCCAGAAAGGAGATGCTAAGAATGAGGTTAGTATTTCCGATGTAAGAAAGACGTCATTTCTACGATGTTCTTTTGTCAGATAGCAGCGGTGGCAATCGACATTACATCTGCGTGTAACATTGATAAAACCCACCACATTACGCATTACTCTTAGACCTCAACGAGGGGGATGGTAGTATCGTCATTTTTTTTATCAACACCTTTCCCTGGCAATATTTCAAACGTTATTAATGCTTGCTCGATCAAAAATGCAACATCTGCAGCTGCTTTAGCCAACAATACCGGCTCTATGGACAGTGCGTTGGCAACAAACATCAGCTGTGTGTTTGGTTTAACAGAACTATTCGATAACTCATCTTTTTGATTATGATGTAACAGAGACGCAATGTCAGTCCACCGTTGCAATAATGCGTCCTTGTCGCCGAACACGCTAATAACAAGCGTGCTCAATAACCCGATGGGGTAACTTTGCCCGTCCCGAGAAAAATACTTGTCCGCCTTATTAAAGAAGCTTCGGCTAAGTTCAAATAAGTATCCAAGGGAGTCCGCCAAGTCAAGTGTTGTAGTTTCAGCCAGTACACGCACCAAGTCAGGGACAGGCGCAATCATATCCACTTCGTCTATTAGATATTGATGACTGGAAAGATAAGCTTCTTCTCGCTTGTCTTTAATCGCCTGAACTGTCAGACCCATCAATGATCGGATATCTTCTCCGAGATGCTTCTCAATAACCTCATCCAGCATCCATTTTATTTTATTCATCTGATCTATACTTAGTGAATCTGTAAATTCACTTTGCATAAAATCGTCATTGGTGATTGTTGTCGCTGTGTAACCAACCATTTTTCCCATCAAATACTGAATATACCCAGTGGTAGGATAAAGTTGGATAGATGATTGATTCTTCGCCCACAACTCTGTATACGCCTTTAACAGATTACAATAGGCATCAAACGCGCCTTCTTTATTTGGATCTTCCGGTAGACTTATAACAATGTCTATTGAACTACCCTCAGCAAAGTTAAAAATACTCTGTTTATCAATCTGTGAGTCGAAAGGAACCACAATCGACACGTCATTAAGTGTGGTGACGCAGCATATCAAGGACTGATAAACCAATTGAGCCAATTCTTCTTTATTATCAGGTTCAGAGATTGCACGAAGACCAAATGATTTCGCATCAAGCGGAATATTTAACAGAAGTTCGTTAATCACTATGTCATAGTAATCAACATTTTTTTCCGGCCTTTTTTTATTTTCTTGATATCTGTTAAGCAGCGCATCCGCGATTGCACTAACCTCACTGGCCTTTATGCCCGACACCATTGTCATACTGTCACCCATATTTATTGTGTGTTAACGCCAACCCCGTGACCCATGACATGCACTGTGGCAAGCTGTGTGACAAGCAGACCAAGTTTTAATACTAGTTGAGTCTCGCTTATTCCCCGTCGCAACCGTTGCTAGTAGTGAGTTATGCTTATATTGCTTACCCACTGATGTACCGAACATTTCAGCAATATCGTCTCCGTAATAATCTACCGCGTGTTTAACATCTCCCATTTCAAGACGCTGCCGAATCTTTGCTAAGTCATAGTGTGGTTGGAGTTCGCCAGACACTTCGGGTAGTATAATATCTGTCAACTTAATAGCCGACGCGTTGGATTCAACGGCAATGGCAACCAATGTCATACAGGCCAAGCCAACCAGTGTGCGATTTAGGGGTTTCTTAGGAGCACTCATAATTTGTACCTCTTTAACTGCTTATCAAAAAACTAATTGCCCGTTTCTAATAATATCTGTTTCAATGGTTTTAAAAAGATGAAATGCACCTGAGCACTCTCCTGATACATCTAGTTTTTCATTTGCCATACAACCTGATGAACAGATTGGTCGATACTTACACTCATTACATGTTTCCGTACGTTTAGTTCGTGCCTCTTGTAAATCTTGAATATTGATAATGGTTTCAGCTACGGCATTGCGGTTATTACTTTCCGCCGTTAGGGCTGTGCATCCTTTTTGATAACCTGTCTTATCGATGGTATGAAATGATGAATCGCAAGATCCTGACCAGCAGCCATAACCACCATTGCTATTTCCTTCCATTAAATTTGAGACAGAACCGTATAAGCCATCAAACGGACTAATATGCAAACGCTGATTTAGATCATCACTACGTTTAAATCGCCGCGCATAAGCTGTTGAAAAAAGGCCCATGTAACGGCTGTATTCAAAGTTAGTTAGCCCAATCTTGTCCCAGTTCACATCAGCGTAACCCGTTCGCGTCAGTCGTTCGAAATGAACAGATCGAATACCTCTATCCACTAACATATCGTAAAAACGATTGGGATTTATGTATTCGGCAAAAAATAGCTTGGTTGTGGTAACAACGAGAGTTGGAACAAGACCGTCGTTAATCAGCGCGTCCATATTGGCCCAGAATATTTTCTCGTAGTCTTCGTTACTTTCAGGCTTGCTTCTATTTAACAGCCGTATCTTGTAATCCCAGCTGACGCCTAAAGTATCGCCAAAATGGGTTTTGAACAGATCGCCCCACTCTGGCGTATAGTTCAATAAATTTGTTTGTATACCGTGGTGGATAGTAAATTCCGGTAACGAATCATTCAGGAAGGTGATCGCTTTCTTATAAAAGTCCACACCCATCAATGTTGGCTCGCCGCCATGCCATTGCAACAACACCTGATCCCCTGGTTTTGCAATATTGCGTACTGTGGCAGGCATTAAGTGAATATCATCCATAGTCATACGTTTAGGATTATTTGGTATAAAGCAATGTTCACAGTGCATGTTGCACGCTTCTATTGATCGCACGTAGATAAGATGATCGTAAGCACTATTAACCGGGTCGATGTCAGGCATGAGCCATCACCCCTGGATGTTTTCCACCCCATTGCTTATGCAGCACCATCGAATTGTTTAGATAAGCTGTTGCCAATGAATGTCCGTGGTGTGTTGAAACAAAATCACTGACGTGATTCAAATACCGCTGATAGCCAGAGCATTCGCCTTCTGCCCCTGTGGGTTTATTGGGCGTAATGGGGCAGCCCGATTTACACCATGTTTTATACCTACACTCATGACAGTGTGGCTCTTTGTGCGTTACTGCTTGTTCCGAGATCCACATAAGTCGTATGGGGCTCGACTGAAATGTTTTAACGCCTTCGGACGTATTGGGCCACCCGGCATCTTTTTCCCATTCAATTCGGTCGGGGCAGGTATTCAATGCCCCGTCCGGGTTTACCACAATGAAATCTTTCTGACAGTTACCGCCCCACCGCTCACCAGGCTCTCCATACAGGACTCCGTTAAGGGATGCCGCGATAACATTGTTTCTCGGTAGGGGTAAACCGGAGACTAATCTGTCCATAGAGCATTCGAAAAGTCTTATCATAAACTCGGATTGTTCTGCGTTTGTTGGGCGTTCCAATGAATCACCGAAGTGGTTAAATCGCTCAATAAAAAAAGTGTCAAACTGGTTAGCAGCAAACCAGTCGATAATTGATTTCTCTTTACCTAATTCTGCAATCGACGGGACCATGCATGGATTGACAATAAGACCTTCTTTTCTAGCCTGCTTTACCTTCGCCATGAACAGATCAAGGTAGACCGTGTTGCTTCCACCTATCTGTCGGTACTTAAAATCAACACTTGCACCGACGACTCCGCCACAGCGCTCTTTTATAAATCTACCGTGGGATGTCCGGTAAGGAATAAAACTACTTTGAACGAATTCGATCAATTCTAAATGTCCTAACGCGCCCCTGATCATATCGCTGGTTGCGCGTAATCTATCTTCACTGAGTGTTAACGGTTCACCGCCATGATAGATAATGTTAACTGAGTCATGATGCTCTCGTTCTGCAAGTTCTTTCACAAACCGAATGGTATCTGTCAGCGTTTTGGCTGTCATAGTTGTTTTATCTGCACGAACGTTATCAGGGAGATAACAAAAGTCACACCCCACGTTACAATAGTTCGTTAATTTCAGATAAACAGTCAACATATGCTAGCAATAATTTCCTTCCGCGTTTCTTCATAACCCTTCAACCGGTGCTTGGCATCTTCGGGGCTGTATTTCATTCGTCGAATCATCGCGTCCGCGCCACCTGATAAAACACTGGCTTTAATATGGTCAAACACCATTTTCCAGCTTTGACAGTAATAAAACTTGCCGCCTAAACCTCGATCAAACAATTCTGCATCGCGCATGCAACCGCCTTCACATTCGCTGTAATGTCGGCAAGACCGGCAATCTAACGGTACGTTAAACCGTCTCTCGACCATTTTTCGCGATGCCACCGTACTACGCATTTGGGGAACCCATAACTCGGGCTTCACCCTTTTCGTTGCTCCACCCTCTTCGGTTGGAGCTATCTCACCTGTTAATACATTCCCAAACATTAATTTCGTGTCATTTAGGTCAGAAAATTCTGAGCAATTCCATACGGAACCATCTGGATCAACAGTCAGAAAACGGCCACCGCAGTCTTTCGTCCACGGACAACGGCCATTTTGATACCCGCAGACCTTGGAAAGCATCTGGTCTAAAGGGGTAATGGCGAATGCTGGCATGTCAGCCAACCAGCGGTCGTACAGATCGATGAGCATCTGTCCATAGGTTTTAGGCCGGATCATCGCGCCCGAGTTTTTAGCTCTACCGGCTGGATAGGCGTAATTAACACGGAAACTAAAGGTGTCCTTGCCGTAACTGATTGCTCGCTTATAAATATCAAAGATGTTCTTGGCGCCACCTTCATCATAAACTCCAATCAGTAGTGGGTGGAATCCATCCTCAAGTATCGCTTCAAGACTTTTCCAAAAGATCCGATCATACGTGTCGGAATTACCTTTAACCGTTCTAAATTTTTTGTAGGGGTCAAACGATGAAGAGATCCGACCTTTGAAAGTGGTATGGAATAAATCATACCAGCGGTCATGGTTATAGCTCAGCAAGTTAGTTTGCATTGCAAACTTAATAGTTGTCGGAAAATCTTTTACATACTCAGCACATTCATAATAAAAGTCTGGGCCCATGAGCATCGGTTCACCGCCGTGCCAAATCCAGTCCATCTCTTCCGTGAAATACCGCGCGATGGTGTCGATGATTCGTTTGAAGTCATCAAACTTCCATTTGCCCGTATCATCTATGGGCGCAGAACAATACGAACAATCGGCGTTGCACGCTTTGGTGGGTTTAGCAATGACTACGGAATAACCCATGCCCTATGTTTCCTCAGTTATATTGGCAATAAACGTGGGCTAAGCCTTGCTGGTCAGCATCAACGTTTATTTCTGCGTATGTGCGGAGTTCAGTTTGCCAACGTGTTGCATCAATATCCACCGCTCGCCAGGTAGCGGAATATGCTCCAGCAATACAACCGAAAGCAGCATTCGTACATCCGCCGTGCATGTACCCGGGTGTGATGATCGCCTTTGGTGTTCCACTCGGACAAATCGGTTTGGTGATAAAATCATTATGGTTAACGAGGTACACACCCTTCTGGACATAATTCGAAATCATTTCTGATAATGGAACTGTGCCTGAACGATTGCGAAGCATAATTTCATCGATCGCCAAAGTGGTTCCGCCATTAACGTCGATGTCATTAGCAATATTAAACAATAGGTCTCCTGCAGTAACATTAATCGTCGACGGATTTAATGCCGGATTTGAGCTGCTCATGGTTATACTACCGCTCGATATAGTGAGATTAGAGCTAACAATAGTGACATCTCCTGCTGGCGCTAACTCCAAATCACGAATACTTGTACTTATGCGTGCGGTCTCTGCACCCGTTGGCGTAAATGAAATATCATCCACGCCTGTTATTTCTTGACCTCCCATCAGCAGGTCTGCTTCCATAGTTCTGTCCGTTGGGTCACCCGTATCAACGCGTGATAGCTTGCTACGCATTGTCGCCTGGGTTCCAGGAAGTCCTATTGTGGTGATGACGGAACCAATGGCAGCATTAAGGACGCGAGTCATAAGCATTCTATTTGCAAATAAACCTGCATCGGTTGGATCTATGGTTTGTGTAATTGAAAACTGAAGAGGAGTACACGATGTTGTGTAAGCAGAATTGTACATATTTAACGTAGCTGGTTGTGTTAAATATGCGTTCGGCAGAGCCGAAGTCAGTACATTGATCGCCCCTACACAACCGTTAGCTTCATCTGGCCAGGATGGATTACTTCCACGATAAACCTTTACGGCATCATGAATACCCAGTGTATTACCGATTTCAACATCGAGGATGGCATGTCGCGATCTTTCGTACAACATAGGTAACGAAACACTGGCAATTGTACCCATGATCACAATAACAATCATGATTTCAATCAGTGTAAAACCAGCTTGTTCACGTCGTTGGCTAGTAAATCGTCTCATTAGCAATACTCTTCTGGTCATATACTACATGGCGCATTGACGATGAGCGACGGCGCTCGCCTGGCACAGTCACTATGGTATTAACGCCATCAAACGTTGTTAAATATGCATCTAACCGAACAGCTCCTGGGATCGTTGTATAAGCAAGGCCATGAAGAGGATTAATTTCTACTGTATAGGCAAAGCCATAGGGATTCACTTCCGGTACTGAAATATTTTCCCCCGCCGCCTGAATTAGGGCATTAAAATTGGCGGCATTTTGTTTAGCAAAAAGTGTTGTCGTGTGTACATACGTTCCATCTGCTTGGATTACCGTCGCAATACTGGTCTCTCTGTAGCGCTCGGCGACAGAGGCAATTGTTTTTGCCTCAAGTAACGTACGATTAATCCGATTAGAATCCAATCGGCTCATGGCGCTCGGTAATATGATGGTAGTCAATGTTCCAATAAGGCCTACTACGCTAATTATCTCAAGCAGCGTATAGCCACGCTGCCGGCTTTTCATCGAAGCAACTCGCCAACACTCGCTATCGGTAACATAAATCCAAAGACAACGAGCAGAATAAAGGTAATAATTAGCCCGCCACCGAACTGAAGGCCTCTGGAGGAGAGCGAGCCAGAAGCATCCATTTGTTGGATTCGCAAAACGCTTTGAATAGACTCTAATGATTTTTTCTGTTGGACTTGCGTTCTCGAAGAAAAGTCTTCAAAGGTAAGCAACAGTTGACTTGGCCAATGCTTTGAATTTAATACATCATTCAAATCCACGCCTTGCTCAAGTTGATCTATCATATCGTTATAAATGGGAAGATCTGATGCTGGAGCAGACCGCATTATCAGTTTAACAATTTCTGCATTTGTAGCACCGGAATCATTAAGTATTTGATAGTTAGACACAAAGGCAACGGCTCGGTTAATACGCAAATAGGATGTAATTACGTTACAGATTTTCCACTCTTTAATAACATCCCAAATCTTCTTTCTAAATATAATCATGCCAACAATAATGAAGGGCAATACGAAACTATAGTTATTCATTCCATAACGAATAGCGACCAGTAGATCACTCGCTTCATTAAAAGGTATCTTCATAGCTTTGCTTTGGAATCTTTCAATCATTCCACCAAACAGATACGAGCATCCAAATAGAAAAAGTATGCCCGTTGCTGTCCAAATAACCGCTGTTCGTAAACCTTTCCCCATGGTCGCCTTCAATTCAGCTAGCCTAAGTAAATATTCGGCAGCACTGTTCATGGCTTCTGGAGCCCTACCGCTGGCATCACCTGCTTCCGCCAGAGTGATCGCTATCGAGTTACATTCGAAAACCCTAAGGTAATCAGCAAGCGTTTCGCAGTGTTCAATATCTTCTTTAGTTGCTTTAAATTCCCCTGATTTAGCTAGCGGAAGCGCTGCACTTTCTGGCGATTTCCCCGCATCTAAAGCAGCAGAGATTGATTGCAGGGCAATAGCCTGTGACATAAGTGAGGGCGGCGGATTTATAAGCGGCGCAAGGATGCCACCAAAATAGTCTATTTTTAAGGACAATATATAATCCGCATTATCACCCAAATGCAGCTTGGCTTCTCGCGTGCTGTCCGCCTGAAGCCGTTCTGTCACGGTTTCTCCAAACGGATTAATGTACTTAACTACAAAATATGCCATTCAACTCTTCGCCTATGTCACGTAATTGTTAACGACAAGGGTATGTCACTGTTAGATCTGGGCTGGCATATGCCGCTGTGATCCCAGCAGCGTTGAGGTTTGTAATATTAAGAACCACGTCGGCTCCTGCCTCGTCTGGGTCGCTTGCACCGGTCGTTGGGTAGGTAATCGTAACAGTATTTCCTGCCGCGTTTACAGCGACAGCATAGTCTTGGTTCCATTGTGTTTTTGAACTTGCACCATTTGACGCAAGATCCGCAATAACCAATCCGACACAGGTTCTACGACGCCCACGGATATTGGTAATAGCTTGTGGAAAACTCGTCGTTAGTTGCATAATTGCGGCTCCGACTTCTCCGCTATCCGCAGAGCCTAGCAATCGTGGAAGAATTGCGCCCATAATAATGCCAGAAAGCACTAGCGCTATAACAACCTCAATTAGTGTAAACCCATGTTGACGCTTTTTTGACGGCGTGTCATTTTGAATATTTTTCATACCTTACTCCTACAGTTGTACATTCTCAGACTGGAGCTGAGGGAAGTGTGGGTCAACTTTACTGTCGACCTCCATAAAATTGTTACTTTGTGATCTGTCTTCTGCGTATGCAGGCAAGTGGTTTTCCAGCTCTTCAAAAGTAGTCTTGCCCTTTGCAATTATACGGAATCCGTCCGACCACATATCTTTAAAAGTACCTTCCAAGATTTGCTTTCTTCTTATGCGGTACGAAGGGGTACCGGAAATAATTGCTTCTTGCATGTAAGAAACTATGTCTAACAACTCTGTTATAAGATGGCGACCG
>JAZFYA010000230.1:0-2758 GCA_036443315.1 Pseudomonadales bacterium
CTATTTCTTGTATGGATAAATCCGTTGTTATACACAGTCTTTTGGCTTCTTTCATACGCTCCCCAGCCAACCAGTGAAAAACACCCATACCCAATACGTTTTTAGATGCTTGAGCAAGCTTGTTGTGATTTGTCGCCATTTTATAAGCCAACTCTTTATGTGATAGCTTTAACGAGAGGTCACTTAACAAATATTGACAGGCTTTTTGCACTAACTCGACCTCACCATTACGTGTTTTTTCAACACCATAAACTTCAAGTTCATGACCGTGTGTATTATTTTCCAATGAAATCAGGTGATTCTTATTTTGAGTATTGTTCTTCATGATTGACTTCAGAAGTTCAAACCCCTGTCGGCAGTCAACAACGATGAGATCAAATTTTTTTATATATTTCAAGTCGCATTGAACAGAAGCTGAATGAGAAACCGTATATCCTTCGTTCTGCAATAAGATTAATAGTCTATTTTTATCGTTATCCAAACTGCCCATTATCAATATATTTAGCTTGCGCGATCTCATGACACACTCCTGTATGATATCGTCTAAATCAAGCTCTGTAGTTCACTGACACTCTGTCAACTTGATATTCGCGCTTCGATTGCATAGTGAAAGTCGCCAACTACAGAATGCGAACAAAAATATCCATCACTTGCTCATCAATCCTTTCCTCAACAGCTGATTGCACCTTATTATTTTGAGTAGAAGTATAGCGGCCATGCTGCCGTGTCAGTATTACACTGCCCCATACAGGCTAGTGTGAATACCGCTATCCATGCTATGCAGACTAACACAATCACTGACAATAGTAAGTCTTTCAAAGTGTTGTTACGTCGTACTCGTGCGAAAAAATAAAATAGAGATTATCCGATTTTTTGTTACCGCTGTACGCTAACAAAAACAATTAGATGTAAATTATGTGTCCGCCCACAATTCCAATCATAAAGGCCGCCTCATCGTTCCTCACACTATTGTTTATACCGGTCTAGCTGGCATGTTCGGGCATGGTGCGAAAAGAACCCAGAGTATTGAGATTTTGTACTAAGCCGTTTTCGAGGCAAACCAGAACTAATGGATACATCTGAAAATGGCATAACATATGATAAAATATAGAGTGTAAAGGTAACGATAAAAATTAAACCTGATACTCGACTCAACAAATTATTATTAGTCACTACCGACAAATAAAACTCTGGTTATTCGACTCAGTAGAGATTAAAAAACTAACTATGACAATGTCTATATTTCCCAATTCGAAATGTAAACGCTGGATCTGTTATTCGTAAATGGTTTTGACTTGAGTATCTTTCTTGAGTTTCGTCACCCTACCCTGTCCACACTCCCTCGTCGCTTTTTTCGTGATCCAAGCTCCGGTGTCATGCCGCTGCAACAGTAAAGCCTGCGGCCCTTCCTCACCCGTTCAGACTCACTCGCTGCGCTCCCTCCCTTAGCTGCGGCTTCCGGGAGGCTATTGCAGCGGCCTGAAACCTCCACTGATTTGGACACGAAGCGACGAGAGAGCATGGATACATCAGGAGGAAAACCATGAACACCACTCAATCAATAACAGACGCTCAAGGCAACGATCAAAAACCATCCCTCCGGGGGGAAGCTCCTCAAGTGCAGGGTGTGAAGGGCAAAGGCAAAGAAACCAGATCCTATTTAGCGGATACGCCCTCTACCCCACCGCAACCCACCAAACAAGATACGACAGCAACCGCACCAAAAAATAGCCCCTTTGTAACCGTCGATTATCAGGAGCAGCAGGAAGCCCGCAAAGATCGATTGGAACAGCACGCCGACAATGCCCGGCAAGAAAGCCAGGCCGTGTATAAGCGGGCGAAAGACATGGCGTCGGTTATTCCCTTTGGTCAACCCATTTTAGTAGGGCATCACAGCGAACATCGCGACCGCCGGTATCGTGACCGTATTCATAACACCTTTGGTAAAGCCTTTAGTCTGGATGATAAAGCGAGGCACTACGACCGGAAAGCCACCCATGTAGGCGCTGGCGGCATTGCATCCAACGACCCCGAGGCCATCACCAAGCTGAATAAAAAATTAACCTCATTGATTGAAGCACAAGAAACCATGAAAGCCGCCAATAGGGCTTTGAAAAAAGGCAATGACCCAGCGCTGGTTGAGTTGGGTTTTGATGATGCGATGATCGGCCAGATTAAAAAGCCAGACTTTGGCGGTCGCACCGGTTTTGCCTCCTACCAACTGCAAAACAATAACGCCGAAATCCGCCGTACCCAACAACGTATTAAAGAATTGGAAGCGCTGCGTAACAGTGAGCCGTTGGCGTTCTGTTGTGAGGATTTTTCCCTGTCTGTAGATAACGGGCGTTTAGTGATCGATTTTCCCAACGGCAAGCCCAGCGAGCCAGTACGGAGCTTGGTTAAAGGTGCGGGCTTTAAGTGGTCCCGCTATCAAACCGCTTGGGTGAGGAAGGCTACCGCGAATGCGGTGGCATCGGCGAAATATCTATTACCACGACTAGAGGAGATCAAGAACATCTATGGCAATTAACCACGAGTGAAAAAGACAACACAGTGAAAACCAGCAGTAATCAATAAACACTGACCCAAGGTGCGCAAACACCCAGGGCCAGCTAACCACCACCGACTAAGAAGGTCGGGTAAAACAGCGACGTTACCGCCGCTGCCTCCCCTAAGAACTATACGTGCCTGTCTCCATGCATATAGCTCAAGCCTTTCAACAGCCTCGAATGAGACCGGGCAACTCCATGACAGAACC
>JAZFYA010000231.1:0-17852 GCA_036443315.1 Pseudomonadales bacterium
AATCGTTGGCTTTGTTGCGAGGTTAATTTCGTTTCACATAAGTGTCCAGCATAAAGCATCGCCGCAGACAAAGGGGTACGAATTTGATGGGCCAAGGAAGACATCATCCGCCCCATTTCCGACAGACGACGATGGCGATCCAGACGGCGCTGCAAATCCCGGGTTTCAGTAAGATCCGTTAGTAGCATAAGCTGGCCAGACTCCTCCTGCAGAGAGCGGGTAACCATACTGAGACGACGGCCATCTTTTAACGAAATCTCATGACCATCATCGAGTCGGGGAGCAAAACAGCGCTGAATAATATCCCGCCACATTTCGCCGCTAAGTGGCTCCCCCAAAAAGTCCAAAGCAGCAGGATTGCATTCAGTAATCACGCCTCTGCTATCCAGTACCACCACACCGGCAGGCAATAAATTCAGCATGTTTTCTAGGCGGCTAGTTAGACGCTCTTTTTCTTTCAATTCCTGCAAACGTTGCTCAGCTACTTGGTGTAACTCTGCATTCAGCGACCCTACTCGCTGCTCCATTTCGTGGTAGGTATCAGCCAGCTGTGCTGAAACGTTATTGAATAATTCAAAGGCGGATGCCAGTTCTTCGCGGCTGCGAAAAGGTTGCCCAACCGCTGGCAAGGCTTTAAAAGCTCGCTGGCTATTGTCCAGTGCTGTAATTGACATCTATGCTCCGACTAAACATGTAAAACACCTAGGTCGGATAAACCGCAGTATTGACCCAGTACCCATCAATCGTCACCCAATTGACTATTGAGCGACAAGTACTCAGTTGCTGCAAACACCATGCCGGTTTAAAACTATATTTTGAAACAAAAGGTTAGGAAAATACGGAAAGGAGAAAGGAGCACGTCAAGCTTTTGGCATGATTATTTAGCCACGGGAGATCAACGCGGTTTTTGCAAAACCTTCGAGGAGCCCCTAACACCCTATTAACTCACTGGGCAATGCCTTGCCTGCAGTAGTCTTGCCTGTGATCAAAAACCTTACAAGTGCTATGTCATCCTCAACGCATCAGTCAATGCCAGTTTGCTTACGCTTTATAGCGGCTATTTCTTCTGCAAATTGTACTTACGCATTTTCTCCACTAGCGTGGTGCGCCGAATCTGTAATTTCTCCGCTGCGCGGGCCACCACACCCACGCTGTCATCCAGCGCTTGTTGGATCAAACTGCGCTCAAGGTTGGTCAGGTATTCCTTTAGATTAATACCATTAACCGGTAATAGGGCCGTTGAATCTATATTGACAATGGCGGGCATACCATCGGCTTTGGCGGATTCCGGAATAATCAGGTCTTCATCCCCTGCATCCACATGGCGGAATTTCTTCGGCAACTCCTGTACACCGACAACACCGTAAGGGTGCAGAATCGCCATCCGCTCTACCAGATTCGCCAACTCGCGGACATTGCCCGCCCACTCATGGCGACATAGGGACATAATCGCCGCCGAGTTAAAACGAATAGAACCACGCTTTTCGTTTTCCAGGCGGGTAATCAATTCATTCAACAGCAGCGGGATATCTTCAACACGTTCACGCAGCGGTGGCATTTCAATGGGAAACACATTGAGACGGTAGTAAAGATCTTCGCGAAAGCGATTTTTTTTGATCATGTCTTCCAGGACGCGATGGGTGGCGGTGATAATACGCACATCGGTCTTGATGGTTTTATTCCCCCCCACCCGCTCGAAGCAACGCTCCTGTAATACCCGCAAGATTTTCACTTGCATATCCAAGGGCATATCACCAATTTCATCTAGGAATAAGGTACCGCCTTGAGCCAATTCAAACCGACCAGCCCTAGCGGTGACAGCGCCAGTGAAGGCGCCTTTTTCATGACCAAATAATTCACTTTCCAACAACTCCCGAGGAATAGCGCCGCAGTTCAGGGGAACAAAAGGCATATTGCGGCGATGAGAATTGTAATGCAGAGTGCGAGCTATCACCTCCTTACCGGTTCCAGACTCACCCGTGATCAATACCGTGACATCCTTATCGGCCACCTGCGCCATCATCTCACGAACTTTCTGCAACTCACGACTGGTACCCACCAGGCTGCGAAACAATTGTACATCCCGCTGCTGCACACGACCGGCATTGATATCGTACTGCTCACGATACACCTGGGCTCGGTGCAAAGAATCCATAAACTTATTGTAACTGGGAGGGAACTCCAATTGCGCGATCACCTTGTGGCGCAAATCAATATTCTCTACTTCTTCCGTATTTTGTTCTCCAATCAGAATAATGGGACAAGAGCGGTCCCAGTGCTGTGCTTCATTGAGTCGATCTTCCACTGAGGCAGCATCAGCCTCACCAAACACCAGCGTTTTGATTTGTCGAGTATTGTTCCTGGCCTCAGGCTGCTCACATAACGCCGCCCAATCCTTACAAGAGAATGTGACCGGATTTTCACCGAGAAAATCCAGAATTACCTGAGTATCGTGACGACGCTGTTCATTATCATCGATTGCGATGACATTATTTTCTTCCCACATAGAGATCAAACCCTATCCTATTGATAGTTTGTTATTGGTTATAATTTGCTATTAGCTTCATTCTAGTCATCACAGTAATCAGTTTTTGACTAGACAGCCCTTTGACTCACTGGAGTGGGTTTATATAGCATTAATATTGACAGGTCAAATTTATGACACGAAATCCAACTTTCGAAAGCATGAACAGTACATTAATTGACACAACAGCATTGGGCACGTCAGGCTGATGGTCTCAAATACAGACTAAGAAGCTGTTTGGGAGAAGCTATTGCGATTGTGCAGCCACGCACTCATATCATCCGCCGCCATTGGCCGACAATAATAATAGCCCTGCACTTCGTCACAGCGTAACTGGCCAATGACTTCCAGCTCACTTTCTGTCTCTACGCCCTCAGCAATAACATTGAAGTTTAGGCCATGGGACAAATTGGAAATCGCAGAAACAACTGCCGCCTTATCGGAACTGATGGTGATATCCTGGACAAAGCAGCGGTCGATTTTGATCGTATCAATAGGAAAGCGAGTGATATAACTCAGGGAAGAGTAACCGGTACCAAAATCATCCAGGGAAATGGCGATATCCCGCTTCTGCAATTCGATAATGGTATTGCTAATATTAGGATCAGACATCAAGACCCCCTCAATCATCTCCAATTCAAGATGGCGTTCACTCAAGCCGGTACGCTTTAGCACCGCCTCAATCACCTCCACCAAATTGCCTTCCTTGAATTGCCGGGCGGACAGTCACTGACGCCGATATTCGCCTGCTGGCTAAGCTTGATGAGCTGCATGAAGGTCTCTCAGGCCCCGCTACCAAGAAGCTCTGTGAGCCAAACAGGAACTCTTTAAAACCATCAATGAACGGAGTAAGCGGGCTGGGTGAAGAGCTCAACCACCACGCCTTCTGGTATCAGTGTTCAGTATCATTTCTGGATTGGAAAATACTGCAACTGCAATACTGACGACAATCCGCTAGGCGACTTGTTTAGCAATACCATCCCAGCCCGACTTTACTGTTCTCATCAAGTCCATGACTTCACCAATAAACTCTTCACTGCTCTGCACGTTAGCTTCTAGCAGCCGACGTTGCATATAATCATAAAGATCATCCAGGTTATCGGCCATTTCACCGCCTACATCCTTATTTAAACTGTCGCGCAAACCACTCAAAATAGTCACCGCCTTGCCAATGGCTTCACCTTTGTCGGCCGGGGACTGGCGCTGAATAGCCCCTTTTGCCTCCGCAAGCCGCTGTAAAAACCCTTCCATTAACATCTGAATCAGTCGATGGGGTGATGCGCCCTCGAGCGCAGACTCGGTATTAACCTGCTGATATTGAGCTAAGCCTTTATTTAACATAATGGAATATCCTGAATCGTTGACTACTAGTATTTGCTCTTTATTTGTATCGGTCAACTCACACAATCCTTTAACCAAAATTCGACAAATATTCATTGCCGAACCAACAGAACAAGCCCTTGATTTCTTGGTATTTTCTGCTTACCCCCCGGCTTAAAACCAGATTGCTAATACACAGCAAAAAAAATAACCATAAGTTCTATATAAACCCTAAAGATAGCTATTGGATCGCCGATACAGCCACTGAAGACAACAAAACCGGTGTGATTTCATACCATTAACCGATGCTCCCACAGGCCTGAGCCTTTCAAGGAGCCAAGGAGAACAAGCAATGCCACAGGTAATTAATACAAATGTTGCGTCCTTGAACGCTCAGCGCAATCTGGACAAGTCGCAGACTGCGTTACAAACCTCTCTGCAGCGCCTGGCATCAGGTCTGCGAGTAAACAGTGCGAAAGATGATGCAGCGGGCTTGGCCATCATCGACCGCTTCACATCACAGATTCGAGGCCTTAACCAGGCAGCTCGAAACGCCAATGACGGTATCTCGATTTCGCAGGTGGCTGAAGGAGCCCTGGGCGAATCAACCAACATCTTGCAGCGGATTCGTGAATTGGCCATCCAATCAGCGAACGGTTCAAACTCCTCCGCTGACCGGGCTAACCTCAACAAAGAAGTGGTGCAACTACAAGCGGAATTAACCCGGATTGCCGATACGTCTCGATTCGGTACTCAGAAACTCTTGGATGGCTCCTTCGGTTCACAAACCTTCCAGGTGGGTGCCGTCGCCAACGAAACTATCGATGTTTCGCTGACCCAAAGCTTCCAGGCTAACCAAATTGGCCTGCGTGGTTTTGCTATCACCGCCACCACCACCGCCAACTATACACCCGATGAAATTAACGGCTTGTTTAACCTAGCTAATGTTACCGGTTTTTCAGCGGGTTCCAAGACACTCACCGTTGGTGGTGAAGGCATTTCTCTAACCGACGCTATGAGCGCTAAAGATTTGGCAGCTCGTTATAACTCGACCGACGCCTTATCCGGTGTAGGATCTAGTGCCGTGGTAGCGGTAACAGCGGGTGCAGCTACCGCTTCAGCAGCAGGTGATACCATTACCGTACAAATCAATTCATTTTCCTCCTTCTCCATTACGCTAATTGACGCAGAAACTGCTGCTTCTATTGCCACCCGATTGGATACAGCAATTGCGGGTGTTTCTGGTTTATCCTCAGCGTTAAGTAATGCGAATATCACATTTACCGCTAGCGGCGCGGACCTAATCTTCACGGATACCGATGGTGATAATATTCAAGTTGCTGTGACCCTCGCTGATGGCTCAACGGCGGCCGGCTCTGTGGCGGTGACTATAGCCGGCTATAGTGATGCAACCACCAAAGAAACCGGTGAAACCGTCTCAGTGAATGCCACTGGCAGTATCAGTACGCTATCCACAGGCTTTCTGGATTTCTCTAGCGCAGTGTCTAACGTAACAACCTCGTTAACCGTAGCAGGTACTGTGACAGGGTTAGCGAATTTAACCGCAGCGACAACGGAGACACTGGCGTCGACTGTTTCAGGCATTGATATATCCACCGCGGCAGGTGCACAAAGTGCACTTGAAACCGTCGATGGCGCGATACAGACGATCGATGATACCCGAGCCGATTTAGGTGCGATTCAAAACCGGCTTGAATCAACGATATCGAACTTGACGAATATCGTTGAGAACGTATCGGCGGCGCGGTCACGGGTACAAGATGCTGACTTTGCCTCAGAAACGGCGGCCTTGACCAAGAACCAGATTCTGCAACAAGCAGGTATTTCGGTACTATCACAGGCTAATACGCTGCCACAGCAAGTTCTTTCACTGCTACAATAAGCAGTACTGAAGAACTAGGTATGCCAGCTCCTTAGGAATTCTTCTAAGGGGCTGCTTACTACACTATGTGAAAGCGAAGGTGAATGACCATGCTGAATATTGTTAACAATGGTTTAACACCGGCGAAGGTTCGAGAGGCTGACTTCACGCCAGCTGAAAAGTCCGAATCTGAAGTGATCAAAGCGACGGCTCTACCTGAAAGGCAGCAATCAGCAAAGCCAGAACCTCAAGAGCTCCAGACAGCAGTCAGCAAACTGAATAACTATGTTCAAAATTTCCAACGAACCCTGTCATTCAGTGTTGAAGAACATACTGGAGTCACGGTGGTTCAGGTTTACGACTCTGAAACGGAAGAGCTTATTCGACAAATACCGCCGGCAGAAACCATTAAATTGGCCGCTTCAATCGAAGCATATAGCGCCAATCTGTTGCTAACAGAACAAGCTTAGGCAGTAAAGGCAGTAAAGGCAGTAAGTTAAGTACAAAAGGGAGGCACAGACCTCCTTTTTTACCCTCCCCGCCACACTGGGCCAAAGAGGTACCCACAATGGCACAATATATGCCTCCATTCCGTTTAACAGTAAAGAGTGTCAAACTCTGGACTGGACATTTTGTGTCTATTAAACCTGTAATGGGTGAAGGTACTTAGCCATGGCTTCAATCACATCACTAGGTGTTGGATCAGGCCTCGATCTGGAAAGTCTGATCACCAATTTACTCACCGCGGAACGGGCTCCAACAGAAAGCCGGCTAAATTTGGATGAAGCCAAAACCCAGGCAAGTATTTCTGCCTATGGCAGCTTAAAAAGTACCCTGGTTGCTTTTCAGGACTCTCTCAGTGATTTGAAAACCACCAGTTTCTTCTCCAACCGAGCAGCGACTTCCGGTGACTCTACCATCCTCACAGCCACCTCCGAATCAACCGCCGCTCTGAGTAGTTTTAATATCGCAGTTACCGCACTGGCGCAGGAAAGTAAAGTAACCACCAATGGTAACTTTGCTGACGCCAACGCCACCGTGGGTGCGGGCACCTTAACCATCGGCTTTGTGGGCGGCAGTAGCTTTGATGTCAGTGTCGCATCTACCGATAGCTTAACCGTAATTCGTGATGCTATTAATAACGCCACCGACAATATTGGCGTGACGGCCAGCCTGATCAATATCAGTGCCACGGAAACAGAATTAGTGATCACCTCTGACAATACCGGCGCCAGTAATCAAATCGACATCAGTGTAGATGACACTGGTGACGGTAATGATACCGATGCTCTGGGCCTGTCACGGTTTCATTTTGATGGAGCTGACCCGGGTAATCTCCTGGGGTTTAACCAGGCCGATAATTCCCGAACCGCCCAGGATGCCACCATTGTTATTGATAACATCACGGTTACCAACAGCACCAATACCTTTAAAGATAACATTCCTGGTGTGACGATCACTGCTGTAGGAAAATCAGTAGACGCATCAACCACCACTGCCTTGACCATCGGTACCGATACGTCTTCTGTTAAAAGTAAAGTCACGACTTTTGCCGCCAGTTATAATGAGCTGATGATTGTGTTGAATACCTTGACCGATGTCGATGCCGCTGCCGAAACCCGCGGCATCCTGACTGGCGACGCCAATGTCCGCTTGATTGAACAGCAAGTCCGTCGAATCACTACTGGCGTTGTTGAAGGTGCAGCCAGTAATTTAAGTAGCTTGGCCTTTCTTGGTTTCGAGACCAATTCAAATGGTACGGTCACACTAGATACCGATGACTTAAACAGTGCACTCGCTGCTAATTTTGATGACTTCGTCACTTTATTTACTGGCACCGATGGCGTTGCCACTAAACTTGATGATTTATTAGATACCTTTCTCGATGCCGAAGGAACGGTTCCAACCAGAGAAGACACCCTCAAGAAACAACTTAGTTTTATTGCGGATGAACGGTTGGATCTGGAACGAAGACTTGAAACCATTGAGGCGCGTTTTCGCTCACAGTTTGCCGCTTTGGATATCCTCATTTCCCAACTCAACAATACCGGCAACTTCCTACTGGATCAACTTGCCGCTAATGCTAAGATTATCAATCGTGACAAATAGTCCAGTAAGCTCTATGAATACTATTTCTTTATGAACTTAAGCAATCTTGAAAAAAGCTGGCAACAGATACTAGTCAGCACGCAGACACTTGAACAATCTGCAGCACAAGAAGATTGGCCATTGGTTGCTGAATTAGCAGCGAGCCGACATCAACTGATCACACAACATTTTAAGCTTTACCCCGTTGGCCCCAATACGGCCGAGTTTTACCAAAAGCACTTAAGCAGCTTTTTAATTAAAGAAGAGCAACTGCAAAAACTAGCTATTGAGGCAAGGAAAGCCTCAATGAAAGCCAGCATAAAATTTAATACCAATAAAAAAGCCGTGAGTGCATATCGAGAAGCGTGATCATTCTATTCCGGTATGCAATCACAAAATGGTGATTTACTGCCTTTATGAATACTATTGACAAACAATTCTCAGACTCTGCAAACACCATCATTGATGTTAAATTGGCTCCAAACCACCCTCACCACCGGTTGAGCTTTTATAAAACCTATGAAATTGTTGAGGAATTCATCAGTCTTAAAAATATCACCTTAGCTGTATTTGTTAACGACCAATTAAGAAAACAATTTCCAGATGCTCTAAAGCCTAAATCACTTTTATGCAAAATAAACTTCATTCAGGAAAATTTTAACGCCGTACTTTCCTTAAGCAAGGACATACTCGACCTAGATCCATGCAATAAAGAAGCCTTACTATTTATGGCTCACTCCCTCCGCGCACTCAGCAAAGCAGATCAAGCACTACCACTACTCGAAAAATTAGTATCCATGTGTTCATCAGATATAACCTATGTGGAGCTTGGTCGTTGTTACAGCGATATAGGGCAGGGTCAATCAGCGCTAGCTGCCTTTAATCAGGCCATTAAATTAAACCCAGATATCACCGGCGCCTACATAGGACGCGCAGATATTCCGGGAATAACGGTTGATGCAGTCGAACTACAACATATGCAGAAACTAGCCACTGATGAACGAATAAGTGTTGAGAATCGGGCTAGAATGCATTTTTCTATCGCCCCTTTATTGGCGTCACAAGGTCATTATCAACTAGAGTTTGATCATTTAGACCAAGCAAATAGGCTAATGCAAGAAAAATTTCCCTATAGCATTGAACAAGAAAAAAAAATTACTAAAGAAATTATTGAAAAATTTACTGGCACGTTACTTAAGCAGTTAAACCCAATTAAAGAACAATCAATACGACCAATTTTTATAGTCGGCATGCCCCGCTCTGGCTCTACCTTGATTGAACAGATTTTGGGCGCCCACAGTAGCGTAAGCAGTTGCGGGGAAAGCAATGCCATTGCCCGCGCTATTTATAACACAGCGCTGCAGCGTCCCTTATGGCAACTGAGCGCACGGGAGCTCAACAATAATATTGTATTAATCGATCAACAACACCGTGAACTATTAACAAAGCAAAACATCAATACGTCAATTTTTACGGATAAGTCTTTAGATAACTATAGTTTAATGGGCTTGATCTTAGCCATGTATCCACAAGCAAAGATAATTCATTGCTTACGCCATCCACTAGATGTCGTATTGTCTTGTTACCGTCACTTTTTTACCCTTGCCAGCTTTACCTATTCGCTTGAAAATATTGCTGAGCGATACAAGCTACATTTATCGCTTATGGATCATTGGACTACATTAAGACCTGACAATATTTTAAGAATTGAACTTCCCCATCTGGTTAACAACCAACGCGCAGCAACAGAAAGGCTGCTCGAATTTTGTGATTTGCCATGGAATGACAGCTGCATTGATTATTACAAATCCAATCGAAATGTAAAAACAGCTAGTAACCACCAGGTAAGACAGCCGCTCATGAAAAGCCGCTTAGAGTTATGGCGTCCGTATGCCGAGTTTTTAAAACCTGCAGCAGATATACTGAATATCGATATTACAACAGGTGAAGTTTATTAATGGACTACGTTAATTGCTGAGAGGATTGTGCTGAGATAACGGTGCCAAGCTGGAAATTTCTAACTGAATTCTTCTACTAGAGCCTTCTCCACAATATCAAAGCACGCCTGCCACTCATTAAGCTTCTGCTGGTGAAACAGGCGCATACTGTTGTACCAGTAGCTTTTTTCCTCTTCAAAAAACCAGCGCCACTCACTTGAGAATGGCAATAATGTCCAAACGGGAACACCTAATGCGCCGGCTAAATGCACCGTCGTATTATCCGCTGAAATGACTAAATCCAAGGCCTTCATCATCGCCGCTAGACCATCGATATCATTTCTACAATCCAGCTCTGTAACGTAGCCCCCCATCTCAATAATTTTGTTATCATCATCATCCGCAGAATCATACTGTAAATTAATAAACTGATAATCAGGATTCCCCATCATCGACTGCCATACATCGAGGCCCGTATCTCTAGCAAACTTACGGGTATGACTTAGGCCACCACGCCAGGTAAAGCCAACCAATATTTTACCAGGAAACAACTGTCGCAATTCATTATTGTACTGTTCTACTCTGGTCTGATCCGCCTTTAAGTAAGCACCGCCATCTCCAAAGTCATCAAAAGAATGTAGCAACATAGCAGGCAATGAGCCGAAGGAAATCTCGTAATTATATTTACCCGCAATTTGAATAGTTTCATTGTTGCCATGGGCATAATATTTTTCCAGATCAAAACTATCTGTAAACAACTTCTCCATGCGGCGAGTACAGATCACATTCAAACGGCAACCCATTGCCAACAAGCGCTTAAAGAGACCCGCATACATTACGCTATCGCCAAGGCCTTGATCCCCCCATACAATTAGCCCCTTACCTTGCAGCGGCTCTCCATTCCAAGTCGATAATGGTAAATTCATTTGATTAATTTTTTGATCGTGATCCCAGCGGTACTCTAGATTTTGCCACCCAAGATCAAACAGACCTGACTTCAGCAACAATTGACCAAAACTAATACGAGCATCATTGTGCTCAGGGTTGACTTCAAGCACTTTTTCAAAGGCATGCAGGGCTTCTTTATATCGGGCATTGGCCATTAAAATAACGCCAAGGTTGTTGTAAGCTAATGTAGCATCCGGTGTCACGTCGACAGCTAGCTGGGCGCAAGCTATCGCATCATGATTGCGACCCATCTTAAAATACAAATCACTCAAGTTAATTAACGGCTCAAATCTCGAATCATGCTTTTCCAGTATGGATAAAAAAACGGCTTCAGCAGCCGCATACTTTTCCTGTCGATTATAGAGCAAGCCCAATTCATTATTGATTAACACACTATCAGGGGCATGCTGCAAACCTACCATCAGTATTTTTTCAGCAAGCTCATCATTTTCTGCTCCCAGCAATTCCTGGACCAAAGAAGATGCTTTTTCAGCATACATAGGTTTCAGAGCTACACCTTGCTCAAAAAATGCTAATGCTTGCTTCTCAAAACCTGCAGCGTCTTTTAATAGGCAATAACAGGCTTCAAGCAATATTTCCGGTGTGGATTGCTTGGCTTTCAGTTTCTTAACAACTGTTTTGATACGACTTGTATTCCCTGACTCGAGGGCCGACTTAAGCTTTTTTATGAACATATTACTGTTTATGACCGATTAATGTCTGCATGATCAAATTGTATAGATTAAGGGCTGATTAATATAGCTACCAAGAGACACAACCGATAGTATCTGGCACAAATAATGCTTTTTAGGGTAGAGTATAAAGGACAAAGACATAATATTGGCATAACCTCTATTACAGCAATGGCGAGGTAATAATCAACTTCAAGGCATTCGATGATCTACGGCTTTGAGCCAAAAAAAGCCAAGTGATGCACCACCTCTCTCCCCCTAGATCAACTATACGTGTATCAACTGGTAACCAAAAAAACATGAATAAAAACTTTGAACTAGTCAGCCAAGCCACCGGGAAGCCACAGGTCGATAACTTGGTAAGGGAGCTACTTAGCTCTGACCAATCCGCGGACAACTTGCTAGAAATCACCTATTTGTTACTGACCGAAAAAGAGGGTTATGAATACCAAGCCCGCAAAGTATTCCAACGATGCCTCGAAGTAAACCCTCAGTACACAAAACAAGCTATTGCCTTGACCAATATACCAAAGGTCGCCAGCAATATTGATGCTTGCAAAGGCCTGCTAACGACGGCTTTGCAATATTCACCCAATTCAATAGAGATAACTAATTGCCTCGCCTGTTTATTGACACGATGCGGTGAGTTTAAACAGGCAGAACAGCTATTTTGTACGATTTTAGAACATAATAAACATGACTATCGCGTATTGATCAACCTTTGCGACCTCTACTACAGAATAAACCGAAATCATGAAGCTATTGCCTGCGCCCAACTTGCCGTTGAACTTGCACCTAATGAAGTAGCCGCAAACTTTAATTGTGCGATCGCCTTAATTGGTTCAGCTCGATACACAGAAGCCGTAACCTTCCTTGAAAAAACATTGGCGCTTGACCCTAACAACGACAGCGCGATACTTAATTTGTCTAATTTGCTGCTTAAATCAGGAAACTTTGAAAAGGGCTGGACCTATGCTAAACAGCGCTGGTCTGAAACAAACTGCAAGTACAAAATACCCTTACCCTTTTGGCGAGGAGAATCCCTAACTAAAAAAGGCCTAATTATCTGGCATGACCGCGGCCTTGGCGATCAAATAATGTATGCAGGTTTATTTCAGCGCTTACTCGATACAGGCTGCCATTTAGGTGTGATCTGTGACAAACGTTTAGAAAATATTTACCGTGACAGTTTTAAAATAGATAATATCTACTCACACAATGAAGGCGATCCCTTGGATCTTAATATTCAGGGTAATTATCATTACCATACCTCGATGGGTACTCTACCCGCTTATCTACTCCATTCCTTTGCAGATTTCGACAGCAGCAACCCATATCTTATTGCAGACGACAAACAATCACAGCTATTCAAAAAAGAATTTCAAAGCAAGTTTCCTGACAAGAAAGTAATTGGCTTTAGCTGGCGAGGCGGTATCAAATCTACACGCAAACATGCCCGCGATACGGGGTTAAATAACTGGCAAAAACTACTATCTAACCCCGACTATCAATTTATTAATTTACAGTACGATTCTACCCTTGAAGAAAATAGGGTAATCGAAAATATGGGGGGATACATACCAAATTTCGATTGTAAAAACGATATCGATTCATTGGCTGCATTATTAAAAGCACTGGACTTAGTTATCTCAGCTGACAATACTACAGTACATTTAGCCGGCGCATTGGGTGTACCTATCTGGACATTAGCCCCTTATTCCAGTGACTGGCGCTGGTTTTTCGAGGTGGAAAAAACATACTGGTATCAAAGCATGATGCTTATTCACCAGACGGATATTTCTGACTGGACGAACACCTTTTGTATTGTTGAAGAAAAAATGAATAAACTTATTAATCAGGGACTTACGTAATATTTTTCATTAACATTCGCCATTCAAAATAACAGCTTCTTCAAATTACATAGATTAAGTACTAATTAATATAGCTATTGAAGGAGGGAAACACAACCGGTATAATTAGTGATTTTAGAGTGTATTATAGTGGGAAATGACATAGTATTAGCATAACTTTTATTGTCATACACCAAGGAAATAATCATTCTCACAAGCTGTATGATTTTCTAAAAAACTTAATCGTCATGCATATTTTCCATATATTAAACATGTCGAATATTAAATCCAGGCTTTTATTAGATTCAACTCACAACGGATAACCAATGAGCAACTTAACTTTAAAATTATTAAGGTCTGTAAAAGACAAACTGGATAATGACGGACAAATAGAAAAACCATACCGCTTTCTATTCCTAGGTTACTCTGACATCCATGCAACAGATGAATATTATCTACAAAATTATGGTCCGAACGCCCTAAAGAGTTTAGAACAACGCCCAAATGTGGAAAAGCTGAAATCAATTCACAGTTGCGGACCCAATGTGAGCTATATCCCAACATTAAAAAGCGTGCTAAAGGTGATGTTTGGTGACGACGTAGAGCACGAAGTGTTTGATTTTCAAAAATACGAGGGAAATGAACAAATCATCGATCTTAATGACCCAATTCCCGAACAATATAGAAATCGTTATCATTTCGTGATTGACGCAGGAACAACGGAACATGTTTTTGACTATGCCCAAGCATTAAGAAATTGCGCAACTCTGGTCAAATTACATGGCTACATCTACCATGGCGTACCTATGAACTGGCCAAACCATGGATTCTACAATATTTCACCAACACTGTATTACGACTTCTACGAAGACAATGGATTTAAAACGATATTGTTTAAGGGTTTTTCACAAACTGTTATCGATGGTAAAAAAGTTCAAGTTAATGTCGATAATATGAGCCTAACTGAACGCTTTTCTTTTTCAAGCCTGGGTGGACTTGAAGTTGATCTTCGATACATCGTTCAGAAAATCGAAGAAACAGATAAGTATGTCAATCCGATACAAAGAAAATACCGCGATGCAAGTCGCTGGATTTAAAGTAACGTCACTAATGCGCATCCTAGGCGACGCTAATATTATTATAAAGCTTTACCATCGTTGAGTGCAGGGAGCCGAGGCAACAAGAGCACTATCATAGCTCTTGAGTCATCCAGCATTGATTTTTCAGCACTCAAATAGCCTTTCATCGTGAGAGTCGTGAAACACAACCAGGATAGGCCTAGCTATAAGACTGTTTGTTCCATCCACTTTAGATTATAACAATGATCTTCATTCTTAAGCGTACCTTGCTGGTAGGCAAGAATGATGTCATCAATTGCATCATTAACACATTTTTTTGGTTTAAAACCTGTCGCTAATAATTTATCCGAATTGATACGATAAGAACGTGGATCGTTAGACTCCGTCACCTCAAGTTTGGCTGAAATTTTATCGACAACCATTTCGGCAATCTTCATAATAGATAGATTTTCAAACCCTGCATTAAACACACCGGACAGTCGCTGATTATCCAACAAATAAATATACAAATCTGTGATGTCATCAATATGAATATTAGGCCGTGTTTGCATGCCACCAAAAACAGTAATCAGGCTACTCTCCAAGGCTTGCATAGTCAGCATATTCACTGAAACATCAAAGCGCATTCTAGGTGATAAACCACAAACAGTCGCAGGTCTGATTATTTGTATATTCATATCAGATTGATAGCTTAACAACACCCGCTCAGCTACCATTTTAGTTTTGTTATATTCACTGATTGGCGTCAACGATAAACCTTCCGTTACCTGTTCTTCATCTTTGATACCATACACACTGCCCGAAGAAGCATAAATAAAATTCTTTACACCATTAAGCACAGCTTGTTCAGCCAATTTCATTGTTGCTAGCGCACTGACTTCCCAGGTCAGTTTGGGGTTTAAATCACCACAAGGATCATTGGCAATTGACGCCAAATGGATAATGCAATCAATTCCTTCAAGTTTAATCACATCAGTATTTCTGACGTCTTCAACCTGCACCGACAAGTTTTTATGCTCAGGTAGAAAATTACCGAACCATGTGGTATCGATAACTGTAACTTGATCACCACGGTCTAATAATTTAGGCACCAATACTGAACCTTTATAACCACAGCCGCCAGTCACTAAAATATTTGCCATTTTAACCTCTATAACACTTTATATTTGGAAAAATTTATTAACGGGCACAAAAAATAACTCTATAAATAGTTCATAGTTTTACTCTTCGGAGCTTAACATATGAATAATAGAGCTCCATCCATACATTATGCAGGTTTTTGTGCCAGATAGTAGGCAGAAGCACTGTACCACTGCTCCACACCCGGAATGAATTTTACTTTTTCAACAATAGCTTGAGCATCCATCGATACAACTTCGTAACCGATATCTATCAACATCTTGTGCATCTCATCATGCGACCACGCATTTTGGTGATTTAAATAAATTTTCTCACCCAAATCCAAAGCACGTCCTTTTAAATAGGCAGAAATTTCATGGCAAGATGTAGTGTTCGTAAAAACCTCAGCGATATCTTCTTCGGGGATCCAGGGAGCACCAACATATCCAGGACCATTCCAATCGCCGACATTTGAGAAAAGGGCTTTTTCATTACCAAACTTGGTATCCCAGAGACCGCAGAACATTTCTGCGGTACGATAGGTGATATTGTCCGGAATATTTTTATTTCTCCAGGTACGCGACTCTTTAAATGAGAATGGTGATTTTTCAAACGTTAAACTGGTATCACCACTTCTCCATTGATCTAAATATTTGTCAAAGTCAGGAATTTTAATAACTAGGAAACCGCCCTCTTTTAATACTCTAAACCCTTCATTCAATACATACGCAACCGTGCTATCATCAAGATGCTCTAGATTATGAGAAGTGTATACAGTCTCCAGAGTGCCCGCCTTTATTGGAAACGGCAGATCGGGTGACAAATGAAATGGCATAGGATTATTGACTGAAAATACCTCTTCAAAATTACGCCAATATTGATGTAAAAATCCAGGTCCGCCACCTATATTTAAGTGCTTCGGTGGATGATTTGCATTGTATTCATGTACTGACATTGCCGCTTTAAGTTGTAAACTACTATTATCAGTTTCTTGTTTTTCAGTTAACGAACGAACTAATTCATTAAAATGATTACTGTGCCTGGCCACAACTTCCGCATATTTACCGTTATTTAAACGATAACTAGGACTTAGCCAAGGAACCCATGGATATGAAGCGTTAAGCCCTACAGAATGAGCTGTACAATCAGATAAAGGAGTTGGAGCCAAGGTAATTTCCAACATTTTACGTCTTGAATTAATAGAAGGAATACCTTTATGGGATAACTTAGCAATATTAATTAGTACCCAGGAACCCACTTTTCCCTTAAAAATAATTTCTTCCCCAGAATCAAGCTGAATAGCAGTAGATCCTGCTGTTTCTGATGCGCCGTCTAGATAGTAGAGAATTTTAACAACTGACACGGGACACAAATCTTTATGCCAGTCAAATGGTGGAACCGTCGCCCCTGGATCAGAGATTTGACAACGAACATTCAAAACATTAAAGGGATATCCCAGTACAGTAGTAATTAAATTATTATGGAACTGTAAAAATTCAGTTACAGTATCTAGGGCATTCTGATCGAGCTGACTAAACCTCATAACCTGATTAAACTCTTCAAGAAAAAGAGGATCACATAGACGTACTGAATATCGATAATTCTCTGCTCTACTATCAGGATTCATAGGCACTTCGGAACAACTATCAATAGCCGTGGCTATTTTTTGATGTAAATCAAACTCCTCTTTTCCATAGGGTCGAAACAAACAAAAATTATTGGTTTGATAGCTGACGATGGCTTCAGACATCTCAGCAAGTACTTGAGGATTTTTCAGTACAGCTGAACGAGCTTCCACCTCCACTGTTCGCCAAGCGAAATCGGATACACTATAAATCGGCTCTTGATTGTTAACCAAAATCTTGTTTCTCCTTTGTTTCGCCCTAGAACGGTCATCTAAATAGAACGGTCATCTAAAGCAATGGAATAGCCCACGCATACTTGAAGTTGAAAATAATCGTTATTGAATAAAGAGCTTGTTATCTAAGCACAAGCTTAATGCCACAGATAATTATTCAACGGCCCAATCTACCTCACGGAATAAGCGATTAATATGTGGCTGCCGCATAACCATCTTACTTAAACCATTAAGTGAAGTCCCATATTCTTTCTTCAGAGCCTCAATGGTTTCCCGTTGCTTGTCATTATGGGAAAAATGAAGACGTCTACAATCATCCAGATGATGACGAGTAAAATCAACCTGGAATGCATTTTTGCTGATACTGATAAAATCAAAGTGATAACTCTCGCCACTAGAGCTGCTCATCATATTATCTTCATAAAAGAAATCACGCTTCCTGTTGAAGCCATAAACTTCAAGCTCCGCAAGGTAAGTTTTAACTTCAGTGCTCAATGCAGTTTCCTGCTGCAGAAACTCCCAGGCACAGGCATAAACAAATGCATGCATGTCAGA
>JAZFYA010000232.1:0-15151 GCA_036443315.1 Pseudomonadales bacterium
CAGATAAGCATATCACTCCCTGCACCATCACCCTTCCTGCCGAACAATCAACTCCACCAACGGCTCATTAATATAATAATTATTACGCCCAACCTTATGCTTAGTAACAAACCCTTTCTCCATCAGCACCTCAAGATATTTTGTAGCTGTTATACGACTAACCTCTAACTGATCAACAACAAACTGCACCTTAGTATAAGGGTGAAAAAACAGGTTATTCAACAATTCCTGGCTATAAATCTTAGGCAGTTCCGCGCGCATGCGTTGCTTAGTAGCCATAATCAACTCGCGAATCTGATGCACAAACTGTATCGCCTCCTGCGCAGTCACTTCAATACCTTGCACAATATAACTCACCCAGCCAGTCCAGTCGTTTTGTTCTCTTAAGCATAAGCAGCGCGACTGGCTCTAAATCGTTTTCACTGGAAAGCGGTAAAGGAGCAAGGCTGATATCGCCTGGATTCAAGCCCCTCATCATGACTATTTTCTTACTTCTGCCGGGGCGGACCTACATTGACATCTGTAGGTTCCAGCGCATCAGTTTGCTTTTATATAAATGATCACTGTGTTTACCAATACATGCGCAAGTGGTAACCACAGGGGTTAACGGCTCACTGTTCCAGATTAGGTATCGAGCCTTGTTCCAGTTTTTCGAATATCGCTTTCAATTGCCGCTGGATCATAAAACCATTGGCATTAAGAATGGCAGGCACATCATGGATTTGACGGATCAGCGCGACGATGACGATACGTTTTTTATTGATTGGCACATCAATAAGATAGTGCTCCCGAACAGGGTAAAGGAATAAACCCAAGTCCTCTCCTGGCACCATTTTGATAGACCTTTCCAGACACCACAAAACTATCATAAGCAATTGATTTTTATTGTATTAACTCCCTCTAAAAGTTCCACTTTGGTTGTCTGCCGTTGTCTCGGAAAGTCTCAATAATCGTCCGCGAATCGTCCTTATTATCGTCCTTTTTTTGTGGCTGAGAACAAGGCTTGAGATTCGAGCAATGGTATTCCAATGGCTGACTGGTAAATGGACATCTCTATGGACTTAGGCAACAGGCTGGCCAGGTTCAGTTCGCGGCAAAGCCATTGATGCCTGGTATCAGTTTGTCTTTCACTTCAGCTGAATCAAGGAGCTGACGGCAAACAACGCCGCCCGCCTCCTTGACTAAGCTTGCGTTGCAGACCATGGGTGATTAAGGCATGAATGGCTTAAAATGCTTCGCGGGAAAATACTTAACGACGTCTTTAATCATTGCTTACAACTTCGGGCTATAGTTTCTCACTAGAGCCCAGATATTTCGAAAATCCTAAATTCACATAATACGTGCCCAGTGACTCTAACTTTTACATTTAAATGAAAGTTTGCTGATTTTTCCAAGATAATAGCCCCGGCGCAACACTAGCGTACAAAATCCTTCAACGATCTATTTTCTAGTACTTCATCATGTGGAATTAACAGATAGTGCCAAGGTTTACCGCCTTTATTTTGAAGGTATTCACTGGCGTTTTTGCACCACTCTTCTGCTGATTCTGCTTTTGCTTGCACAGCAGTGTCATCCATATCAATACGGGCCTTGGTTTCTACCAGCAGCACACAGTCATCCATTTCCGCGACAAAATCGGGATTATATTCTTTGTGCTCAACGCCCTGCTTATACACAATTTGGAACTGGCCATTGGCAGGTTTAAACCATTTCAGCGCATCGCGCTCCAGTATCACCGAGAAGCGCCGTTCGGTATCGGAATCAAATTTTTGCAATGGATAGAGACATTTTTCAAAGCCACCAAATAACATCTGCTTGATCTTGCCAAGGTCTTTAACCGTTTCCCGAAAATTGGCAATGGGTTGGTTCGCCGCCTTGGTATACGCGGCTTCTTTCAAGGGTGTAAAACCGGCCCTGACCGTCACTTCATAACCCGCAGCCTTTTCCCAATAATGCTCAGCCATTTGCGCGTGAATATTATCTGCAATTAATTTGCCGTAACCAAAGCAGATATTGTGCAATTCATCATCCGAGTATTCTTTTACATCGCTAAAGAACGCCACCGCTTGCCCGGCCAGATCGTAGATCAAATCAGCATGTTCATCGTAGGAAATATCGTCCTTATCCACCAAGTGCTCGACAATGTAATCCTCTAGCCGTTGGTACTTTTTCTGCGGCTGTGCCGAGATTGAAATCTGCTGATTGGTTTGCAGACTTTGGGAAATCAACTCGCGGTTAGAGGGTTGTAGGTTCAGGTGAGCCAACTCCAAACTAAAGGGATGGTAGCCATAACTGACCTCCCCTCTGGGCTCGACAAAAATACGGGGGATATCAATGGTCTGGTCAACCATCAGCTCGGTAGCCTTGGCCACAACGGCCGCTAAATCCAGCGTCTCTTCCTGTTCCAGCAACGACTGCTGTTGACCCGTTAATTGCTCAGACACCTGCTTAACAATCACTGCCTGTAATTGCTCAGACAGTAAATCTTTTGAGGTAGGTACCTGCGCCGGTTTATGTTGAAAACTTTTGATAACGCTCCACGTTGTTTCCGCAACCTTTGATTCGCTTTGGCCGCCAAAGGTTAGCTTATTGCCAAGACCTGGGTATGAAATATCCGCCCGTTCTTGTTGCGGAATAATAACCGCCTCGGTACCCGTCAATATTGCCTCAAGGTTTGACTTGATCGCTACACTCTCTTTTGGCGCGTCATCTTCCGGGGCTTCCAAAATGACTTGCTTAAGCCGCAGTGGGTTGTCGGGGTTATTGGCTTCATCGACAATCTCCTGAAAACGGTCGTGCGCTACGATGCTCAAACGATCTACCGCATCCACGCCGGTGCGTTTGCCATAGGGTAAGCGCAACCCGCGGCCAATCGATTGTTCGATCAAGGTGCGGGCATTGGCGGCCCGCAACGGCACTATGGTATAGAGATTGGTGACATCCCAACCTTCTTTCAGCATATTGACGTGAATGACTATTTCGGTGGGTTCATCAAAACTTTCTACCGCCAATAAACGCCGTACCATTTCCTCTTCAGCAGCGCCACTGCGACTGCTATCCACTTGAATCACTTTGCCTTTATAACGGCTATCAAACAGATGATCTTCCATCAGTGCCAACAATTGCCCGGCGTGAGTGGTATCGCGGGCAATCACCAGCATAAAAGGTTTGACCGGTGCTATACCCTGCTGCTTAGCATAGGTGAGTAATTCAACCTTGGTACTTTCGTGTAGGCGAATACCGTCTTCCAGTTTGATACGTTCTAACTGTTCGGCACTGTATTGTTTGACATTAAAGTTACGCTGGGTCACCACGGCGGGCTCTTTAACAAAACCGTCGTCCATAGCGCGGGCCAGCGGGTAATCCACTACCACATTTTTAAAGGGTACAGGCTTGGGGCGCGCCTCGACAAAAGGCGTTGCCGTTAACTCAAGTCCCATTAAGGGGTTGAGCTCATTCAGTGAGCGTATTCCTGCACTGGCACGATAGCGATGGGATTCATCCATCAGCATTACCAGGTCCGGCAAGTTAGACAGGTAATTAAAATAACTGTCGCCGATAGTTTCCCGCAGGCGTTTAATGCGCGGCGCCTTGCCGCCACGAACTTCGGAATTAATTTTAGCTATATTAAAAATATTAATACTCACCGACGCTAAAATATCCCGGTTACCCGCCGCTTCGTAATTATCGCCAGTAACAATTTCTGGCGGGTAAGCGGCAAATTCAGCAATCCCCTTAAAAACATATTTAGCCGTATTTGGAGTAAAATCAGCGATTAATTTGTCGTAAATAGTCAGATTGGGTGCCAATACAAAAAAGTTTTTGATGCCATGTGCCTGATGCAAGTAGCTAATAAAAGCGCCCATCAATCGAGTTTTGCCCACCCCCGTCGCCAAGGCAAAACAGAGTGAGGGAAAATCGCGTTCAAAATCGGTGAGTGTTGGAAATTCCGCCGACAGTGTTTTTAGCAGCGACTCGATATCCCGTTCAGGATGTAACATATCCGGTGCTGCATCCAATGCCGAGGCTAATGCCCGCAGTGATTCTTCCTGGGGGGAGCGCAGGCTTAGGCGGCCGGTGATAGCATTCAAAATACGACTCATTGATTCAACTCCGTTGAGGATTCTAGCCACTGTTTTTCGCGCTGAATTTCCACTTTTAATTGTTCTTCTGTAGGCATATACAATTGGTAGCGACTGGCAAAAATCTGTTGCTGTTTTTCATCTAAAACATAACGTACAACAGCATCATTCTTTTCGCTGCACAGCACCAGTCCAACCGTTGGATTATCACCTACTTCGCTAATTTCGCGGTCATAATAGTTAACGTATAACTGCATTTGGCCCAGGTCGGCATGGTTGAGCTTACCCAACTTGAGGTCCACCACCACATAACATTTCAGTTTAATATGGTAAAACACCAGGTCAGGATAAAAGTGATCACCGTCCAGGCTCAAGCGCACCTGCCGCCCCACAAAGGCAAAGCCGCTATGTAGAACACCAGCTATATGTTCAGGTGATTTAACACTCACCGCGTGTTGTTTTTGCTCCAAGCCTTGCAGTAAGTTGGGGTAGGCCAAGTGGAATGCACGCATATATTGCAAGGCACTGACTGAAAAACCACGGCCATACTCGGTGTTTAGCCGCTCAGAAAGCCCCTTTAACAATTGTTTGCCGTAATCAGCGCGCTTTTCACCGGCCTGCTCTGCCTCTACAATTTGTTGCCCGATCAGCCAGTTAGCTTGTACATGGGCGCTGTTCACAGAACGCACAGCCTGGCCGCGTGCCGATTCCCAAATAGCACGGATGCGTTGCACAAATTGTTCAGTTGAGTGTGTGGCCGCCATCATTCAGCTCCAAACAATTCTTCTTGCATAGGGTTCTTTTCCGGCTTTTCCTGCATGGGCAGGTTTTCCACATTCAGGCTGTAATCATCATGACCCCACTCGCAACGACTCAATACCATTTTTGGAATTTTCTTTAAAGTGAGATTGGCGAAGCGACTCGCCTTGCAACGGAAGGCGCCACAACACACTAGCAAGCTGCGATCTTCACCCATTTCATCGGAGAGTACCTGTAATTGTTGCAGCGATAGGGTTTGGGTGGTGACATAAATAAAATCGGTTTCGGTGGAATAACCCTGTTGCCAGAACAGGGTATCCGAGGGTTGGTAGGCAAAACCTTCCAATTTGCAAATGGCCTGGGTTAGCATTTCGGGGTTGTATTCTTTGTTGACTATCCAACGGCCCCAGCGGTCTTGTTCCAATAATGAGGGGGCGAGTTTGTAATAGCGGAAACCGCCACCGCCTTGCCAGTTGACGGTCTTGGATATGCCTCCCTGGTCCTCACCATTGATGACTTTTTGTAGGCGGGGGATGATATGGGTTTGGCAGTGGCCGCCCAGTTCTATCATTATCCAACGGCGGCCCATTTTTTGGGCGACGGCACCTGTGGTGCCGGAGCCGGCGAAGGAGTCAAGGACAAGATCATAAGGGTTAGTTGCTATAGAAAGAATCAACTTTAAAAGCTTTTCTGGTTTTGGTGTTGCAAATGGCTCCTGCTCTGGAAATAAGGCCAGTATTTCCTTTTTTGCCATTTGATTATCACCTGAATCCGAAGCCAAAAATATTGAATTAGGAACTAAGCCTTTTTCCTCGCCCCTATATGTTTTTATACGCGGCCGACCATTCCCCCCTTTTGGGAAATAGACCCTACCTTCCGATAAATGCTTTTTAAAAACCTCTTCAGTTGCGCCCCAACAACGCCCTTTTGGCGGGTCGAGTTCTAAACCTGTAGGAGTCAATATTTTGTACATTTGATTTGGACGCCAGCCCTGCGCACTAAAAGGGATGGACCTCCAAGGGCCTTTAGGATCACCATCAATATTAGAAAAACCTTCATCACTAGCAGGAAGCAGGTTTCTTTGCGCTTTCCATTTTGCTATACCTGATTTCGCATAAACCAATATGTGATCATGTGATGAGCCTATAGCAGCTCGATTCTCCCTAGATGTTCTTTTTTGCCAAATGACACTTGATATAAAACTAGATCTCGAAAATATTTCATCACAAAGCACCTTCAAATAATGCGCCTCATTATCATCAATTGTAATCCATAGCGATCCATCCTCCGACAGCAAATTACGAATAATCTCCAACCGATCCCGCATCAAACTCAACCAAATCGAATGCTCCAAACCATCATCATAATGCTCAAAAGCACTACCGGTATTATAAGGCGGATCAATAAATACACATTTAACCTTACCCGCATACTCCTGCTCCAAGGCCTTAAGCGCCAACAGGTTATCCCCAAAAATCAGTTTATTATCAAAAATATCCTGATCACTCACCCGATGTGCCGCATGGTAGGATTTATCCGGTTCTTCCAGCAAAATTCGCGGCTCCAGCTTGGGCCGCTTGTCTTTGCCGATCCAGGTGAGTTCCAGTTTGGTTTTTTGTTTAGCCATAATATTGAATACTGCTGCTATTATTTCGGTTGCTGTAAGGGATGCATTTGTTTTTTCTTGCAACTGCATTGCCAGTAACTGCCCGATTGATTACTGGTAGGCAGACCGCCACAGCCGGGACAAATTAAGGTGTCAGCCAGTTCCAGCGCCAATGCGGCCATATCCTTGATATCCTGGTCGGCCAGTTCACCGGCCCATTGATTAAAATGACAACCGACCAGATTACGCACGCTGATGGCGTCATCCAGTTGGCTGTAAATAGGTGCCAACGCTTTTTCGGCCTTTGTGGTTTCAGTGCTATCGCCACCATTTTCTTGCATAACTATTTTTAAAGCTTCCTTTAATGCCTTGTTGGGCGCACTGGCAAGCTCGCCGAAGGTGAAACGCGGCTCAATAGTATGGGGCACTTTGCAGCGATAGGTACGGCTGATAAATTCAAGCAGGCTTTCAAAGAGTTGACCCGCCTGAGAGGCAATGACATCGCGGCGAAATGTATCTTGCTCCAGTTGCTGGCGTAATTCCTGCGCATAGCCCTGTGTTTTACCACTGCGAATGCCCTGTTCGAAATTCCAGGATTTTAATTCCAGTAATTGCACCGGAACGGTTGGACTACGCGCGAAGCGGAATTGATCTCGAAGCGGGCGGTAATGGCTAGTAATGATTAATTGGGCAAAGCTATCGGCTTCATGAAGCAACATATCCAGTGTTTTTTTAAGGTGTTGCTGGTCCACAGAACCCAGCACATCATCCAGCACGACTAGCGTTTTGTCTGCATCACTGCGTTTGGCCAGCGCCAGAAAAATACATAAGCCCAATGTATCGAGATGGGATTCACTGTAATACGGCTGCGGTTGTATATCCTGCTGATCACCAAAGGCAACACCATAAACCAACGAACCACGCTGGCGATCATCCAGTTTTAGTGATAAACCGCCAATATTTTCTTGCGGGTGAATTTTTTGATACAAGGTATCAACGGCCTGCGCTATTTCAAGCAATAGGGTTTCTACATAGGTTTTGCGCTTGGCCTCTACAATGGCAACGGCTTGCGCTAATCTTTTTTGTTGTGACTCCGCCTGTTTTGCCTCGACAGATTTTTCATCCAGCGTGGCCACCTGTTGTTTGATGCTCGCTAGGGTATTGCATTGCTTTTGCAGCTGATCAAGCTGCGTTTGCAGATCAGTCTGTCGTGTTGCCAGTTCACTGTATAAAGCCAGAGCCAGCTCTACCGCCCGGACTGAATTGTTTGCCCTTTGTCGTTGAATGGACTCGGGTTCAAATACCTCTTCTTCAAAATGTAGCTGTGCCGCCTCAGCGGCGTTAAGTAGATTGTTTTCCGCCTGCTGTAATAGGGCAGACTTTGTTTGCAGATTGTTTTGCGCCCGCCCCTTTGCGTCGTTTGCTTGTTTAAGGCTATCCATACCGGCAATACGCTGGCCAAGCCGTTGTATCAGATTATTGGGCTCAATTTCAGTTTGCTCACAGACTGGGCAGAGTGTGTCCGGGCTTACACTAAGATAGGCTTTGGCATCCTGTAGCAGTGTCACTAGCTGAGCGTTACTTTGAGTTGCATCAGCCTCAATAACCGCCAACGCTTTTTCTGCCCGTTGTAACTCGGTTTCAGACTGCTTAACGTCGTCACTTGCCTGAGAGCGATTTTGTACGCTCGCCGCCAGATTTTCTATGCGTTTAACCCCGGTTTTTAACCCGGTCAGTGCTTGCTCAAGTGACTCTATCTTTGCTTTTGACTGGCTTCTGGCCCAACCTTCGGCATCGTTATAGGGTTTATTTTCATCCCTACCCAAGCCCGGACATCCTTCGGCTTCCCATAAGCCTTGCAGGTTTTCCAGGGCCTGGGTATTGGCATTGGATGCAAATTCATAGGCTTTTTTCTTTTCTGTATGGGCCTGGCGTAAGGAGGCTTCGGAAGCTTCGATTTGTAGAATATCCAGAAAGGCAGCCACCTCTTTGTAGCGCTGTGCCGGATCGGCGTCGATAAAGGCCCGCAAGGATTTTCGGCGCAGTACTTTTGTTTGCGGGCGTTCTGGTGTATCGCACAGTTGTAAGCCCTTACCATTGAGTGTTGCGCTGTAGGTCTGGCCGCCAAAATCCAAAGTAATACTAACGTCTTTTAATAGCTTGCCGAAGGTTGGAATATAGGACTCTTTACGCTTACCTTTGCCCAATTTCCAATCATCAAGAAATGCCGTGGAGCCACTGCCCACGCACTCGAGGGCATCGACAATAGTGGACTTGCCGGTACCGTTTTCACCAAAAATTAGTATCACCGGTTTACTTTCGTCGAAGGTCAAATCCAGCGGCTGGGTGGCACCACGAAAACCCTGAATTCGGAGGTTTTTTATTCTGTCAGGCATGGCTTCCTCCTCCTTCGTTTATTTGCCCATCTTGTTGCTGTCCATCCAGCTCCTTTCTATCCTGCTCCTTTCCATCCAACTCAAGGGCAATATCAACCAACAGGGACCAGTCTTCCGGCTTCAGGGAGCCTTTAGCTATTTGTTGCTGTAATTGATCACGCCTATTTTCATCGATCAGTTTGTGATCGATCAAAGCATCGGTAATTTCTTGTGCCAGCTGTTGTTGAGGTGTTGAATATGACATAAGCTCACCCTTCCCGTGATCTTTTTGTTTTGAACTTACATCGAGTACTTGGGTCAGCTTTTCTATTGCTTGATGACGCTTATCTTTGCTCATTTTATCCAGATTAAATTGCTTCCAGCGTACTCCAGGTAATTCTTTAGCATTCGAAAAGGGTGACAAGCTCCAATCTGGCTCACCTCTTTTAAAACCCTTAAGAAGTTCTCTATCGTCTTCTGTCAATGCCGCTAAAAGTTTTCCTTTCAATGTCGCTTGTACTTCAAGTAAATCCTCCAGGCTTATATTTTTCCTGGTCATTCCCTTAAACTGTTTATTGTATATATCTTCTATTTTATGGGTATTGGGGTTTAGCATTTCGTAAATAGGTTTACCCTGGTTTCGGGCATTGATTTTTCTATATCTGATTTAATGGTTTCCATATTCCCACGAATATCTTGCAGTGCCTCTGCTCGGCTATTTAGAGGCAAATAATGAAGATCAATATCTACAGAAAGTCTGGGGCCATTTCGAAAGAAGAAATTAATGGCCGTGCCTCCTTTTAAAGCAAATACTTTTGCTTTGGCAACTATCGGCAAAACATCCAACATTAAACTGACTTGTCTTTGATATCCTTCTCTCATGAAATGATCCATTCCCTGGGCACAGTGATTTTAAATTGTGGGTGCAGATGACCATTGGCCATAACACTTCGGTTTCCCGCACCCAGTTCGAAAGATTCGATATCCAACTGTTTATACCATGAGTGCCCGACAGCACAAGACAGGGCGAGAAACAGCCGTTTTGTCTTTATGGATTTACAAGCAAGCAGTATGTTTTGCAAAAGTCTAGGGCGCAAACTTGTTAGCCCTTCCATTAGTTGCCAAGCTTCATCAAAATCTGCATTCTTTGGCAAAAAATAGCAATATTCCACTATAGCCCGTTCAGGCGAACTGATTTTTATGGGTAGTTCTCCAGATTTCCATTCAGTTAATCCCACAAACACCGGATCGAACAAGGCACTACTATTTAGCACGTTGATGTTGCTGGCAAATGATTGAGCGGTAAACCAGGCAGGCAAATTTTGACCTGCTTCAACACTGAGTTGCAGGACTGGGCTAGATCCAAGGGGGGCGAAGTGAGTACGGCCCTGAAGCTCCAGTGCTGTTCGTGCTGCGAGATACACCTTGATTTGCAATTGCTGTTGAACGGCATAGATGGCGCCGGCTAGAGTAAGCTTTGTGCCAACTCGCATCCAAGCTCCTCGGCCCAGTGACGCCAGCCAACCACTGTGCTTATAGCAATTGGCTAATTGTGCCGAAACCTTCTGTGACGCCAGCCAAACGCTGGTCATTGGCACGCCATCAGGGCATTGCGCAACGATCCGATTTATCTTGGATGCATTTAGGCTTTCTTCATAGGGTGGTATCGAGTTCATTACAGTAACCCGGTTAATCTGCTACAGAGTCAATTAGATTTGATATTTATACTATAGATAAATAATGTATTTATCTATAGATAATAAATCAAACCTCTATGCTTTTGTTATTTAATATTCACTTAATTGATAAATCTATAGTTTATTGTTTGAGGATTTATTAAACAATTGCCCACTGAACGCAAAATAAAGGCCGTTCTTCAATCTTCTGCTCCAGCTTGTCTTCCAGATCGCTGATCAGCTGTTCTCGCCGATTATCCACTTCGTCCTGCTTATCAAACAGCTCGCGACGCCTTTTGCTCCGCAATTTTTCTAACTCCCGCTGGCGCTTCTGCCATTGGAGTTTTTCATTCAAATCGGGGGCTACCTTGGCAGTGCGGCGCACCTCACGTATGTCCCGGTCAATGTCTTTAATATGCTGTTCCAACCCTACTTTTAGGTCATCAGCCCAGGCATCCAGTTTTTCCACTTCAGCTTCAAAATATTTGAGGTTGCGCTGGTTTACTTCTCGTAGTATTCCGGTTTTACGGCGGCTGAGTTCTTCATCCAAAGCCAGTTGCTGGGGGGTTAGCGTTTCAACCACACCGGAAACGGGGAAGTTAAGCAGCTTTTCCAATACTTCCTGATCCAGAAATTCACCATCATCGCGTTGACCAACAAGCACAAGGTGGTCTTCTGATCGCTCCAGCGATTCAATGGTTATCAAGTGCGCGGCTAATTGACCAGACAACCCCTGCAATTCCTTGATCACCGCCACCTGCGTGTTTGTCGCACTGTAATCAAAGGTGAGTTTGAGTCGGTAATGCTCTGGCTTTGGCTTCACTGATCAACCATTGGGCTAGCGGATGGCTGAGGCGATAGATATGGGTATCGCCCTCCCTTCTTGGCAGTTCGTATTCACCCAGAGCTATATCAGGGGGCGCTTGCTCGGGCAGGCTTTTGAGAATAAAACCTCCTTCAATGTCTTGCACTTGGTCTTGCAGCTCGCCCTTAGTCAGGCTCAATAACATTCGCTCGTAACGGTCCAGGGACGCGGTGCTAGCATGTCCTTGATGGCTTTGGCGATTTTGTTGCTTTTTTTATAGACGTTTCGAAGCCGGTGAGCTTCATCGATAACCGCCAGATCCCAGGGAATCCTCTGAATATCATCCGCCTTGGATTTAGCAAACTGGTAGGAGCAAATCACCAGGCCTTCGCTAACATCCAATGGGTTTTTCTCGCCAGCTTTTTTTGCTTTGTTGTAGTTGGACGACTCCAGGATATGGCCATCGATACCAAATTTTTCCTGCATCTCCTGATGCCATTGTTTACGTAGATTAGCCGGAACAATAATCAAGATCCTACGCTTCCGTTCTGCCCATTTTTGGGCAATGACCAAGCCTGCTTCAATGGTTTTACCCAAACCGACTTCGTCGGCGAGTAACACACCTTTGTTCAAGGGGTTTTTAAAGGCAAACAGCGCCGCATCAACCTGATGGGGATTGAGGTCAATTTGGGCGTCCATAATTGCACCGGTCAACTTGTCCTCATCGTCCGATGAAAGACGACGGGTGAGTTGCCAGGCGAAATATTGTGTTTGATAAGGTGTAAACAACTTACTGGCTCCGATTGCCGCTATAGGGATGTATCTCATTACTATCCTGTGTTATTAACTCCATCAATTTAGGATGTATAAAAAGCCTCTCCCTACCCGCCTGCTGCTCAACCAGCACCCCAATACCCACCAACTTTTTTAAGTACTCAGACGCGGTTTGCCGCTTGGCAATATCGGCTTCCACCAGATTACCGATACGGCAATACGGTTGCTCAAAAATAATATCGATCAACTCACGGCTATAAATTTTCGGCAGTTCCTTGCGAACATATTCCGCCGTATGGTCTGCCAGGTCGCGAACAGCGATAATTTTTTTGTCGTCCACTGCGCAGTGCTTGCAACGGCCTCCAGCATATACAACACCCACGACTCCCATGCCTGCTCGCGGGTTACAGCCAGCAGGCCACTATAGTACCGGCTTTTATTGGCAATGATATAACGACTTAAATACAGAATAGGTAAGCTAAGCAATTCCTCCTGCACCAAATAGAGAATATTCAATATTCTGCCGGTACGGCCATTGCCATCGGTAAAGGGATGAATCGCCTCGAACTGGGCATGCATAACAGCCATGCGAATTAACGGGTCCAGCTCCTGCTGTTCATACAGCATTTTTTCCCAATTACTGAGCAGGTCGCGCAGCAACATTTCGCCTGCGGGTGGCGTGTAAATGATATCGCCGGTTTTATCGTTGGCTAGTGTTGTGCCGGGCACTTTGCGCACGGTCATATCGACGCCTTTAATCTGGCTACAGATTGACTCGGCCAGATTAGTATTGATCGGGCGCTTGGCAAGCATTTGCCAGCCTTCGTGCAAGGCGCGTCGATATTGCAGTGCTTCTTTGGTGGCGGCGTCTGGTGGCACGTCGCTATCGACAAACTGGAATAGCTTATCGGTGGTGGTCACAATGTTTTCGATTTCGGAGCTGTCTTTGGCTTCCAGCAAGGGCAATGTATTGATTAACATGGCCTGGTTGGGTATCAGTTCGGCGGCTTGCTTGAGTTCAGCCAATGCCGCGCGCGCGGTGATAGGTGATACAAGACTTCAGCACCGCCCTGGTTTCCAGCTCGACGACGGGGGGCAGCAAGGGGAGGTCGTTATAGGGCTTTTCGGGGTGCCCGCTCATAGGTTCAAATAATCAATTTTTATCGACATTTTACGAGCCTATGTCGATAGCATCGACACGTCAACAAATTATGTCGATATTTTTCATAAATATAAACATATTGCCTAGGTAATGAGGGCTCAATCGACTTCATTCAGATGGCATCCGATTAATGGGTAATAAACGGGACAGATTTATTTTCAATCCAGATAAGCATATCACTCCCTGCACCATCACCCTTCCTGCCGAACAATCAACTCCACCAACGGCTCATTAATATAATAATTATTACGCCCAACCTTATGTTTAGTAACAAACCCCTTCTCCGTCAGCACTTCAAGATATTTTGTCGCTGTTATACGGCTAACCTCTAATTGATCAACAACTGTTCGGCGACAATGACGGTGACCGGTTGACGATAATTTTCAACTGCTTTCGCGGCCTGGTTTACCTGTTACCCACCCAATACCTGTGACTGAAACAGCTGGTCGTGGGTGGTCAATATGTTTTCAATCGCAGAACTATCCTTGGCCTCTTGCATACTCAAGGTTGAAATCAGAATGGCCTCATTGGGCATGGCCTTAGCCACCCCTTTTAGCTCAGCCAGATAACGATGCGCCCGCGCGACTTGTTTAAGCAGCGCGACTGACTCTAAACCGCTTTCGCTGGATCGCGGTAAAGAAGCAAGACTGATATCGCCTGGATTCGAGCCCATCATCATGTCTATTTTCTAGGCGTTTTTGAACACAAACCCCTGCTTATGTCTATTTATTGCACTTTTCTATACATATTTTTGGTTTAAGTATAGAAAATGGCTATTGTCTTACTTCTGCCAGAGGCAAGCCCAAATTGATAACTGCAAGTTCCACAATAGATATTTACTTTATATAGAAATGATCACTATGCTTACCAAAAGACACATAAATGGTAACTGTAGTGACCAAACAAGCAGCAGATCAAAAACGCAGCCCCGTGGTTTTTCCTAAAAACCAGCGATTCCTAGCGCAGCTGGGTGAGAACATCAAACTCACCTGCAAGCGTCGTGGGTATACCCAAACGCTGATTGCAGAGCGGACGGGGTTGAGTCGCCTCACCATTCGCAAGATCGAGCAGGGAGATCCAAAGGTCTCGATTGGCCACTATGTGGCTGTACTCAGCGTGCTTGGTCTGGTGGAAGATTTCGCCAAAGTGGCTAACGACGATGATTTGGGGCGAAAACTCCAGGACATCAAGATAATAAGCAAAAAGGGTAAATAATCATGCGCAGGTCAGTCTATGTGTTTGCCGATTGGGAGACTTTCACTGAACCTGTTCTAGTGGGCACACTACGCTCATCGTCCATCAAGAATAAAGAGCACTTCAGCTTTAGTTACGACAATGCCTGGCTGCAATCCCCCTTTGCGCAAAAGATCGATCCTGAACTGAATCTCTTTACCGGCGAGCAACATAACGAGGATTCAAACAACGTCAGAACTTTCCTAGATTCCTGTCCAGATCGCTGGGGTCGATTACCGTAGCATAAAGCCTGTCCCTTTTGATCTTTTTTGCGCTGGTTTCAGCAAGCCCCCACAAAAACTATCACGCTGACACCATTGCCCAGGTCGTTCAAAAGGCACACCCTGATGTAAGCCTGGATATCTGGCAACGCAAAATTAGAGGGTTGATTGCCAAAGTGAAACCCGGCGCTTATCGCGACGCTATGCCCTATTTGAAAAAAATGAAAAAACTGCTGCAAAGCATCAAACGCAACGACGATTATCGCCGCTATATTTTACAACTGCGCACTCAACACAAGGCGAAACGACGACTTATGGAGGAACTGGATACACTGGAAAAGCGGGGAAGGAAAAACCGGCGCATTCTGGATGACTAACCACATTTAAACCTCAACCAAGCGAATTAACGCTTGTATTTGGGGCATTTTGGTGTTTTCTGTTTTTCAAGTAAACACCAA
>JAZFYA010000233.1:0-12354 GCA_036443315.1 Pseudomonadales bacterium
ATCAGGCGAATTTACCTACGGTCATTTACCGCCCGGTTTAACTAAAATTGTGCTTAAGCAAATTCAAGACCATGCAAGGGAAAGGCAACTTGCTATTACTGACCGGGATGAAGACCCTAAAAAAAAAGTTTAAGCACCCAAAGGCAGAACATCATGGATCGCTTTGAGAAAGATACTAATCAAAGCCAGCATAGTAATACACATTCTCAGAACAATGGTCATAGCAAGGGTAATTGTGAGCGATAGTTTGCTAGAATTTCGTCAATTGCAATTCAAAGCACGCCGCAGAATGTGACAAAATACATCAAGTGCCGAGGACATATGGCACAATTTTACAGTGCCATTTTTATTGGTGAACTGATCTTCAGCCCATTGTATTTGTTCTTTGGATAATTGTGGTGGCCTACCAATCTTTCCATTACCAACTTCAAGAGATTAAATATTCCTGTTAATAACTCCATGACTAAAGAGCGTGTTCCTGCCCCTTTGGAAACCTGAACCAATTGTCGTCGATTGGATGTCGTAAGCGTCTTGCCACTGGGTCATAATTTAACGTTCCTCCGTTAAATACCACGACTATATGTTCCACCAGTAGGTGAGACTATAATTTTCCATCTTCGAGCACCAATAAATTATTCCCTCTTTGTTCTCTCAGTTTTTCCCAAAACTACTCAACCTATGGTTTAGGTTGCGCCAAGTTGAGCAACTTTAGTAAGAAGGAAAACTACAGATGGAATCAAAACGAAAACGTATAATCTATGTAGCTACAACAAAAGAATTACTGAACATGAGCTATTATCGACGCCTTTGGTTGGCAGCAAGGAATATATCAATTCCCCGTAGGGCATGGCTGGATGAACTAGCTAATACTCTTCGGGATTTTAACGGCAATGTAATACACCGATCTGGCATACCTTATGACTTGCCGCTTGTTGATGAAATTTTTGGAGATGACTATGACATGCGCTGGTTAGGTTATTACCTACAACCGGATAAAATTGGCAAAAGCCCTAAAAGCATAAGCCGCAAACTGGAACGCCTCCGCTTGATAGTGGGCCTTGCATTGCGAACAGCGGGTTCAAAGCGCCTCAGTTATAGCCTTAAGTAAGTACCATTCCCCCAAGGCCCTAGATTCAACTGATTTTTCTAGTACTCCGTCAACTTTGAATTGATGAATAAAGTGATTTTAATTTAATCTTCCCATTATTGGTGAAGAGCTCAGAATTCAGCTGATATATCTATCATTTCAAAGTTGATGGAGTACTAGGATAATGCCTAGGATTATCCACGCCCCAACCTATTTTGCAGCAATCACCCTCGCCCCTCACCTCTCGCTTCTCTATAATCCTCGTCCATGACTGACCTACTACAACGCTTTATTTTCGACACAACCGATATTCGCGGCGAGCTATGCCGCCTGGAACAAAGCTATCAGGATTGCCTGGCAGCCCACCAATATCCAAAGGCTGTCGCCAACTTGCTGGGTGAATTTATGGCCGCAGCGGCACTACTCAGTGCGACCTTAAAGTTTGAAGGCACCCTAACCCTACAGGCCCGCAGCAAAGGGGAAATTCCCTTGATCATGGCCGAAGCCAGCTCTGAACATAAACTGCGAGGTATTGCCCGAGGGGCAGACAATGCTTCTAGTAGTGAATTCACTACCTTACTAGCGAACAGTCAACTGAGCATCACCATCGACCCCAAACAAGGCAACCGCTACCAGGGCATTGTCCCGCTTGACGGTAACAACCTGGCGCAATGTCTCGAAACTTATTTCCAGCAGAGCGAGCAACTATCCACTCGTATCTGGTTACACAGTAATGGCCAGCAGGCCGCGGGGATGATGCTACAAGAATTGCCCGCCAGCCGGACTCTCGATACAGAACAACGCCAGCAGAATTGGCAGCATATGACGAAATTGGCCGAAACGCTTAGCGAAGAAGAGCTGCTATCACTCACCTTCGAGAACCTGCTGTACCGACTTTATCATCAGGAGCAGGTACGGCTGTTTGAACCCGACAGCTTACAATTTAAATGTCGATGCTCCCGATCTCGCACCCTCAATGCACTGCGCACACTGGGGGAGGAGGAACTGCAGTGCATTCTTGCCGAACAAGGCGTGATAGATATGAACTGCGAGTTCTGCCATCAGCACTACCACTTCGATAACAAAGATATCCAGGGACTATTCCAACAGACTTTGCACTAACCATGACGCGATGACAGACCTAAGCATCGATCCTGCCCCCATCTTGTAGTTTTACTACGTAAAAAGCTCCGGAAAATCCCCCCAAGGGGTTAGCCTAAGACAGTGTTTTTTGACATAATGGCGCCCCTCCACAAGGCTGGACTTCGGTGGATGCAAATCCAACTGACATAACATACCCAACCCCAGCCAGAGCTCAGCCATATAGCAAGGCCACTAGACAGGAAACGAGAATGAGCACGACCACCTACAGCAATTTATCGGCTGCCAAGCTAATCGAGCTGGCGCTGATCCGCGGCGAAGGTCAACTGACTGACACCGGCGCACTGTATATCACCACGGGCAAACGTACTGGCCGCTCTCCGGCTGACCGCTTTATCGTCCAGGAGCCCTCCACCGCCGACGCTATCGATTGGGGTTCAGTGAACCGCCCATTCGACGCAGACGCATTTGATACGCTGTGGAACCGGGTCGAAGATTATCTATCCCAGAAAGATCGTTTTGTGTCTACCCTGCATGTGGCAGCCCACGAAGAACACTACATCCCCGTACAGGTAAACACTGAAACCGCCTGGCAGGGCCTGTTTGGACACAATATGTTTGTCCACCCTGAAAAATACAACCCCAAGACCAAAGCAGAATGGACCATTCTCAACGTTGCCAGTTTTGAATGTGACCCCGAACGCGATGGCACTAACTCTGACGGCGTTGTTATTCTCAACTTTGCCCAGCGCAAAGTATTACTGGCGGGCATGCGTTACGCCGGTGAAATGAAAAAAGCCATGTTTTCTGTGCAAAACTTCCTGCTACCAGAGAAAGACGTTATGTCCATGCACTGCTCGGCTAACGTTGACGAAGAGGGTAACACTACCCTGTTCTTCGGCCTGTCCGGTACGGGTAAAACCACCTTGTCCGCTGATCCTGCCTGTTACCTGATTGGTGATGACGAGCACGGCTGGTCCAAAGGCGCAGTGTTTAATATCGAAGGCGGTTGTTACGCCAAAACCATTAACCTTAGCCAGAAAAACGAACCCATTATTTGGGACGCGATCCGCTTTGGCGCCATCGTAGAAAACATAGTACTGGATGAAAACCGCACCGCCGATTACGACAATTTATCGTTAAGTGAAAACGGTCGCTGTTCTTATCCGTTAGAGCACGTTGAAAAACGCATTATCAACAACGCTGCCGGCGAACCCAAAACCGTTATCTTTCTAACCTGTGACGTCACCGGTGTATTACCTCCTGTTTCTATCCTGTCTAAAGAAGCAGCGGCATTCCACTTCCTGAGTGGCTACACTGCCCGTGTTGGTTCCACCGAAGTCGGTGCAGAAGCGGGTATTCACCCAACTTTCTCCACCTGTTTTGGTGCACCTTTTATGCCCCGCCCCGCTAGCGATTACGCCGAGCTGTTGATGAAGCGTATCGAAGATTTCGGTTCGCAGGTTTACCTGATCAACACCGGCTGGACCGGCGGCTCAGGTGGTGAAGGTGGCAAAGGTTCTCGTTTCCCGATTCCTGTGACTCGCGCCATTGTAACGGCGGCGCAAAACGGTTCATTGTTGAATGTTGAAACCGAGCACCTGGACACTCTGAACCTGGATATTCCAACGTCGATTCCGGGTGTCGATGAAAAGTATATCAACCCACTCAAAGCCTGGAATGACGATGCGGCCTATAACCAACAGGCCACCAAACTGGCCGGCCTGTTCGAAGACAACATCAAGAAATTTAATGCCTCTGAAGCCATTGTCAACGCAGGCCCTAAAGCTTGGTAAGTTTTAATTCAAGGAAAACAGCAGGGGCGCCTCGCAACAGTCGTTCTTTTATGGTTCGGCACAAATGATCGGGCGTTATTCTAAGCCTGTTATTTTCATCCCCCGACCTTGCGAGCCGAAACATCTCGGGAATTTTTGACTACAATAAGGAATATAAATAGCAAGGAAGTTGACAATTGACCCCTAAAGAAAAAATCCAACGTATCAGTTGCCAGTCACTGAAGCTGGGAATGAGAATCGCCGAACTGGATAGACCCTGGATCGAATCCCCTTTTACAGTACACGGCTTTAAAATCACTTCTCATGATAAAATAAAACAACTTCAGCAATGTTGTGAATACGTCTATATTACCGTTAAGGACAAAACAGACCTAGATACCAGAGGCTCCAATCTAAAACGCCGCAAGTATCGCAACATTGCCTTCGAGCAGGCACTCCCGCGAGCCAAAAGCACTCACCGCCAGGTCAAAAGTGTGGTGAGGGGGCTATTCAAAAATTTACGCCTGGGACAGAGTTTTGAAACAGCTGTCGCCAAAAAAGCCGTTAAACAATGTGTCGATAGCGTTATTGCCAACCAGGATGCCATGTTATGGCTAAGCCTGTTAAAGAATGTTGATGAGTACACCACCCGCCACAGCCTTAACGTAGGCTTGCTATCCATTATTTTGGGACGAGCTGAAGGCTTATCACCAAACGATTTGGAAACAGTTGGCCTCTGCGGCATGTTACATGATATGGGTAAATCCAAAATTCCACTGGGAATACTCAATAAGGAAGGCGCATTTTCTGACGAAGAATTTGCAATCATGAAAACGCATGCCAGCAAAGGTTATAATATCCTTACTGAAAAACCGGATGTAATTCCCGAAGTTGCCAATGTGGCTCATAGCCATCACGAACGATTAAATGGACGTGGCTATCCCAGGGGATTACCCGCAACAGAAATTACCTATTTTACCCGCATTGTTGCTATTGCCGATGCTTACGATGCGATAACCAGCAAACGTGTCTATAGCCCAGCCAAGTCAGCCCTTGAAGGCTTAAAGATTTTAATTGGCGCCAAAGGCAGTCATTTTGATCCCGACCTGGTCGATCGATTTGTTACCTGTATCGGCCTTTATCCCGCTGGCAGCATTGCTGAATTAAGTAACAGGGAAATTGCTATCGTATTACCTTCCCATTATGAGCAAAGAGATACACCAAAGGTGTTAGTTGTCAGAGATAGCAACAAGAAAACCTGCCAGGAAAAAGTATTAGATCTTAGCCAGGGTATAGAAGACCAAAATGGCAAGCTGATACACATTAATCATTTAATCTCCGACGAGTCCTTTGGTATTGACTTGAGTAAATACCATGAACAGGGCGGTATTTTAGCGGGCTAATTGTTAATCCCCTCCAATCAATGGCACAAACCTTACCGGCAACACTCTGCGATGACTAATATCACCCTCAATACTTTTATCTAATAGTGTTAAATATTGCACCTCCCTTACACCACCGACCGGAATGACCATTCGACCACCGGGCTTTAACTGCTCGATCAATAGTGGTGGAATATTGCCACCGGCAGTCACTATAATTGCATCAAAGGGCGCATGTTCCAAGCAACCTTTATAACCATTCCCATGAATCACTGCCACATTGTTATAACCCAGCTCACCTAAAACCTCTGCTGCCGTAGCCGCCAGCGGCGCAACAATCTCAATACTGTAAACCTTCGTCACTAACTGCGACAAAATGGCCGCCTGATAACCCGAACCCGTCCCCACTTCCAACACCACGTCATCGGGTTGTGGGTTAATCAGGTCTGTCATCAATGCCACGATATAGGGCTGGGAAATAGTTTGGTTGTGGCCTATAGGGAGCGGACCATCGCGGTAGGAGGAATCCTTGTACATTTCAGGGACAAATTTTTGCCGCGGCACCGAGGCCATGGCTTCCATCACCCGCTGATCCAACATACTCTTGCCAATATAGGCAGCAGTTTCTACCACCTGCTCCTCAATGGTGGTAACCATCTCCTTTCTGTAGCGATCAAATGAATCAGCTAGACTTGTCATGGTGATAATACTTATAAAGAGATCGAAAACGTCAACGAAGTCTGTTTAGTCACGATACCCTCTGTCGATAAGGTATAACCTTTTTAAAGTATATACCCAATGGTATTTACGATTGAAATATTGCGAATAACGCCCTTAAGTAAGTGCCGTTCAGGACTGGCCCCCTTCTTCCTACTGGGTTTTTCAAGTTTGACTAGCTAACGCCCTACCATCACATAACAAACCAAAACAATCACCACCGCGCCGATAAGATTTAACACCAAGCCTGCACGAGCCATTTGCCGAGTTGTTACAAAACCACTGCCATAGACAATACTATTGGGCGCGGTGGCCACTGGCAGCATAAATGCACAGCTGGCGCTAATCGCTGCCGGCACCATTAACAGGCGCGGGTCGATCTTCGCCGCCAACGCCGCTGCCGCCAACACAGGCATTAGCAACACCGTGCTAGCTGTGTTGCTAGTGGTCTCGGTAAGAAAAGTCACCGCCAAACAAAGCACCAACAGCATCAATAACACCGGCCAATTCGCCAATACCGCCAGCGATTCACCCACCATACCACTCAAGCCAGAAGCCACAAAACCCTTGGCAAGGCAAATACCGCCACCAAATAACAACAAAACCCCCCAAGGAATACTGACTGCTGTTTCCCAATCAAGCAGCTTTTCACCTTTGCCATTGGGCAACATAAACATCAGAATCACCGCAGTAAGGGCCACGGAAGCGTCATTAGCACTGAGCCCCAACCATTCCGTCCAGCCTCCAAAGGGCTCCTTGCGGGTCATCCAGGCCAGGGCCGTGCACGCGAACACCACCATGACACGGCGTTCATCGACGCCCCATTTATCGACCTCCGGCAAATGAAACCCACCGCTATAAGTCAATGAACGGGTTAACCACCACGCTGCTAACGGCACCATTAACAAAACCACTGGCACCCCCCAGCTCATCCACTCAGTAAAACCAATAGCAACACCTACCTGTTCTTCATAAACCTGCATAAAGACTAAATTGGGTGGTGTACCAATGGGCGTACCTATCCCGCCAATACTCGCGGCATAAGCAATGCCCAGCATCAATGGCACCGCAAGATGCTGGTCTTCTGCCTTTTCCAATACTGCCATTGCCACGGGTAATAACATCAACGTAGTGGCGGTGTTAGAAATCCACATACTCAACACCGCCGCCGTGGCCATAAATCCAAATACCAACTGTCGACTACTGTGACCACCAAATAAATGAATCATTCCCAGGGCTATACGTCGATGAGCACCACTACGCTCCATTGCCTTCGATAAAATAAAACCGCCCAGCAATAATAAAATCAGCGGGCTACCATAGGCCTGCGCCACCTGATTTTTATCCAGCACACCAGTAATTTGCAACAGGGCTAACGGAATTAATGAAGTGACAGGAATAGGAATTGGCTCAAAAACCCACCACAGCACACAGAGCACAGTGATGGCGGCCGTCATTGCCGCCGCTGGAGACAAGCCATATTGGCCCGAGACAAAATAAACAGCGAAGGCTATCAGGGGGCCTGCAATCAACAGCCATGCTCTAAAGGTTTTCAACTAAACGGCTCCTGCAATTGAACGTTAACAAATGGGGTCTGGAAAATAAGCCTGTCCCGCGACGTGCTTGTTGCGGAGTGCGTTGGATATATCTAAGTGCAACAAGAGCTTATGCTGACTTTCGCGCCAAACTGTGGTTTCCTCGATTATTGTTGCGCCTATCTTGCCACAGCTAACCCAGGCATTGCACCTGTTGACACACCCCATTTAACGGTGTCGCAGTGGAGATTTTAGCGGCGTAGCAGTGTACAATCACACACTATGAATGAAACGACAAAACCTCTACTCATTGACCGATTTAATCGCCAGGTCACTTACATTCGACTATCGGTTACCGACCGTTGTGACTTTCGCTGTATTTATTGCATGGCGGAGGATATGACCTTTGTACCACGCTCGGAAGTCCTCACACTGGAAGAGCTGGAACTCGTAGCCAGGGCTTTCGTCAGTCTTGGCGTGACTAAAATTCGCTTAACCGGCGGCGAGCCATTAGTCCGCCACAATGTTATATCACTGGTTGAAAATATCGGTCGACTCGACGGGCTCAACGAACTAACCCTGACCACCAACGGCTCACAACTGGTTAAACACGCACAGACTTTGTGCGACTACGGTGTCAAACGCGTCAATATTAGCATCGATAGTTTACAGCCCGACCGTTTTAAACGCATCACCCGCACCGGCAATTTACAACACGTTATCAACGGTATCGACGCCGCTATTGCTGCCGATTTTAAAAGAATCAAACTCAATGCAGTGATACTAAAAGGCCGCAACGAAGACGAAATACTCGATCTGGTAGATTTTGCCCGCAATAAAAAAGTTGACCTGTCTTTTATTGAAGAAATGCCGCTGGGTTTAATTGATGAACACAACCGGGCATTGAGTTTTTGTTCCAGCGATGAAGTTCGGGCTATCGTATCCAATCGCTATCCACTTAGCAGCACAACAGAAACCACTGGCGGTCCATCGCACTATTATTCCATGGCCGATAGCGATTCCCGGATTGGTTTTATCTCACCACACAGTCATAACTTTTGTCATCTGTGCAATCGCGTTCGGGTGACTATTGAGGGCCGATTGTTGCTTTGTTTGGGTAATGAACACTCTGTAGACTTGCGAGAAATACTACGAACTTATCCTGGAGAAATTGAACCCTTGCAGCAGGTGATTATCGATGCAATGGAAATCAAGCCAGAGCGCCACCATTTCAATTTGGATGAAGAACCACAGATTGTTCGTTTTATGAATATGACTGGGGGGTGAACACAGCTTTGTTGATCCCGTAACTCAATATTATTCTTTAAGGTAGAACTTGTTCCATTGCGGTAGAACACAACATACGCTCTACAAGACCACTACAGAATGCGTTTATTTTAGTTCAATTTAACGTGTAACCGGAATGATAGCTTCCAGCACTTAGGGATAAAAACTATGGCCGAACAAGAACCCAAATACACAGGTTTTTGGTGGCGAGTGCTTGCCGCCATTATTGATAGCATTCTGGTTAGCTTCTTACTTTATCCCATTTTATTTTTCGTCCTTAAGGATCCGGCTGGCACTACCGCACAGGGAATGATCGTACAAATTATGTTACCTGCCATTGCCTTTATCGCTTTTTGGCAAGCTAAGTCTTCCACACCAGGGAAAATGGCTATTGGCGCGATTATTGTAGATGCCAAGACCAGCGGCAAACCCACTACCAAGCAATGGATTATTCGGTATCTGGGCTATTACGTCTCCACTATTCCATTGATGCTGGGACTATTCTGGGTCGGATTTGATAAACGCAAACAAGGCTGGCATGACAAACTGGCAGGGACTGTAGTCATTTTTAAAGATAAGAGTAACGAATAAATGTGTTGTAGAGTGGAACCTGCTGCACCGCTAAAAATAAAGTCATCACTTTTTCATCAAAGAAGCGTCCAGGAGGCTGTCATCGAGCGATGCACAGTGCGCACGCTACGGCGGCTTTTTCAGGGCCCCTCTTAACACCTAAAACATTGTGAATAAGACAACCCTGATTGAAACCTTACTACTGCAACCGTTCCGACATTATTCACTACTGGCATGGTGGCAATGCCCTTAGCTATTTGTTAATTAATCCCCAAGGTGAATTCTCCATGGTAAAGCTTGGCCCTAATATTGAAGCGGGAGAACAGTTGCAGTTAATCGTCACTGGCGGGAATGGCACTTACTTAAGGCTATAACCGAGGAGCTTTAAACCCGCTGTTCGCAATGTAAGGCCCACTATCGCCCACTATCGATTGAAACCCCACGCCCTTTAGCGGGCCTTACATTGCGAACAGCTACTCCGATGGTACCTGGATACTGCACAGTCTAGCTACCCTCGGTAGTCTAACCCCTCACCAGGGCGTGGGGTTCCAACCGAGTGAGGGGTTAGACTACCGAGGGTAGCGGCGGGATACTACGGACGCAAGCCGTTAACAGCGCTGTCCTTAAGTAAGTACCATTCGTCCCTGGCGGTTATTGGAAAACCACTCACCTGATGCAGGGCGAGTTCGAGTTACTATCGAAAGCAGTTGCCCCCGGCTTTGACTACGACGATATGTTACTGGCCACTACTGAACAAATGCAGCGTGATTTTCCCGAACTATGGACTCAACCGCAGCTGCAATTATCAACGTTTTGTAAACTTTAAAATATTGACCTCATTCGTTAGTCGATCCTAAGGGCGATTATTGGATTCGTCAAACTTCTATTAAGGGCACCTCTATTAATTACTTGCGGCCTCCGCGTGACCTGTTATCTGCCAAAACCAGCAGATAATCTTAGGGAAAATACCCTAATCCAACAAATTAATTGGGGAAATTACTTGCCAATACCAACTGCTAGCTTTTACTATTAGCCTCCAAGTGACGGCTATATTAATTTTATTAGCGACTATACTTTACATCGACCACAGCTGAGCGGAAATTGCGATGACCACTTGGAATTACCGCGTAATAAAAACAACCTGCGCGCGCACCCGAGAAGTCACATACCAAATTCACGAAGTCTATTATTTGGATAGCGGCAGCATCGACTGCTGGAATCACACGCCTGTAGAACCTCTGGGCGTGAGTGAACCTGGACTGCGCAACGATATTCAGTCTTTTTTGGGAGCCTTCCGCCTGCCGGTATTGAAAGTGAAATTTGTTAATGGCAAAGCCAAACTATTGGCCGAGCGCACAACCACCCATTGCACGGATTTGCAGGCAGACTATGTGAGTAAAACGTCCCGTGCCTCCGGCTACATCAACCAAATTCTTGGCAATCACCTGTTACTAAAACAGGAGCCCGCCCTACGCAAAGCCTATGATAAGGTAGACCAGGCACTGGCGGAGCTGCACGACGTCGTCAACAGCAAATAGTTTGCAGAAAAAAACCGACAGACCGCTAGACATCAAGTTTAAGCAACCATCGTTCCCACCTGCAGGGTGGGTCTTGTACCATCCTAACCATTGGAATAATTGCTATAATTGCTGCGCTGAAAAATTCAACAGGCAGATTAAACGATGCAACGTGTTAATAATTTTGTAAAGAAATCAATCATTGGTGGGCTATTAATTATCTCACCAGCCATTATTTTACTGTTCGCTTTTCGATGGGCCTTTTATACCGTCGCCGAGCTGATACAACCTCTAGCAAACCCCATCGCCCGGCATACCAATGCCCCTGATTTTGTAGTGGACTTGTTAGTTATTTTGCTGATTTTAATCGGCTGCTTTATTGTCGGTAATATTGCTACTACCAGCACCGGCAAATGGCTGCATTCCCGTTTTGATAGCACTTTAGCCAAACTAGCGCCGGGCTACAATCTGGTACGGGATATTATCAACCAGATTTTTGGCAATAACGCCGACTCTCCTTTTAGCAAGGGAGAAGTGGCAAGAGCCAAATTGTTTGGTACTGATATCGCCACTGAAGTGACTGGCATCATCACCAGCAGGCATGCCAATGGCTGGTTTACGCTGTTTGTTCCCACTGGGCCCAACCCGACTTCAGGAATGATTTATCATTTGCCCCCTGAACAAGTGGAACTTTTTCCCAATGTGAAAGTCGATGCAGCATTGAGAACAATTATTGCCTGTGGCGCCGGCTCCGGCGAGCTTTTTCAAGAGGGGAAAGCATAAGGGAGAAAAGGAGCAACGCCACAGGCTAATCACCAAACAAAGACGTATCGACCCATGCAACTCAAACTACAGAGATTTTTCCCACTCATTGCTTTTATAGGCATTCTGTTTGCGATACAAAATTGGTGGCGCCTAGACCTGGCATTTAACCCAATTTCCTCCGAATCGTTAAACTCGGAGGATGTCATTATGTACGCTACTAGCTGGTGCCCCTACTGTCGCAAGGCCCGAACCTTTTTTAGACAGGCCAATATCCCCTTCACTGAATACGATGTAGAAAAATCCCCCCGCGCCTACCAACAGTATGAGAAAATAAGCGGCCGCGGAGTACCCGTGATCCAGGTTGGCAACCGCACCATTCAAGGCTTTGATGAAATGGCCATTCGCTCAGCATTGAATGAACTGAACCAGTCAAACTTGTCCAGGATTACCAAGCCTTAGGGTTTTATTGTTTGACTAGTTGTTTGACTAAGGGGCGTTCTCAATTAACCCAAATAATAGAGGCAACTAACCAGAGCATAGCCTGGTAATTACGCGCCAGCCGTTCGTATCGCGTTGCCACTCGACGATACTGCTTCAACTTCTGAAATAAGCGCTCAA
>JAZFYA010000234.1:0-2558 GCA_036443315.1 Pseudomonadales bacterium
GATAGGCATGCGAAATTTACGTCTAAGTGCCTAAGATTGTGCCGTAATGAAAGGAACCTGATAGTATTCACTTATGAGAACCTCACTTGAACACTTACCGGAACAGAAACAGCAGGAATTACAGCGGGCTATTGACATCATTCGTGAAGAAATTAACGCCGATATGTTAATTCTATTTGGCAGCTATGCCCGTGGCGATTGGGTGGAAGATTTAGATCCGGAAACCTTGCATTATCGTTATCAAAGCGATTTTGATCTATTGCTGGTCACAGAAACCCGGAAAGAAGCGGGTAAAATTGAGCAAAACAATCAGCTTAATAAGCGATTGATGAAAACTATCCATAGAACCCCCATAAGCCTGATTGCTGAGGACATTCAATTTGTTAACCGACGCTTAAGAAAGAGTCAGTATTTTTATATTGATATCAAACGCGAAGGGATAGTCCTGTATGATTCAGGGAAGTTTGAGTTAGCCGAGCCGAAAGAACTCACTACACAAGAACGAAAGAAGCTGGCGGAAGAAGATTTTGAATATTGGTTTAGTAGCGCCAAAGATTTTTTTGACACCCATAATTTCAATTTAAACAGACAAAAATACAACATGGCTGCTTTTGAGCTTCATCAAGTCACCGAACGACTTTATAGCACTATTTTGCTTGTTTTTACTCGCTATAAGCCTAGTACCCATGATTTAGCAAAATTGAGTCAACGAGTAACCAGTGTTGAACCACAATTTCTTTCTGTATTTCCGCAAGGTACAGAAGAAGAAAAAAACAGGTTTAAGCTTTTACGCAAAGCATATGTGGATGCCCGTTATAAACCCAGCTACATCATTACACCACAAGAACTGGAATGGTTAGCGGAGCGGGTACAACAATTACAAGCATTAACAGAAAAACACTGCAAAGAGAAGATAGAAAGTTTTGAGTAATGAGCATGCAAAAAGGCATAACAAAAAGCTAGAGCCGATGCGCAAAAAGCGCGCTCGGCTTAGCTTGACATTAGATTTCTAAATTCAATAATGGAGTAAACTATGGGAGCAACACACGTAACGGTGACTATTAGAAATCCGGCAAACCCAGAGCAATTCTGGGAAGATCTTTTCCTTGTAGATACAGGCGCAATTGACTCGCTTGTTCCTAGAGATCATCTTGAATCAATTGGGCTTCAACCTAAAGCACAGCGCATATATGAACTTGCCGATGGAAGTGAAATAAAAATGGATATTACAACGGGTGATATCGAATTTATGGGAGAAATTGTTGGAGGGACAATAATTTTTGGCGATGTAGGAACAGAGCCCATCTTAGGTGTTACTGCCTTGGAGTCGGTAGGAATTGAAGTAGATCCAAGAAGTCAAAAGCTAAAAAGGATGCCTGCGACCAGGTTAAAGAAACTCAAGCCAAAATCTAACAAAAAAATTCAGCCCCCGCAGAAAACGCACGGCTGATTTTGGCGTTAGGCGGTCGTACTTTACAAACCTCAAAAGGAGAAGAACTATGAGCAGACGAGAAGGTGAATCAGAATATGAATGGCACAGACGTCAAGAAAACGTGAATCGCGAAATGGATGAGCCGGGACAGGCACTCTTGCTGCACTCAAAGAATAGCGACGTTTTACAACGTCGCTATTCCCATCAAGTTCATTCTATATATTTACTATATAAAGAGCATCGACAATTGTAGAGTGTGTGTCTCAGTGATTACCTTTGAGGTGCTGCCGGTTATGGAAATAGTTAACTTTCAATCCAGTCCTCGAGAGTGAGGTCAGGTGCTCGAGAAAATTCCTTTTTATTGTTGGTAACTAATACCGCATCAATGCTTCGGGAATGCGAAGCTATTAATAAATCATTATTTCCAATGGGTAGACCCTGCCGTTTTAATAGGGCTCGGATGAGTCCATAATGTCGAGCGGCTTCTTCATCCCACGAGTCAATCAATATTTTTTGAGTGAATAAATCTAATTGGTTATATCTTTCCTCGCGTAGGTGTGAATCTCCATTTTCGATTCCAAAACACAATTCACCATACGTAATCGATGAAATGCAGAGGCTTTTTATAGCTTTGAATTTATTTCTTAATTTGGGAGATCGATTTTTTAATACAAATATACAAGTGTTTGTGTCTAACATATACATTAGTAAAAGTCCCTATTCTGAGGGTCGTTTTGGTCACGATCATTCATAAACTCTTCATCGAAAGCAGACTCTTGATCAAAAAAATCGTCCCATGTTTGCTTTTTTGGTGAAATAATAATGTCATCGCCTTGCCTCCTGACAAAGACTTCATCACAATCGAACCTAAAGTCTTTGGGTAGGCGTACTGCTTGGCTACGGCCGTTCATAAATATTTTGGCGATATGTTTCATTGCTGGGCTCCTTTGAGCTAAGGTATATATCAAGTAGTATATACCATCTGACTGGTATTGTAAGAGGCTAGCGCTTGTAGGATGAATATAACTCGCTATGCTCGCGGGGCAAGCCTTTCAGCATCTGTTTTTTCAACGGCGCCGCGCCGACTATTTTTTTATTGCAGCAATTGAGTTTAAAAAAATCAAAT
>JAZFYA010000235.1:0-13099 GCA_036443315.1 Pseudomonadales bacterium
CCAGCTTGACGAGGCTGGTTGTGGAAAACGGCTCACCCAAGGGTTGTCGTTTGATCTGTGTTGCTATGGTTTGTGCGGTAGACATGTAAGGATTCTCAAGATATGTCAGAAAATATAGCGATAATTCTGACTTGATTCAAGGGTTTTGTACGATTTTGGTCGATATTCAATACAGGCGTCGCCTAATCTAGTCAGTGGGTATCCCCATAGCCCCTCCCTGGCCTACCAAAACTCACAGCAATGACTTGCATATATTAAAACATCGGCATATATTTATAACTGCCGAGGAATTAATATTATGCCTGTTACGTCTCAATCTTCAAAAAGGCAGCAAGTTATCGACTATGCCAGGAATCACTCCATTGTCAGGCCATCCGATCTGACAAGGCTTGGTCTGCCCAAAGATTACCTATATCAACTCTCAAAAGACCAGGTGCTGGTTCGTATCGGCAGAGGTATGTACCAGTGGCCGCAACGCGAGGCGGGTAATAGCCAATCCCTGATCGAAGCCGTGAAGCAGGCCCCCAAGGCGGTGGTAGTGTTGTTGTCTGCCCTGAGCTTCCATAACGTTACGACTCAAAATCCCCACGAAGTTTGGCTTGCCATCGACCGCAAGGGCTGGCAACCAAAAATCCACTATCCTCCGGTTCGGTTTGTTTCCATATCTGGATCACTGATGGCTGAAGGTGTGGAGTGTCACACAGAGGATGGTGTAGAGCTTAAAGTATTTAGCCCTGCCAGAACCGTGGCAGACTGTTTTAAGTACCGTAATAAAATTGGCCTTGATGTGGCATTGGAAGCCTTGCGGGAGGGCTGGCGGGAAAAGCGCTTTACCATGGATGAGCTGGTACGATGTGCAGAAATGTGCCGGGTTAAAAATGTAATGCAGCCCTATTTGGAAAGCCTGCTATAAACACAGCTTAAAGGTTTGCTCAGATATCGAGTTAATAAAAGGGCAGCCGATCTGCTTTAATATCAGCGCCATCATTGGGAAAATGAATATTCCCAGTTCCGCATAGACAGGAAACTTAGCAAAAATACCTCAGGATTACAGCGACTACATTATCTATGTTGATGAAAGTGGGGATCACGGTTTGCAAAACCTTGACTCTAACTATCCGGTGTTTGTGTTGGCATTTTGTATTTTCCATAAACTTCATTACAGCAATGTGATGGTGTCCAAGTTACAGAAGTTTAAGTTTCGTCACTTTGGCCACGACCTAGTGATCCTGCATGAGAATGAAATACGTAAGGAGAAACCGCCGTTCAATATCTTCCAAAGCCGGCAACAACGGGTCGACTTTCTCGACGAGCTAACGGTGATTATAGATCAGAGCAACTTTGTTCTGGTGTGTTGTGTGATTGAAAAAGAGCGCCTGCGCCAGCAGTATCAGTCACCGGGTAACCCCTATCACTTGGCACTGGGTTTTGGATTAGAGCGGGTTTATCGTTTTTTGCAAGAGAAAAACCAGGGTGATCGGCTAAGTCATATTGTGGTGGAGCGGCGCGGTAAAAAAGAAGATGACGAACTGGAGCTGGAGTTCAGACGTATCTGTGATGGAGCGAACGGGTTTAATAAACCTCTGCCCTTTAACGTTCAGTTTGCCGATAAGAAAATTAATTCGGCAGGTTTACAGTTGGCAGATTTGGTTGCTCGCCCGGTAGGTTTATATGTGTTACGTCCGGAACAGGACAACCGCGCTTTTGATATTCTAAAGCCTAAGTTCTATTGTCAGGATGGGCGTGAGAATGTGGGAAATGATTATGAAGGGTGGGGGTTAAAGCGGTTTCCTTAGTGGTGCGCGAGTTTCCATTAACTCCAGATAGCGAAAAGCCCCGATGAAACTCACCGAGGCTTTGACGCCGACCGGGCACCCCCAGTCCATTTATGTCACTAGTATACAACGGCAGCGGAATTACACAAGCTGCTGCAGGGCTTAACCCAGCTGGGTGGTTAAAGATGATTGCGTGTTGCCCGATAAAATCAAAGAACGGGGTTGATTAATCGATATGCATCCCAATTCTTACGGTTAAAGGCTTGATAGACAGGGACTACGCGCAGGTACTGGCAGGGTTAAAAGTCAGGATAGACGAGTTTCCTGCTATAGCCCCCGAAGAAGCTCTGCCTGTAATCTCTGGTGATAAAGCTATTGAGGACGCTCTTGTAACCCTCATTAGCCATTTTGAAAACTGTAAGACCAAAAGCTTTTCAAATGCCGTTACTATATTGGGTAAAGCTATTGGTGTTAGTTCAGGAGATAATCAGAATGATGACAGTGAGCTGTCAAGTGATTCTCCTCTTCGGAACAGATTAATAGCGTTGCAAACTGTAACGCAGTCGGCGAAACCGATTAACGACTGCATCAGCGAAATATCCAGACTAAAAACCTTTGTAGAATCGAGGCGAAAAGAAGAGAACCACATAGACAATTATTCCGATACAGTTGACGCTCTTGAATCGGTACAGAGTCTCGGTGAATTGGCCACCCAACAGGGTAGCGATCTTCAAGTTCGGTTGAAAAAGTCAACTGAAAAATGGACGAACTCGGTATATAGGAATGCCTACGCTAGAAGCGGGCATGCTTTGGCTGATACAACGGTTGCCCCTGAGGGCGCATTGTCAATCTCTGTTGGTTCGAATGGCGCTGTTGCGCCAGCCCAACATGTTTCAAATGCATCGGCGCTTCGTGCGTGTCTGCTTGGGTTTTATATCGCATTTTGGGAGCATGTGTTAAAGACGAGGGGTGGTGCAGTTAATGCTTTGATGACCCCCAAGAGTTGTTAGACGAGGAAAATGAAGAGCGTTTGGCCGATGCCCTAAAAGATATTGTTGATCTCAATGCTCAGCTATTTGTCACCACACATGATCAGCGTTTTGCAACAATGGCCGTTAGGGTGGCTAGCTCATCTACCCTCATCGAACACCGTTCTGTGCATCCAGTTAATAATGAGCGGCATACTTTGCAAATCCCACTTGCCGTTGCTGATATTGAAAAGAAAAAAATTGAGTTTTTGGAAGATGAGGATAGTGCGAGAAGAGCTAGGGATTATTTGGCTGAATGCAGAATTTTTATTGAGGCCCGTTTATCTGACCTTTTTGATGACCCTGCTTATACTTGTCGGAGTCATCGTCCAACCTTGGTTGATTATGTAATTCATGCTCGTCATCTCATGAATGAAAATCCTGGTCATGATCTTTTTCAAGCGTTTGTGTTCAAAAAATTCTGCGGGGATTCTGCGCTTCAAGCTGGAGCAACATGTTTGATGCGGCTAAATAGTGCCCACCACGAAGGTAAGCGAAATATTATGCCCGCTGACGTTAGCGAGATTAAGGATGATTTGAATAGGCTAACCAAATTGGCTGAAGAACTCCATCGCGAGTTTCGCCTTTGGCGTAGAAGAGAGCCTTTAGAATCAAATACTGTGCCGTGTAATGTTACGCTATTAACACCGATAACTTCCCCTAATATCGGTATACCGATAATCCCGGATTTGGCTGCGTTTACTGGCCCACCCTCTGTATTGGGCAGTCAGGATGTAGAACAGGAACTGTTTACTGGTGCATGGTTTGCTGATAAGGCTTTATTTTACCTAAGGAATAATATGTTTGGGTTTTCCGCGCCAGCGGGATCCGTGGCTATTGTTGAGGTTGACGGAGAACCTCCACGTGATCAGAACTTGGTCATTGCCAGATATAATAAAAAATATCTTGCCCGGCGCTTATTGCGAGACAGGCCCGACAGCTTGTCTGTAACATTGGCTACAGTTTCAACAGATCCCAGGGTTCGTCCACCATCGATAGTTGTTCCTGTAAATCAGGTAGAGTTATTTAGGGTCGTTGGTTTTTTCTTTAATGGTACTGCGCCAGCAGAGATGTCTAATAAGCATGATGCAATTCAGGTTGACGATGTGGGCTTGTTCAAGAAAATCAGAACATGCCACCGTTTGCGTGATACCAGTGCAGAGCCTCTGGCTTTGGAGGGGCAGCTGGTTTTGGGTGGCGACGAATATATGCCAGAAGAATTGACAAGCAGGCAAGATTGCTTTGTAGCTGTTGCCCTGAGTGACGGTACCGGTATTTGTAAGAGAGTTGGTGGCACGCTGCCTGGTAATTTGAATCATCTATGCCAATTCGAGAGTATTGGGGGTAGAGGTGCTTCCGAGATTGCATCTTTAAATAAAGGGCATGATCTGAGTTCTGAGATCAGGTCAGTAGAAACCGCAAGAGAGATTATTGGGGTTATATACGAAAGTTAAGAGGTGTTTTTTTAAACAGTGGTTTGGGTGATTATAAAGCGTGATTGCGCAGGTGAATTGCGCTACTTTTGATTGCTTTCCCCCCCACCTATGTTCTTGAGGAGCTTCCCCCCAGAGGGAAATTCTTGACCTTTTTAAGCATATTCCATATGAACGAGTGAGGAATGGCCGATAGAAGGCATCGCTAATCCGGTCTAAGACTTCATTGATCTTCGCGCCATTCTATCTTCAGACAACTATCCTGACACAGGGGACCGCAGGGGCGATGAAGGAAATAAAGTTTAAGCTTCTTTACCTCAAGCCAAAATACTATTATATTGGCCGTTGCTCTCGGGGTGCCCACTATAGGCTGAGATGTTAGTTGGTTAATACCGTTCTCAACAAACCCGTGAACCTGATTCGGATAATACCGGCGTAGGAAGGGGCGTGAGTCATAGTGAGATCATCGCAGTAGGGGTCATAGCAGCCAAACCATCTATTGTCTCCAGCTTATTGTCTCCAAGATTCGCTTTACGACTCCTCGCCCGTTTTTGTACCTGCGTTAATGCTTTTACAAACAATGTTGAAAATTGCGAGGAATTCCATGAACGATTTGACTAACAACTCCATTCCAACAGATTCTAACGCCATTCCAACCCATTCTATTGAAGCGATCAATAAGCCGGTGCAAATCAGCTGCGAACCTCTGCCAGCCAGTAAAAAAGTGTTTGTCCAGTCCAGTAGCCATGCTGATGTCAGCGTGCCGATGCGTGAGATCAGCTTAACTGATGGTTCCAGTATTGCGGTATACGACTGCTCCGGTCCCTACACCGACGCTGATTTCGAGATTAATATACACCAGGGCCTGAAGGCTATTCGCAGCCAGTGGATCGAGGCGCGCGATGACACCGAGCTGTATCAGGGGCGTGAAATCAAGCCAGAAGATAATGGCATCGACGATGCGGGCAAGGCTTTTAAGTTTTACAACCCCGCCTTGCAACGCCGCCCGCGCCGCGCCAAAGTGGGGAAAAATGTTTCCCAAATGCACTATGCCCGCCAGGGGATCATTACGCCTGAGATGGAATATATTGCTATCCGAGAGAATCAGGCCCGTGCAGCCCTGCACAATGAATTCACAACCGAGGAGCGCAATCAACGTCTGGCAGGCAACGCTATGGGGGCCAATCTGCAAGCGATTACCGCAGAATTTGTCCGCAAAGAGGTGGCCGAAGGTCGTGCGATTATTCCCGCCAACATTAACCATACTGAGCTGGAACCGATGATTATCGGTCGCAACTTCCTGGTTAAAGTCAATGCCAATATCGGCAATTCCGCGCTGAGTTCCTCCATTGAAGAAGAAGTTGAAAAAATGGTGTGGTCTATTCGCTGGGGAGGGGACACCGTGATGGATTTGTCCACTGGGAAAAACATCCACAGCACTCGCGATTATATCGTGCGCAATGCTCCTGTCCCCATCGGTACCGTGCCAATCTATCAAGCACTGGAAAAAGTCAACGGTGTGGCTGAAGACCTAACCTGGGAAATCTTCCGCGATACGCTGATTGAACAAGCCGAGCAGGGTGTCGATTACTTTACCATTCACTGTGGTGTGAGATTGGCTTATGTTCCCATGACGGCCAACCGGGTGACAGGTATTGTCTCTCGTGGTGGTTCAATTATGGCCAAGTGGTGCATTGCTCACCACCAGGAAAATTTCCTCTACACACACTTTGAGGATATTTGCGAAATCATGAAAGCCTACGATGTCAGTTTCTCTCTAGGCGATGGCCTGCGTCCAGGTTCGTTGGCTGATGCTAACGATGAAGCGCAGTTTGCTGAACTGGAAACCCTTGGCGAACTCACCAAAATCGCCTGGAAACATGACGTGCAAACCATGATCGAAGGCCCCGGTCACGTGCCCATGCATCTGGTAAAAGCCAATATGGACAAGCAACTGGAATGCTGTGACGAAGCGCCTTTCTATACGCTAGGCCCGCTGACAACTGATATTGCGCCCGGTTATGATCATATTACCAGTGGCATCGGTGCGGCCATGATTGGCTGGTTTGGCTGTGCCATGCTCTGCTATGTCACCCCGAAAGAGCACTTGGGCCTACCTAATCGCGACGATGTTAAAACCGGCATCATCACCTACAAAATCGCTGCCCATGCGGCGGATGTCGCAAAGGGTCATCCCGGGGCGCGTTACCGCGATGATATGTTGTCAAAGGCTCGCTTTGAATTCCGTTGGGAAGATCAGTTCAACCTTGGGCTAGATCCGGATACCGCCCGCGAATACCACGATGAGACTTTACCCAAAGACTCTGCCAAGGTGGCTCACTTTTGTTCTATGTGCGGCCCCAAGTTTTGCTCGATGAAAATCAGCCAGGAAGTGCGTGAATACGCTGAGGCGGGCATGCGGGAAAAGTCCAGAGAATTTAAACAGCTGGGCTCTGAAATTTACGTGGCTGCAGACTAGTCCAGTGACTGGGCTAATGACTGAGAAGAGAACGGGGAAGCGTACGAAAATGGACATTGGTATTGCCGGTGCTGGCATTATGGGGCGGCTGCTGGCCTGGCAGTTGCTTAGGGCGGGGCACTGTGTCAGTTTGTTTGATAAAGATCCTATTGAGTCGGGATCGGCGGCGGCCTATACCGCCGCTGGTATGCTGACCCCCTACAGCGAACTGGAGTCAGCGCAATGGTTGATTTACCAACTGGGCATGCAGGGATTGCAGTTGTGGCCAGAGATCGTTCACTCTTTGCAAATCGAGGATTGCTTGCATCAGCGCGGCAGTCTGATCGTCGCCCATCAACATGATCTGGCGGACTTGGAACGTTTTAACCGGGCTCTGGACAATAAACTTCCGCCTGAGAAAAGGTCCTTTAAAACGCTCAATAACAATGCGCTTGGCACACTTGAACCAGAGTTGTCAGCACAGTTCTCACAGGCCACTTACTTGCCAGAAGAATCCTGGTTGTATAACCAATCGGTACTGGCTGCGTTGGCTGATCAATTATTAGAAAATAATGTACCTTGGCATTTCGGTACTGAAGTTAGCCAGTTAAGCCCTCACTGTATTACCACCGCTGGCGGCAAGGATCATCCCTTTGATTGGGTGATTGACTGCAGAGGGTTGGGAGCCCAAAAAGAGTTTGTGACATTGCGCGGTGTGCGTGGCGAGTTGATTTGGGTAGAGGCGCCGGACGTCAATATTACCCGCATGGTGCGTTTGATGCATCCTCGTTACCGGTTGTATCTGGTGCCGAATAGAGATCACCGTTATATTCTGGGTGCCACCCAAATTGAAAGCGAGGACCGGAGTCCCATCAGTGTTCGTTCGGCCCTCGAATTATTATCGGCACTGTACTGCATCCACCCGGGGTTTTCTGAAGCTAGAATTATCGCCACGAAGACCAACTGCCGCCCGGCACTGCTGGATAACTTGCCAACCATTGCTACTCGCCCAGGTTTGTTGCGGGTGAATGGTTTATTCCGTCACGGTTTTTTATTGGCTCCCGTTTTGGCACAGGAAGTTGTTGATTTTTTGCAAACGCAAGCGATAGGGCCGTCCACTTTAGGATCATCGACTTTAGGATCCGCCACCTTTCCTGCACTTTTTTCCAATCTGGCTGCTTTAGAGGACATAGCGTGATTAGCATTTATTTGAACAACGACCCCGTTGAAATCGAAGACCATTCATCGCTAACGCAGCTATTAAAGTCGCTGGACACCAAGCCCGTGGGTTTTGCTATTGCGGTGAACGAAACCTTCATCCCTCGCAGTGAGCACCAGCAAATGCAATTGCAAACCGGTGACCGGGTTGAGTTGCTTGTGCCTACACAGGGAGGCTGAATCATGTGGCAAATCGCCGATAAAACCCTCAACAGTCGATTGTTGATTGGCTCGGCGTTGTACCCTTCACCGCAGATCATGATTGATGCGATTAAAGCTTCTGGTGCTGAAGTGGTCACCGTCTCCCTGCGTCGCCAGGCCAGCGCTGCAAACGGCAATAATCAGTTTTGGGATTGCCTGAAAGAACTACCGCTTAACCTATTGCCGAATACGGCGGGTTGCCACTCGGTTAAAGAGGCGATTACCACGGCACAGATGGCGCGGGAAATCTTCGCTACCCACTGGATAAAACTGGAAGTTATTGGTGATGAATATACACTGCAGCCAGACCCCTTCGGGTTGCTGGAGGCTACCAAAGAACTGCTTCAGCAGGGCTTTGAAGTGTTTCCCTACTGCACGGACGATCTGGTGCTTTGCGAAAAACTGGTTGCGGCGGGTTGCCGTATCTTGATGCCCTGGGGGGCGCCCATAGGCACCGGTAAAGGTTTGATCAACCCCTATGCGCTAAAAAATCTTCGCCATCGTCTACCCAACATTAACTTGATTGTCGATGCGGGCATAGGTGCTCCTTCTCACGCGGCACAGGCCATGGAGCTTGGCTATGACGCAGTACTCCTCAATACCGCCATAGCGCAGTCACCGGACCCAGTGCAAATGGCGCAGGGGTTTAAGCATGGGGTGATGGCGGGGCGCGCAGCTTATGAGGCGGGTTTAATGCCGGAACGAGATTTGGCGCAACCCAGTACGCCGATATTGGGCACCCCTTTTTGGCATCAGGCGCCATGACGCTAACCACTGTCAATCCCACTGCCACTGTCAATTCTGCGTTATCCATGCGTACCCATGCCTTTGTTGATGTAGAAGGTGATAGTGAACGTGGTAGAAAAAACCGCCCCGTACTGTTGTCGATTGCTGGCAGTGATTCGGCAGGATTAGCTGGTATCCAGATGGACATTCGCAGCTGTCAGGCATTGGGTGTGCACGCTGCCACAGCGATTACAGCCACCACCGCACAAAACAGCCAAAGCGTGTTGTCGATAAATCCGCTCGCTGCGGAGGTGTTAGGGCAACAAATTGATGCGGCGCTGTCATTACAACCGCAGGTGATTAAAATCGGCCTGCTCTGTAATCACCAACAAATAGACATGTTAGTAACAAAATTAACAGATCTAACTATTCCCATTGTTTACGATCCGGTGCTGTCCTCATCCAGCGGGCAACGCTTTATTGATACCGAATTAATAGAAGTGATTAAGCAGCAACTGTTGCCACTGTGTCGGTTTGTAACGCCGAATTTAATGGAAGCAGAAGAACTCACTGGACTCACTATACGCTCCCTTGGCGATAGGGAACTCGCGGCTAAGGCGTTGTCAGCACACCTGCCTGAGCACCAGCCTAGCTGGGTCATGATCAAGGGAGGACATGCCGAGGGCGAGTTAATGCTCGACTATTGTTTTAAGGGTAAGTGTTTTAAGGGTAAGTGTATTAAAGAGACAGGTAGCAGCGATAAGTTGTCCTTCTGGCTGGGTCATAAAAAAATCGCTACCGAACACAATCGCGGCACCGGCTGTGCGCTGTCCTCCAGCATTGCTTGCGCTTTGGCCCGTGGCTACGATGATCGCGACGCTTTAGTGATTGCCAAAATGGCCATTCAGCAAGGTTTGCGCCTGGCCTCTGCTTGCAACGGGCTAACGGGTGCCGCGGCGATAAAACACTTTCCCACTGGAGACTGGCCTGTCGTTATAGTTAACGATACGGTAAACACTACGTCGAAGCTGAACGTTTCGGAAAGCCTGCGGCCATTTCCTCCCTGCAACCAGCCCGGTGAGCAGAGTCAGTTAGGGCTTTATCCTGTCGTCGATAGTGCCCGCTGGCTTGAACGCCTGCTGCCTTTGGGCATTACTACTGCCCAGCTGCGAATAAAGCATCTCCGCGGTGAGACCTTGGCCAGGGAAATTGAAACGGCAGTGACCCTTGGAAAGCACTATAACTGCCGATTATTTATCAACGACCACTGGCAATTAGCCATTGAAAAAGGGGCCTACGGCGTACATCTGGGCCAGGAAGATTTGCAGTCAGCGGATCTGCAACAGATTTATCGCGCCGGTTTGCGTCTCGGTATCAGCAGCCACTGCCACTATGAGGTCGCGCGGGCGCTGGCAGTAAAACCCTCGTACATCGCCTGCGGCCCCACCTTCGCCACCACTACCAAAGACATGCCATGGATACCCCACGGTATTGAGGGTTTATGTTATTGGCAGCGAGCATTGCCGGATTACCCGCTGGTTTCTATCGGCGGTATTAACACCGATAATCTTGACGCCATCGCCAATACCGGTGTCTCTGGTATTGCCATGATCACTGCCATTACCTTGGCCAACGATCCAGAAGCGACGACTTTGGGGCTGATGCAAACGATAGAAAAGGCACGGCCACCCGCTTCTGTTGTTAAAACTGATAGGTTAAAGCTGGCAGACGTTAACAATAAAACACAGGCCTTAAATGATGAATAAGCAATGATGAACCAGCAATAATGAATAAACAAAATGAATAAGCAATGAAGAGTGATCAATGATCAGTGAAGAGGAAAAAGGTAAAGGCGTTACTTTTTCTGCGCAGGAATGGTTGCGTTACCAGCGTCATATTCAGTTGCCACAGTTTTCAGTGGCTGGCCAAACACGGCTCAAGCAAGCTAGGGTTTTAATTGTTGGCGTAGGCGGGCTAGGTTGCCCCGCTGCGCAGTATTTGGCGGCAGCCGGTGTCGGCCATATCACGCTGGTCGATGGCGATGTTATCAATATTTCAAATTTACAGCGGCAAATTCTTTTTACTCATGCCGATAGAGGCAAGTCCAAGGCAGCGGTTGCACAGGCGCGGTTAGAAGCTTGCAATCCCGATATCGACGTCGTTGCGCAGCAGCAGAATTTGTCGGTAGATAATGCTCCCGCACTCATTGCTGGCTGTGATCTAGTTCTCGACTGCACAGACAATTTTCATACTCGTTATCTGATTAACGATCTTTGCGTGGAATACCAAAAACCGTGGGTTTATGGCAGTGTACTCGGCTTTGCTGGCCAACTCGCAGTCTTTATGCCGGGAAAAACTTGCTTTCGATGTGTATTCCCGGAAGCCAGTGAAGTAGCCGATTGCAACCAGGCGGGTGTGCTTGGTGTGATACCGGGAATGATCGGACTGTTACAGGCTACAGAAGTGATTAAATATCTGGCAGGCCTGTCCGGCAGCCTCGAGAATAAAATGTTATTAGTCGACAGTTTGTCGATGCAGCAGCGCAGCATCAAACTGGTGCAAGAAAAGAACTGTACGATTTGCAGCGGCAAAGAAAATTACCGAGATAAAATCAGCGACTACCAGTTTTTTTGCCAAGCCGAAGCCGTTGAGTCTTTTTTATTATCACCGGAACAGGTTTTAAAAAAACAATCCCAGGTTGATTGCATATTGGTAGATGTGCGGACCGATACAGAGCACCACGCGTTTAATTTGGGCGGCGAATGGGTGCCGGTCGATACAATTGCTGCAAACAAACATGGGTTTAGTCCTGACAAAACCTATATTCTCTATTGTCAAAGTGGCATGCGTAGCGAGAAAGCTGTACGCTATTTGTTGGATGCGGGTTTTAAAAACACTTTTTCCTTGGCGGGTGGTCTATCTACCTATTTAGAAGTGTTAGTGGCAGATAAGACTTTTCAGTGGAGGTGAGTGAGTTTGAGAAAAAAGTTTTAGCTGCCCCCGCCTGCCTCTTCAACAATCTGCCGAAACAATATTGAATCATTGACACTCACGTTCAAAAATTGCATGGCGATATAGTCACTAGCAATACGCAGTAACTGGCAATCAACGTCCAGTACTCTGTCACAAGCGCTTAAATAAAAACGGCCTTGATCAAGTTCACGAAGGTTATTGCTATCATCTGAAGTAATAGAAATTCTGGCACCTCCAAGCGATAGATTGTTGGTTATCCCTTCGTAGTTTACTTCACCGACAACTAAGCGGCAGGCACAGTTTACTGCTGCGCGTGGATTCGCTCTTTTTTCTATAGCTATGTACTGCCTCTTTGAAAAGGAAACGTAGTGTCAGAATAAGTTTAAACGTTAGGTTCTCACCTTGTCACCACATAGAATCAAGTTGATAGTAGCATTATTTCGATAAATAAAGGGTAAAGCCCAATGGGATTAGATAAGAATAGCACTGACTTAAGGGCAACGCTGTTCATCGCTTGCGACTTCTGGTGTTTGTGCAGCATCCCGCCGCCACACTCGGTAGTCTAACCTCTCACTCGGTTGGAACCCCGCGCTCTTGTGAGGGTAGTGACTAGCGAGGGTGGCCCCGATAATCCTAGAAAAAACAGCATCTGGGTAGCATTGGAGTAGCTGTTCGCACTGTAAGTGCCCGCTAAAGTGCGTGGGGTTCCAATCGATAGTGAGTCTTGCATGGCGAACAGCAGGTTCAATGTCAATGGTGGAGTGCCTGACCCCTAGGTAACTCCCCCTTTGAGGGCGTCCCCCCAATAAGCCTCTGGCTCTGCAGGAGGTAATTTAACTTAGGATCAATACCTATATCAGAAGCCGGGGGCTCATTGATTGAGCCAAGACTTATACTGTTAAAATGCCTCATCCAGCCTTAATAAAAGACCCGAAGTATTCATATCAAGAAGAACAGCGAATAATTTAGAATCCATTGCATAAAGATGAGCTTGAAGAAGAGATATTAATTGTTAATGGTATAAGTAGCTTTTGTAAATTATGTTAACAAATAAAATTATCCCTAACCAAACTATAAAATTGACTGCAACTCGCTACGCTCCTTGCAGCAATTTATGGCAACGTTAAATGCCAACCACCACCCCGTCATCCCGCAGCCATCCCGTCATCCCGCGGCTTGACCGCGGGATCCATGGAAGGACACGAAAATGCAAAAGGACTTTTATATTGACATACTGGCGAGCAAACGCAAAGGCACGTTATACATAGGCGTTACATCAAATCTGAT
>JAZFYA010000236.1:0-38191 GCA_036443315.1 Pseudomonadales bacterium
CAAGTTCAAACAACGCAGCCATGGGCAAAAAGGGGGTGTGACGTGCATGGATGCACTAATGCCGCAGGCGCATGGATGTGCAGGAGCGGCCTATAACACCTAAATTTCAATCGCTTTGGGTATATAAGCTGCCTTTATAACAACTTCAGTATTTTCATCGTTTGAGAAATGGCTTGTAAATTGTCTACTGCAATGACAGATTTTGATAAATCAGGAAATGACACTGAAATACTTGTTCCTCTATGGCAGCAGTTAGTCCAGTGGTGTTTTTTATGATCGGTTATTAACAGTCGCTTATCATTATTGATTGCCAGCAAGGCTGGAATTTCTTCTTTTGGATAGATTCGTAGAGTGATATGACTAATTTTGTTACTAATGATTTCAGCAATAATATTGAGCTTTCCCTGCTGTAGTCGTTCCATTCTAATAACTCGAGTGAGTAGTGTTTGTTGTGCGGGGTCTTTCGGTGCTTGGTCTTCAGTCTCATCCTGTTCAACGGGTTTGGTAAACAATATTAGCTGGCCAATATCGATAATAATTGCGGCTTTTTCTTCGATGATTTGAAGGTGTAGGTTGGCTTCATCTTCCATGGCACAGTGCCACTGGGTCTTAGTCGAAATAGGTTTTGGTGGAAGGTCTTTAACAGGCTCGCCTTTGCGAGCGGTTTTTTTGGTTTTGAGTGCGTAGTCGTAATCAAAATAGCCAATGCAGTTTTCAAGTCCCGAATAAGCTTTTAATTGCAGAGGGCGGTAGAGACTATAGTTCGGTGTTCTGGTTTTATTCTCAATAGTGGAGATAAGCCGATTGAGTTCGCAGAGTAGGGTGGCTGAATAGGGCAATTTAATGGTGCCCAATACGATTGAGCTGTGTTTTTTCACACTTCCTAGCAGGTCAATACATTCCGCGTAATCTTTTTTGATCGCGTTAAAAAACCGTTCCACTTCAATAACTACTGAGGGTACTTGCGTATGAGTAATGGTTTCTCCAGCGTTGAGAAAACTGGGGGCTTCACTATGTTCGTGGGTTGTCACCCATGCCGCTACGGTGGTCTTTGCGATTGTCTCAAGAGGCAATAACTTTAACCAGCCAAGGTTTTGGTGAATGTATGGATTAAGTGATTTATGTAGTGATGAGGACACACCCATAAAATTAAAAGCTAAACCCACTTGATAACGCAAATACATAGCTTTGATACTGCTTAGTTCATCAAGAGATAGTGAATGCTGTGCCCGGGCTATTAGTTGAGGTTCATAGAGTGACAGTGCAGTAAACAACTTATTAAATGTTTTGACTGATCCACTAGCTAGAGATGTTTGGATTGACATAGCGAGCTGTTGCTCGAGCAATAATAAATCGATTAATCGAAAGGCCACTTTATTGGCGCTATTTCGCTGCGGGCCATAAAGAACATTAGCAGCCTCGTAAAGAGGGGCGTACACTTGCTTATAGCCGGTAATTAAATGCTTCAAACTAGCATGGGAAAATTCCGCCAATTGTAGCCGCTTACTGTCATTCGGCACACTGGGTTTGCGCTCAAACATTGCGGTTACTGCTTTGAGCACAACGAACAATGGCTCAGAATAAGCATCCAGCAAGCTTAGGCGATTTGAGCTGGAGAGATGGCATTTGACCACTTTTGCTAAATCACTTTCAGCCTGTTTCAAAACCGAATGACTGGATTTACCTTTATTGTCGAACAGTTTACGAATGTCGTAGCCTGTCATGATGGAATCAAAATCTTTTTTTGGCTTTAGTGGAGGAAAGGAAAATTCCAGTGGCAGCTCTCTTTCCGGCAGGCTGCGTCCTGTATATTCATCAAATTCAGCCTTGGATTTATTCAGTTGCTTCCTGGCTTTTTGCGCAATTTTTTGTACCAGGGTTTTTGGTTCAAATTCTGAAGGTTTCAGTTGAGGCTCGGCCACCTCAAGATATTCTTCGATTAATAGTTCCTGTGTCTGATCGCTATCTGCACTGCTCTCGTGACTGTTAGCTACAGCAGTGATATCGATACTAACTGGGGAGTTATTAAGTCCTTCTTTTGGGACAGATAACTGAGAGCCGTTTAATGGCTTTGTCGATGAAGCAGAAAATTTTCCAGCCTGACTGTCTGCGGTTAAAAATTCAGAGAAATCATATTCTACCTCTTCTGGTTTTTCCTGGATCAGAGGTTCAACTGGGGCAAGTTTGGATGAGTGAGACTGGTTGCGGGCTTGTTCTAGCGCCTCGTCTAGTGCCTCGACATCGGAAAAAAGAGCGTCTTCATAACTTGCTTTAGTTTCGATGGTGATTTCATAATCGGAATAGTCCTTCAGTGGGATGGATTTCACTGTCTTTTGCACGGCTTCATGGGAGTTGGGATTGCCTTCATAAGTTTTTGATATAACAGGTTTTTTTATCTTTCTTCGGTTGGTAGATGGTGGGGGTTGTTTGCTGTCAGCAGCTAGAGGTTGCTGAGAGTTTTTATCCTGATTATTGCTTTCGTTATTCATGGCAGCTGATCGAAAAATGAATGCGTTATATCAATATAGCAATGATTTGTGCGTAAGGAGATTTAATGCAGAGCTATACAGCCTCAAGACGCATTAATATTATAAGGATTTGGTTTTTTTGTTCGCTGGATCACAAATTACGAAATTAATTATCTTTATGGCTTCAGTTCTCAAGCCATACGTTCTACTTTTAATTACTGGGTCCCTACTTCTACAATGGGCTTTTGTTGCAAAATTGATTGGCTACAGGAAAGGGTAATGGCAAAGCTAACTAAACAATCAATGAAACATAATGTTGGTGAGAGTAATGCCTGGGTATTAACCACCAAGCGAGCTGGTGATCAAGTGGCTGGATGGATTATTGACCGAGTGTTTGAGCAGAATATACGTAGGTTAGAGTCCAGTGAGCGCTGTACAATCACATCATTCTGTTATCCTACTGGAGCAAAGCTGGTTCGAGCTAAATTACTGCGAGCTTAACTATTAAGTTTCATAAAGTGGATAATTCTGCCTTTAGAAGGCTCCACTAACGTTTAAATAAAGTGTTAGTTCGGTTAGCTTTTATTGTTGCATGCGATGGTATTTTATATTGACCGCTTAATTTAAATCAAATCTAGTACAAGGATAATAACAGCTACTTTACGCTACTGTTTTACTAAATTCCACACAGAATGTTGCATTGCCGCTGACAGTTTTTTCATAGCTTAACCCTTGGAACAGATGGTAAGAATATCATTAGCACTTCATCACTGCCCGTCCAACACAGGTTTGATTGCAGTAGTCATGGGCTAGAAAATATCAATAATATCAATAATATCAATGGGTTGTTAGTATAAGCTTAAGCAGAACATTATGCGGCTTTAATTTATTGCACTAACTCATTGTTAATTTAGCATTTATTCGACTTGAACTATTTAGATAGTGCGGTATAACTAGAGTACAGTAATGCGGTCTGATCAAGGTAGTCGGTGGGCACAACCCTCGTGATACTAAGGGCTTTGTTTCAACATGTTCTTATATGGCTACCTAATTTTTTAAAAGAAGTAATCAGCTTTTGGAAAGACCTTTCAGAATAACTGCTTCGTTGTATGGTAATGGCTGGGAGAGGGGTATCAGCCTGCTGCGAGCGTCCACGATAAGCACAACCTTCACGTGCCAAGCGGGCTAAATCTTCAAGGTGGTTGTTTGAGCTATTCATGTTCATAATTGAGTCCAGAACTGCTTGTTACTACTGGGTGTTATTTTTAAAATAAAGATAGCAAATACTATTCCATAAGATAAAACTCATGTAAAATCAGCTAGATATATTTCCCCCTGTTAAAGATCCTTTGCAAATTGTAAAAGCTTCCGACAGTTTGATGGTAATAAAAATAGATTAATTGCTCCATTTAACGAATTCTGTTAGAAATGCAGGCCGTTAAATCCAACTTGCAGTTGAATAATTATGGGTACCCAGCAACTAACAATTAAAGATTTACGGATTCAATTTGACTGGAAGATAGCCCTGATTGCCACATTAGCATTTTCTATACTGATGACCTTAGGGGTTTGGCAGCTTAAGCGTGCAGCTGAAAAGAGGTCTATTAATTTTGCCATAGAGCAGCGCCAGCAATTACCACCAACACCGCTTGAGTTGATTACGCTTCAAAACCGGGAGCAACTAAAAGGGCTGAGAGTTTCACTAGACGGACAGTACCTTCATGATAGGTCGATTATTATTGAAGGGCAGGTATTTCGTGGGCAACTAGGTGTAGAAATTATTACACCATTTCTGCTGCAGAACAACGACGAAATCATTTTGGTAAGCCGTGGGTGGGTGGCAGTGGGTTTAGATGATAATCCTGAGTCCGCAATTGATGGTATTACTGGTGATCAGCGACTAATAGCCCAATTGCATATTCCTGCAAGCAAGTCATTTTTCGAAATGAAGCCGCTTGGCAAAGCTAAGTGGCCAGTTCGATTACACCATTTTGATTTTCAAATAGTTAAAAAACTTTTCAAAATAGAGCTATTTCCTTATGTAGCAAGGCTGGACAGTAATGTTCCCGGTGTTTTGGAAAGGCATTGGCGTATTAAAAAAATGGACCCTGATATCAATACCAGCTATGCCTTGCAGTGGTTTGCTATGTCGCTGATATTGCTCTGTGCTGTGGTTATTGCGTGCAGCAATATTATTGAACTGTTACATTCGAAATCTGATCGCGCTGAAGTCTGATAAATATTCCATATATTGAATGTTTTAAACATAGAAAAAACAGTTGAATCTATTGCGGACGACTTAACTGTTTTTTATTTTTACGGGCCGCTTTTTTAGCCAGCTCTATGTCAACTTCAATGGTTTCTTGCTCGGTCATTGCAGGTGTTTCAAGTGTGATAGGGCCGAGTTTTCCAGAGCGTAATTCATTGATGAAAATGGTCGAAATTTTTTCAAGATCAACGCGCCCCCCGCGAACAAGGCAGCCTCGTTGCTTGCCAATAATTTCCAAAAGCTCTAATTCTGTAGCCGGTAATACGTCAAGTTTATATCGCTCCAGGAGCCTTTTTGGATAAGCTTTTAAAAGGAAGTCGGCTGCAAAAAAAGCTACATCATCATAGCTCATTGCAGTATCTTTAATTGCGCCGGTGGTGGCCAGGCGATAACTGCTTTTTTCACTTTCAACTTTTGGCCATAGCATGCCAGGGGTATCAAATAGCATAATTCCATTTCGTAAATTAATTTTTTGTTGTCCCTTGGTGACGGCGGGTTCATTGCCAGCTTTGGCAATTTTTTTGTCTGCAAGTATATTGATCAGGGTCGATTTTCCAACATTGGGGATGCCTACAATCATCACATTAATTGATTTGTGACCTTTGTCTTTAGCGGGAAGTATTATTCGGCATTGGTCGATTAGCTGGCGCATCTTTTCAGGCTGTCTTATTGATAAGGCCAATGCTTTCACGTGTTGATGTTGTTCTAAATACCTAAGCCATTGGTCCGTCATTTGTGGGTCGGCTAGGTCACTCTTGGTTAGTATTTTGATGCAAGGCTTGTTGCCACGCAACTCACCAATCATTGGATTTTCACTACTAAATGGAATGCGAGCATCGAGCACATCAATAATGATATCGATGAGAGGTAGTGTTTCTTTAACCTGTTTTCTGGCCTTGTGCATATGACCAGGAAACCATTGAATAGACATTTTTTAACTCATTCTCAATGACTGTTTGGTCAATATTAAGTTGAGAGCCTCCTAATATGTATTCACTTGCCAACAAAACAGTATATTGAGATTTACAAATTGTTGGCCAGTGTTAATACATAATGTCTAGGAAACCTCTAAATAAGTGTCATTCTGAGGGCAAACGAAGCATCTCAATGTTAGAAATAAACGTTAGAAGCCGATGATGCAATAACACGTTATGAGATCCTTTAAGACCTTTCGGCTACGCTCAAAGTGACAAAAAACGTCGACTCAGATGACAATCCCGACTTATTCAGATACTTCCTAAGTGGATAAAAGCTTCCGATGATTTTCTACTGAGTAGTTTTTGCAGAACTCCTCAAGCTGTGCAGGCGCTAATGGTTTACTAAAAAAGTAACCCTGGCCATAGTTACATCCACATTCTTCCAGAAATTTAAGTTGCTCTACTGTTTCTATACCTTCTGCAATCACTTCATATCTAAGGCTGTGGGCCATTGCTATAATAGCGGCTGTAATTTCCATGTCATCCTTATCTTGAGGAATATCCATAACAAAAGAACGATCAACTTTAACTATGTTGACTGGTAAGCGTTTTAAATAGCCAAGGGAAGAATAGCCGGTCCCAAAATCATCAATGGATATTAATATGCCAAGATTTTTTAGCGCTTCAAGCTTTGTTAGAGCCTCATCGAGATTTTCCATCAAAACTGTTTCTGTGATTTCAATTTCAAACCGACTGGGCTTTATATCAAATTCCTGAAGTTTTGAATAGATAAATTCCACTAGCTCCTCATCCTGAAATTGCTTAACTGAAAGGTTGACTGCCATAACAGCTTTGTCATCCAGCAGTTTGGCGTCGCAAAGGGCTTTTAATTGGAAGCAAGCCGCATTAATTACCCAACGCCCCAACGGAATAATTAGACCGGTTTCTTCGGCCGCGGGTATAAACTCCATGGGGCTTACAAAGCCACGCGTTTTATGCGACCAACGTATTAAAGCCTCAACTCCTACCAAATTGCCTTTTGAAATATCAATCTGCGGCTGAAATACAAGGTTGAATTCCTCGCGATGGATAGCGTGACGTAAATCTTCGATCAAGTTTAAATGATTTATCAATTTGGTGTTCATTTCAGTTGTAAAGAATTGATAGTTATCACGCCCTTGGTCTTTAGCTCTATAGAGTGCCAGGTCAGCATTTTTAACAAGTGTTTCAGCGTTCACGCTATCATCAGGCGCCATTGTAATACCTGCGCTGGTAGTCAGACGTATCTCAGTTTCCTTGAGAATAATGGGTGTTTTTAGTGTGTCCAGAATCTTTTGTGCGATATGGGATACAGCTAAGGATGTGTTAATACCAGGCAATATAACCGCAAACTCATCGCCGCCGAGGCGGGCCACTGTATCACTGGCGCGGACACATAATTGTAGACGTTCAGCAACAATGGTTAGTAGGGAGTCGCCTGAATCGTGCCCAAGAGAATCATTGATGTTTTTAAAGTGGTCAAGGTCTAACAATATTAGACCCAGACTATTGTTCTCACGGCTAAGGTTGTTAATTACATATTCAAGCCGGTTGCGAAAAAGACGCCGATTAGCAAGGCCGGTAAGCGTATCGTAGAACGCCATCTGCTCCAGTTGTACCTGCGCATTTTTGACTTCGGTGATATCATTGATAGTTCCTAAGTACCCAATAAGTTGATTGTCTGCCTTTTTCAAAAGGCTTACATGCCCGCTAATCCATTTGGTTTCGCTATTTTGCAGTCGGCAGCTAATATTGATAGCTTGATTGTCAATCAGCATTGAATCCCATTTTAGTTGAACCATTTTCTTATCGGCAGGGTGGACTACAGTTAACCAATTGCCGGATAATAACTCTGTGTTAGCCAGCTCTGTGATGGTAGATAATTCTTCGTTGGCATAAACACACTTTCCTTCGACATTCATCTGAAAAATACCCACCTTAGATGAGGCACTTATCAGACGGAATTTTTCTTCACTCTCCCTTAAATTTACATCCTCCTCCTCAATAACAGTTAACATCTGATTGAATGAATCGACCACTTGACCAACTTCATCATTGTGGTACTTTTGGGCTCTGATGGAATAGTCGTCATAATGTGCAATTATTTGAGCGGTTTTACCCAGAGAAAGCAAAGGTCCTGAAATCCACCCACCAAAAAAGCTAGCAAGCCAAAAAGCTATGATGAATGCAAAGACAGAAACCAGCAGAATAACAATAATGTAGCTGGCCTGCCGCTTCTGTAATCTACTAGTGTTTGATTTAAGGTATAAATAACCAACGATATCGTTGTCGAGAATAATCGGTTGAACTAGTTCAATATATAGATTGTCACTTGATCTAATAAAAAAAGTTTCAGCCGGTGTATAAATTGGGCAGTGTATATTTGGGTTGGGGTAACTTGCCATCCGCATAGATACATTTGATCTGGTTAAATCATCTTCAACCTTATATATACATGCAGCAACAATAGAGTCTTGAAACTTCAGTGGCTTCAGGTTATTTGTCGCCAACTCCAGGTCATCGAAAACAACAGCGGCAGAGCTTCCATTACTAATAACTGAAGCAAGTATTACTAACTCATCTTTAAGAATATATTTAAAACTATATCGGTCGTAGCTAATAATGGCAGCCATTGCAACAATCAGACTCACAAGACTGGTAATCACACCAAATAGTGTGAGTTTTTTCCTTATCGGAAGATCTCTTAACTTTCTATTGAGAAAAAACATAGTAAGAGCTGGTCCAACCTATTTAATATCTATTTAATATATTTGGCAATTTCGAGTAAATTACCGCTTATCTCAAAACCAATTGTCTTGGCTTGAGTGAGGTTAATTTGAAGTTGTACTTTATTATTCTTAACGACTAATCCTATTATACCCCCGCTGTTCAGAAATGAACGACTTTCACCCACAGTTAATAGCGGCTGTTTAAATAACTCGTTGAGTATTTCTGTTGGGAATTGGCTGTCTTTTGCAATAAAAACAATGTCACAGCGTGGAAGTTTTTCCTCCTTTTTAATATAGGAGATTTCAATAGGTCTTCCTTTTGCCTGCCGGGTAGTCAGTTTATTTAGATGCTGTGAAAATGGATTTTTCCCGTAGACACAAATACTGGTTGCGAGTTGTGGGATGTCGTCTTGTGAAGAGGACTGGCGGCTAGTTCTAGTTGGCCAATGTATAAATTTGATAAGATTGTACAGGTATGCCGCTTTGATTTTATATTCCCGGGATGTGACATCGTCAGCCAGTGCCAATCCGGGCATAACAAAAAAGACCAGGAGACAAAGGGCTAGTCGTAGTTTAGTAACTGACTTATCCATTATGTTGTCTAAGCACTTACCCATCACGTTTGAGATCGTTCAATTTTTCAGCATATGTATTTCGTATGATCAGAATATCCATAATCTGCCAGTCTTGAAAAGATGTTTGTCGTACAGCCCTTTAATTCGGATCAGTAAAATATTGCCGGAATACAATAGGTTATCAGTAGTTTAAAGAATATACTCTAGCAGATTAGTCCCCATAGGGATATCGGGGATAATACATAGATGTACTACTGGGGCAGGGGGGTGAGGAACTTGTTAGCCGCACTATGTGTGAGTCCAATTTGTAATAGTTTAATCAAATTTGAAGTGACAGCTGAAAATGCTTGATACCAATAGCATTTACTGGTGTACATGGCGTATATTGTACCACCTGTCTGCAGTATATTGAAGACGGACATTCCCTTTGTAGTTAGAATAACTATTATCAAGGATGTAGATTGTCGCATGATGAGAAAGATGGAAGTATCACCAACAAGAGACAATATTGATATTTCTGCACGGGATCAGTGGCTGGATAAGCTCTGGAGCTACCTATTTGATGGTAATTCGGGTGGATTGATGAGTCCAGGACAAATTAGGCGCGAGCATCGCGATAGAGAACGGGTTCGACAAATAGAAATGGCGACCATTCTCGAGGCAGAGAAGGAGATAAATGGTATTCACAGTGGACGGAAGACCATTGATGCAAGCGGTAACCTGATTGATACCCCCCCGATAGATACCGTTGCTACGCACCAAATTATTGAAAATACCTCTATTGATCAGGATTTAGACTTGGGTCTAGACACACCGGCAGCAATGATCCGATCTGTTGTGAAAGAACTCAGTGTTCGCGATCTAGAGCGATCACTTAATGTGCGAAAAATTGCAATTTTGGCCGAAAGCGAGATTCTCGATTGTGAAATCCAGCCTGTTAGCTCCCTGCCTGTCAATGCAGAGTGGATGGTGCGTTGGCGCGAATCAGCGGAGAATGTCTTTAACCCAGAGTTACAGCTTTTATGGGCCAGAACACTGGCTCAGGAAGTCGCCACTCCGGGTAGTTATAGCCTAGGTCTTATGGCAACCCTAAAACAATTAAACCTCAATGATCTGGAGATGGTAAGGATAATCAGTATGTATGCCTTCCCTGATTTTATTTATACTGCTGATAGCTATTTTAACACAGATTACCACCGCAGCCTGTTTGAGGTGATGGAAGATCTCGGTTTAGTGATGGGCCACAGTAGTAATAAGTGCCTGAGCAGTGAATCCGACACTGATTTTAATCTTATATTATTCTGTAACAATAAGGCCCTGCAAATTTCTGCTAACCAACCTACCAAAGAGCTTATATTACCTGTATTAAAGTTAAGTCGAATAGGGCGGCAACTATTTCCACTTTGCGGTAACAATGCTGATTTGGCCTATTTATTCGACCTTGCAGGATATGTTAAAAAACAAGGGTTTCAAGTTGCACTCGGTGATTGGGAAATCATAGGCCGCAGGGGTTATTTCGTTGAGAGAATGAATTACTAGTCTATGAAATCGTGGTCTTAGTTGACCAATATGAAAAGAGGCTTTTTATTCATGACATTGCTGCCATTACCGAAAGAGTGTCATCACTTCTTCCGCTTGGTCGTGACCATCCTTATACCCCAAATCGATTAGTCGTTGGCAAAAATCGCGGGTAAATAATAAATAGCTCGCTATGTTGACACCACCATCACTTGAGCTGCCCCCAGTGATTTTCAACAGGGCGCGAATACTGGCAGGCAAACCTGCTGCATATTCCTCAGCAAGGCTATCAATATCTTCTGAGGGCGATATCACCTGAATATCAATAGGCTGTATACTGCGCCCCTCCGGATTTTTTGTTTCTGCGCCGGTTAATTTTAATAATTCGTTTATTTTCTCTAATAATTCGATATCCGTTTCAAGGCTATCGACAAAAGCGCTATTCAATAAATGACCAATTATTTGCCCAAAGGCTGGGGAGTGTATACGTCGATAGGGCTTGTCATATTCTCGTTTGTGACCCGTGGTACTTATAATGAGTATTTTTTCTGCGCCCAAGTGTAAGGCTGGGCTTATGGGTGTCAACTGTCGCAAGGCGCCATCACCGTAATAATTTCTACCAATACGTTGTGGGGGGAAGATTGTTGGAATAGCGGTAGATGCCAGTATATGGCGGAGCTGCAGTGGCGTTGGAATACCTTGCCGACGCCAGCGTAGCCAGTCCGCGCTCTCCGGTCCCCCTTGATAGAAACTGACGGAAACACCTTCGGTGTAGTTCATTGCGGTCACACAAACTGCCGAGAGTTTTTGAGTCTGCAAATTTCTACTAATCCCGGAAAAATCTATTTTTTCACGAAGCATCTGTTTTAGAGGAAGGTTGTCTAATAGGGCTACTGGCCGACCAACTGCTATCCCTGAATTGACCAGCGATAAAAATAATCGCCATGTATTACGAATCATCCCTGTCCAATCGCTGCGATAAACATGTTCTGTTTGTAGTTCCATCCATAATTCTTCTAACCATTGACAGGACTGTTGAAAATTTTCTTCACGACTAGCTAATGCCACCGCATTAATGGCTCCAGCAGAGGTACCGCACAAAATAGGGAATGGGTTATCAACGTTGTTGTTTGTGACTTGGGCTAATGCTTTAAGCACGCCCACTTGATAGGCCGCCCTGGCACCCCCGCCAGGCATGATGAGTGCAGTTTTAGGCGTGTTATTATCACTTTGTCGGAATAAAGTACTCAATGTTGGCCTCGTCTTGTCATGTGGGAATTTCAAAAGTGTAACGGCCTATGGCTGATTTTCCAGCCTATAGATTGTTTTTTGTCGTTTAGTGCAAAAAAAGCCAAAGGGACTATCTTGTATTACTGAGACTTATCAATACTAAAAAGCAGTACCAAAGAAGAGCCATTTAACCTATGCGATTTTACTCGCTGGAAAAGCTGATCAATCTACATGATAATTATCGCAAGGTGTTTAAGATTGATCAGTACAATTTGCTGTTAATCCAACGGCAAGGCGAGCTTCATTTGCTTGAAAGCTTATGTCCTCACCGTGGACATCCATTGTCTGAAGCAGATATAAACGCCAATGATTTACGTTGCCCTCACCATGGTTACCAATTTGACATTGTCAGTGGCAACCTTACACATGCAACAGAAGAGCCCTGCCGCGGCCTAAAAGTTTATGAGTTGGTCTATCAGCAAATTGACGTAGGTGTCATGCTTTAATTTCATGCTTTAACTGGCAGGAGAGACTTTGATATAAAGATTCTCGCGCCTGGACGTTTGTGCACTCCAGTTGCGCTCCTTGGTAATTGCTGAGCTTGTTGTTGAATTTGTTGTAGATGTAGCCATCGTCCTTGAACTAGAAACGGGTAACCATTCGTAGAGAGACCCACTGATCCTGTTGCTTACTTCGCTGAAACGACCATTCACTAGTGTCTGCAATCTAAAATCCACATATATTTGATCCTTTGCAGACTGTATTTTAATGTGCAGAAATTCTCGCTGGGACGGAATGGTATCTCTGCCAATCCATAGGGGGCGAAGCGTGTTAAGCTGCTGTTGTTGCTCTTTAACGAGTATTAGGGGTATATTTTCAGTAAGGGTAAAACTCTTTTGGCTAAGGCTACGGCTATTTGTCGAATAGGTTTTTGTATTAGGTGGTGCAGGTCTGTTATTCACTTCGATAATAAACTGTTGGGGAGGATGATCCAGTTGTAGTAGCAGCTCCTGAATTTGATTCAAAATCTTTTGCTCGGCACGCATAATTATATACTTGCCCTCGGTTGATAATTTTGCTTCGTCACCATAAATCGGCGCAACAGCTGAGATCAATATAGCTGCTGTTTTATGGGAAGGTTGGTACAGCTCATTGGCTATATCTTTAGAAACAGCAGCCACAGCAACTATTTCTTTAGAACCATCAGCTGCAGAAACAATAGTTGGAAGCCAGCAAACAAGCGCGCATAGCATGGGTAATAGGTTCAATCATATCTCCAATTGACGTAAATTCTTGTCTGCAAGACCGCGCTCCCATAGGTCGTCGAATTGATTAATGTAAGTGGCCGCAACAGGTTTATTATTGAAATTAGCCCATATTTTTTCAGGCTCGCTTATTGATTGACAAATAATGGCACACTGATCAGCCAATACAAGATTATTTTTAATATCATTCATATCACAAGCCACTCGCCTCAACTTGAAGTTTGATGATAATCGGCGCTGTAAATTGAGCAATCTGTGGCTTCTTTTTATAAGTTGCGATGGATCAACCACCAGAATTCGTAGTTCTGTGTAGCGGCTTTTTCTGGCTAGCGTTGAGAACAACTTAACCATCCTATCATTATCAAAACACTCCGGATCAAGGGCATAGGAAAGAATACGAAGTTTCTGTTCGGTTTGTGCAATTAATTCGGTTGCCGTCTCTTTCAGACTTGTGGGTAAAAAGTTACCCCCATGAACGCCAACTTGTCGCTGCTTGAAAAGCTGCAGTCTCATCGTTAAGTGAGGAATATTGGCGTCCATAAATTCCTCACCGTAGTCAGTAAAACTTTCACGGCGATAGAAGTCTACAGCATAAGATTGTGCGTAAAGGTAAACCTCGTATAAATTGATTTGCCTTGCCGTTGATATCACCGCTTGCAGCAGCGCCATACCAATGCCGTGATGTCGGTAATCCATTAGCACCGCCATCCGCCCTATATGCCCATCGCTTAACATACGGACTGTGCCGTTAGTTTGTTCTGGCGCATAAACAGAAGCCCCGCTGTGCAAGACTTTGTTGATTAAATATTATTGGCTTGTTCGACGGCGTTACCTATATAGGTATTCGGAGAAAGTTGTCGCAGGCTTTGTTTTACCGTATCAGGAATATCCAGGGTATCAATAAATACGTCCAATGAGTCGCGGTTAATAGTTTGGCCACGGGTCAATGCCTTTAGCTTTTCATAGGGTTCTTCAATATTGTAGCGACGCATTACAGTTTGAATCGCCTCGGCAAGTATTTCCCAGCTATTGTCTAAATCTTCTGCCAGGCGTGGTAAGTTAATTTCCAGCTTGCTAAGGCCTTTCATCGTTGCCTGGTAAGCAATCAAGCTATAACCAATGCCTACCCCCATATTGCGAAGTACTGTCGAATCCGTTAAGTCGCGTTGCCAACGAGAAACGGGCAATTTCGTAGCCATATGGGAAAATACGGCATTTGCCAAGCCTAGATTACCCTCTGAGTTTTCAAAATCGATGGGGTTCACTTTATGGGGCATGGTAGAAGATCCCACTTCTCCAGCAATAACACGCTGTTTGAAAAAGCCCATGGAGATATAACCCCATATATCCCGATCAAGGTCGATTAATATAGTGTTGAAGCGAGCGATAGCATCAAATAGCTCAGCAATATAATCGTGTGGTTCGATTTGAGTTGTGTAAGGGTTCCAGTTAATTCCCAGACTTTCTACAAATACCTGTGCATTATTTTGCCAGTCAACATCAGCATAAGCTGAGATGTGAGCATTGTAATTTCCCACTGCACCATTGATCTTACCTAACAGTTCTACAGAGCTGAATTGCTGTCGTTGACGACGCAGGCGGGCGACTACATTTGCAAACTCTTTTCCTATGGTCGAAGGACTGGCTGTCTGACCATGAGTACGAGAGAGCATTGGCGTGCTAGCGTGATCCAAGGCCAATTCTGTTAGCTTGGTAATAATCCCGTCCATTTCGGTTAAAATAATAACTCGGCCTTCTCTCAACATCAGAGCGTGAGACAGGTTATTGATATCTTCAGAGGTACAGGCGAAATGAACAAACTCGCTGACGGCTGTTAATTCGTCATTGCCAGTAATGGCATGTTTAATAAAATATTCAACCGCTTTTACATCGTGGTTAGTGGTTTTTTCAATATCTTTAATAGCCTGGGCATCAGTCTCAGAAAAGTTATCAACAATGTTATTCAAAAGGGCATTGGCCTTATCGCTGAAACTAGGTACTTCGTTGATTTGAGGATGCCCAGCCAGCTGTTGTAACCAACGAATCTCGACTAGCACACGGTATTTTATTAAACCAAATTCACTGAATACGCCTCGAAGTAAAGCAGTTTTAGTGCCGTAACGTCCATCGATAGGAGATATAGCCGATAGTGCTGATAATTCCATGGATTGCTCTCGAATATTTGCCAATGCAATGCTTAAAAATGGGTCGTCTGAAAAGAGCGCATCATACACGATCTGAAGGGAATGGCACTGACTTAAGGGCAGCGCTGTTAACGGTTTGCGTCCGTAGTATCCCGCCACCCTCGGTAGTCTAACCCCTCACTTGGTTGGAACCCCACGCCCTGGTGAGGGGTTAGACTACCGAGGGTGGCTAGACTGTGTAGTATCCGGGTCGGTAGCACTGAAGTAGCTGTTCGCAATGCAAGGTCCGCTAAAGGGCGTGGGGTTCCAACCGATAGTGGACCTTGCATTGCGAACAGCGGGTTCAAAGCTCCTCAGTTATAGCCTTAAGTCAGTGCCATTGCGATCTGAAAGTTGATTTCAGGGTTCAAGCTTAACGATTAGTGAGCTCCCTTGCTGTCTGCAACAGGCGTTGCCGGGAAATAAATAAATGCCAGCGCTTCCCACCCACTTGTCGCCACAGAACCGCTGCACGGAGACCGGCTAACAACAACGCACGGATATTGTCGACATTCTGGGGATTTTGCAATTGTTGCATGCTACCGCTGACCTGAATTCGGAATTTGAAATGGCTGAGAGTGTCTTGATAAATGGAGGCAATACTAGACGCCACAGCCTGCAAATTATCGGTAAAATGATCGGCTTTTAGCGAGGTGTGTTGAAGTCGACTATGGATAATATCCATAAGCTCTTCATTGCAACTGAGTTTTTTTTGTAGATACAGGATACCAAGCGCGTAGCGAATAATACTCCGATATTCGCCGGTGTTAGATCCACCGAGAATATTCAGCAATACCCGCAGCCCCAGGTCTATTCCGTGAATACCCCCATAAATTGATTCTGGGCTGTCAGCCTCGAATTGAAAAAGGCTATTAATCGAAGGATTATAACTTTCGAGGGGAAAGTCTCCAGTTCTGGCAATTTGATCGACTAGATAAGCGCTTTGCAAAACCCCGGCGAGGGCAATAACTTGCGCAGAATTGCGGTTAGAAGTGCTGTAATTGGCCAAGTAACTACTTCCTGAATAAGCCTGAGACTAATTAAATGCTTGTTCAATGATACCACCACCAAGGCAGGTATCTCCTTGATAGAACACAACGGATTGCCCAGGTGTTATTGCGCGTTGCGGCTGATCGAAGATAACTCGGTAACCGGTATCTGTCTGTTCGAGCTGGCAGGGCTGGTCAGCCTGCCGGTAACGGGTTTTCGCCATGCACTGATAGGGTAGTTCCGGTTCACCTTCGTCAATCCAGTGGATATTAGTAACGTTCAAGCCCCGCTTAAATAAGCGAAGGTGGTCGCTGCCCTGGGCAATGATTAGAACATTACGGCCTAGATCTTTATCCACTACATACCAAGGTTGCTCACTAGCACCTTTAACACCGCCAACACCCAACCCTTGTCTTTGACCGATCGTATGGTACATCAAACCACTATGCTGGCCCATTGGGTTGCCATTGACGTCTTCTATTTCACCTGGCTGGGCGGGTAGATATTGTTGTAGAAAATCTTTAAATCGCCGCTCTCCGATAAAGCAGATACCGGTGCTGTCTTTCTTATTATGTGTTATCAAGTTGTGTCGCGCGGCGATTTCACGCACTTTGGGTTTTTGCAATTCGCCAATGGGGAATAATGTCTTGGCAATTTCTTTGCCACCTACGGCATGAAGAAAATAGCTCTGATCTTTGTTGTTATCGAGACCTTTCATTAATTTTGCGGAGCTTCCTTCGACTTTGTTGCGGGCATAGTGACCGGTAGCTATAAAATCGGCACCTAATAGCAGCGCATAATCGAGGAAGGCTTTAAACTTTATTTCACTATTGCAGAGTATATCAGGGTTAGGTGTGCGACCTGCCCGGTATTCTTTGAGAAAGTGTTCAAACACATTGTCCCAGTATTCAGCAGCAAAGTTGGCGGTATGCAAGGTGATAGCCAATTTATCGCAAACCGCTTGGGCATCGGCTAAGTCGTCCTTTGCTGTGCAGTATTCCGTGCCATCATCCTCATCCCAGTTTTTCATAAACAGACCTTCAACCTCATAACCTTGCTGAAGCAGTAACAAGGCAGAGACGGAAGAGTCGACACCACCGGACATGCCTACGATGACTTTTTGCCGATTGACTGTTGCGGGTGATTTTATTTCTGACATGGGTTTGAAGTTATAAGGATTTGACGTTACTTGGGCTTGAAGTTACCGGGAAGTTAATCGAATATCATATCGAGAGGATAGTGGTGTCCAGCACGGTATTGCTCAATCGACTTGATCACTAACGAAGAACGCATTTTATCTACGTTGACGAGCATTTCTTCGTAACTCATCCACAGGACTTGTTGGATACCATCGTCCAGCGCTAGATCGGGGTTATGGGATATGGCTTCGGCAATGAATGTTGTACGATGATACGTCACCTGATTGTGCGGGGAGGTGTATAGGGCCAAACCGACAATCCCTTTTAATGTAACTGTCCAACCCGTTTCTTCAAAGGTCTCGCGAATCGCAGCTTGCTGCAATGTCTCATTGGCGTCAAGGTGGCCTGCGGGTTGATTGAATACCAAATCACCGTTAGACACTTCTTCAACAAGTAAATATTTGCCGTCTCTTTCAACAATTGTGGCCACTGTGACGTGGGGCAGCCATTCCATACAAAAACCTACTGATTTGTTAATGGGAGGGTGAAATTAGCGTGTGGATCGGGATTATAGCCGTCTCCTTGGTTTAGGGGTATGCCTACGCGTTGCTAAATTTGGGGCATGGATCGTCAGGGTTTTCATTTCCCCTGGTTTTAGATCGTTAATTGACCAGCTACCTACTTTGATTCGGATCAACCGCAGGGTAGGGAAACCTATTGCCGCAGTCATGCGGCGGACCTGACGATTGCGCCCTTCGCTGATAGTGATCTCAATCCACGAGGTAGGTTGGTTCTTGCGGTCTCTGATGGGAGGGTCTCTGGGCCAAATCTCGGGCTCATCAATGGATTTAACCCTGGCAGGCCGGCATATACCATCATTGAGCTTAATCCCCTGCCTTAGCGGCTCAAGAGCTGAACTGTCCGGATTGCCTTCAACTTGTACCCAGTAGGTTTTATTGCATCTGAACCCTGGGCTGCTGATTTGGTGTTGTATGTGCCCGTCATCGGTAAGGACTACAAGGCCCTCAGAGTCGTAATCCAGCCGTCCAGCGGGGTAAATACCCGATTTAGCAATATGCTCAGCCAGCGTTGCCCGACCTTCTCTATCGGTGAATTGGCAAAGAACGTTAAAAGGTTTGTTGAGGAGAATAATGTTGGCCATTTGCCAGTTTAAAGTACACTAAGTGATTGTTTAAGCGATGTTATCATCTATCCGTAAACGCTGCTTGCTGATACAGTGCCGCGCGCGAAAAGAAGGGGTCGCCGTTTGAAAGCTAACGTTTAAATGAAAAAGCGACTATAAAACCTCTAGAAGTTATTTAAACTTGGAATCAATGACGCCCCACTATAAGCGCTTCCATTCCTCGGCTTAAAACTGCAATTGCTGAATTGCAAAGTCAGGGCTACGATATTCCCGATTATCCTGTGGAGGCTGCCTGAGAATGGACTGACTTACTGCGGTTTCCAGGTTGAAGATACCCAAGTACAGACGGAAAGGGTTATCCTCAGCGGTAGTCCTTTTAGTTTGTTATTAATGTCTGTATAAAGGTTCGGTTTTAACCTCGTCAACAGCTTTTAAACATTACCAGTGTCAATGGAGTTTTCTAATGTCATACCAATATATCAATGTACCTACCGAGGGAGAGAAGATTACGGTAAATACCGATTACTCCCTGAACGTCCCCAGCCAACCCATCATCCCTTTTATTGTAGGTGATGGGATTGGGGCTGATATTACTCCTGTCATGATCAAAGTCGTAGACGCCGCTGTTGCAAAAGCCTATAGCGACACCAATAAAATCAGCTGGATGGAAATTTATACCGGGGAAAAAGCCGCTGAGATGTACGATGGCGATTGGTTTCCCGCTGAAACTCTAGATGCAATCAAAGAATATTCCGTCGGTATTAAAGGTCCGCTGACTACCCCTGTCGGTGGTGGTTTTCGCTCCTTAAATGTCGCCCTGCGCCAGGAGTTGGATCTGTATACCTGTTTGCGCCCTGTGCGTTGGTTCGAAGGGGTACCATCGCCGGTTAAACAGCCCAACAAGACCAATATGGTTATCTTCCGTGAGAACTCTGAGGATATCTATGCGGGTATCGAGTGGAAGGCGGATACGAATGAAGTCAAAAAACTTATCAATTTCTTACGAGTAGAAATGGGGGTAAGTAAGATCCGCTTTCCTGATAACTGCGGTATCGGCATCAAACCCGTTTCAAAGGAAGGTACCCAGCGACTGGTTAGAAAGGCTATTCAATACACTATTGACCAGGATTTACCTTCATTGACCTTGGTGCACAAGGGCAACATTATGAAATTTACTGAGGGGGCCTTTAAAGAGTGGGGCTACCAGTTGGCCAAAGAAGAGTTCGGAGGGGAATTACTGGACGGTGGCCCATGGCTAAAGCTTAAGAATCCCAATACGGGTAATGACATCATCATCAAGGACGTTATAGCAGATGCGATGCTACAACAAGTATTGTTACGTCCTGGCGAATACAGTGTTATAGCTACTTTGAATTTAAACGGTGATTACCTTTCTGACGCATTGGCCGCCCAGGTGGGTGGAATCGGTATTGCCCCAGGAGCCAACTTGAGCGACACTATTGCCCTGTTTGAAGCAACCCATGGGACTGCGCCGAAGTATGCTGGACAAGATAAAGTAAATCCAGGCTCTTTAATTCTTTCAGCCGAAATGATGTTGCGCCACATGGGTTGGAATGAGGCTGCAGACTTGATAATCAAAGGTATGAACGCAGCTATTCAGGCGAAAACCGTGACATACGACTTCGAGCGCCTGATGGAAGGCGCGACACTGTTAAAATGCTCTGAGTTCGGGGACGCTATCATTAGCAAGATGTAAGCACGCCCACTGTGTTTCAGCCTCTGCAGGAACACAGTATTAACTTAGTTGGTTTCTTCCAGCCGGTTTTCTGTTGCAGCTGGTGTTTCAACAACACTAAGCTCTTCGGCATCGATTGAGTGAATATTAGCCGCGTGTAAGCCTTTAGGCCCATTGACGGTCTCAAATCGAACTGCCTGACCGGCTTTTAATGTTTTATACCCACCCATCTCAATTGAAGAGTAATGGACGAAAATATCACCGCCCCCACCTTCCGGAAGGATAAAACCAAAGCCTTTTGCGTTATTAAACCACTTAACTATCCCAGTTTGCATAGCAGAGATCCTTTTATTATCGCCCTTCTTGGGCACATTTACTTTTCTCTACGTCGCCTGCAAAGACGTACGTCCCTTCATTTGTTCATAAAGAACTTAACTTTTTTAACATTTTTTAGCTAATAGTCAAGTATTCTGGCTGAAATATAGTTAATAAGGGTAAAATAGGGACATTAAATTTGGCAATTATAAAGGATACTGGCAGCTATATGGGTAAAGCAGAAAATCTTCTACTAATATTAAACATGGAAGACGATGATGACTTGCCAATGCATGAGGGCGATATAGCTGTTGCGGAATCGAAACCAGAATTGCAACAGCCCCCGATGTATAAGGTGGTTCTACTTAATGACGACTATACTCCTATGGAATTTGTCGTTGAGGTTTTAGAAACTTTTTTTCATATGAATAGAGAAAAAGCCACCCAGATCATGCTAGCTGTACATACGCAGGGTAAAGGTATTTGTGGGGTTTTTACGAGAGATATTGCTGAAACTAAAGCGGCTCAAGTGAATCAATATTCTAGAGACAACCAGCATCCGTTACTCGCGGAAATAGAAGCATCGGAGGGCACTGAGTAATTGGCATTACTCTCACTGAGCCTGACACTACATTAACACAACATCACGTTGGAGTATTGGTATGTTAAGTAAGGACCTAGAGCAAACATTAAACCAAGCGTTTAAGGGAGCCCGGTCAAAACGTCACGAGTTTATGACAGTAGAGCATCTATTGTTAGCATTGGTTGATAACGATATTGCTGCCGACGTCTTAGTCGCCTGCGGTGCCGATTTATCCAAGCTTCGTTTAGACCTGGTTGATTTTGTTGATTCAACCACCCCATTAATACCCGAGCGTGAAATAGAAAGAGAAACACAGCCTACTTTAGGGTTTCAGCGCGTATTACAGCGTGCCGTATTTCATGTCCAATCATCAGGCAAAAAGGAAGTCACTGGTGCCAATGTATTAGTGGCTATCTTTAGTGAACAAGAAAGCCAGGCTGTTTACTTTCTTAAACAGCAAACCGTGGCCCGTCTTGATGTGGTTAACTATCTAACTCACGGTATTTCAAAAGTTGCAGGGCATTCCGATCACAATCTTGATCATAGCCAGCCACAATCAGATGAAGAGCAAGTCATTGGCGATGCTGAAAAAAGCCCGTTAGAAAATTTTGCGACTAATTTAAATGAAGAAGCTCGGCAGGGACGTATTGACCCTCTGATAGGACGTGCCCATGAAGTTGAAAGAGTTTCACAAGTGCTTGCACGGCGCAGGAAAAACAATCCATTGTTAGTTGGTGAATCCGGTGTAGGTAAAACTGCAATTGCAGAAGGTTTGGCAAAGTTAATTGTCGATGGTGAAGTCCCGGATATCTTGAAAGAAAGTGTAGTGTATTCACTTGATCTGGGAGCGTTACTTGCCGGCACTAAATATCGCGGAGATTTTGAAAAACGCTTTAAAGGCTTGTTGGCGGATCTTCAAAACCGTGAACACTCAATTTTGTTTATCGACGAGATTCATACCATTATTGGTGCCGGGGCCGCTTCAGGTGGCGTTATGGATGCGTCTAATCTTTTAAAACCCTTATTAAGTTCTGGTCGTTTGCGCTGTGTTGGTTCTACAACTTTTCAGGAGTATCGCGGTATTTTTGAAAAGGATCGAGCGCTAAGCCGCCGCTTCCAAAAAATTGATGTACTAGAACCTTCTATTGATGAAACTTATCGAATTCTAAAAGGGTTAAAGAGCCGTTTCGAAGAACATCATGAACTTCGCTACAGTGATAAAGCATTGCAAGCCGCGGCTGAATTATCTGAACGCTACATCAATGATCGCTTTATGCCTGACAAAGCAATTGATGTGATCGATGAAGCGGGAGCATTCCAACGTTTACAGTCTGTCAGTAAACGTAAAAAAGTGATCAATGTAACTGATGTAGAAGCTATTGTTGCCAAGATCGCTCGTATTCCACCAAAATCAGTTTCCTCTGATGATAAAAATTCTCTGATGAAACTGGAAGATAATCTCAAAATGGTGGTATTCGGTCAGGACAAAGCGATTAAATCTTTAGCCACGTCTATTAAAATGGCTAGAGCTGGTTTGAAATCAGTTGAGAAACCGATTGGTTCGTTTTTATTTGCGGGTCCAACCGGCGTTGGTAAAACCGAAGTCAGTAACCAACTTGCTAAAATATTAGGACTAGAGTTAATTCGTTTTGATATGTCGGAGTACATGGAGCGTCATACTGTTTCACGCTTAATCGGTGCACCTCCAGGTTATGTAGGCTATGACCAAGGTGGATTATTGACTGAGGCCGTTACCAAACACCCTCATTCGGTGTTACTACTGGATGAAATTGAAAAAGCACATCCTGAAGTCTTTAATCTGTTACTTCAAATCATGGATCACGGCACATTGACTGACAACAATGGTCGCAAAGCTGATTTTCGCAATGTGATATTTATCATGACCACTAATGCAGGAGCTGAAAATATCAGTCGACGTTCAATGGGATTTACTGAACAAGACAATAGTACCGATGGCATAGAAGCGGTTAATCGCCTATTTACACCGGAATTCCGTAATCGCCTTGATGCAATAGTACAATTTGATTCGTTACCTGAAGAAATTGTCCTCACCGTTGTTGATAAATTCCTGATGGAGCTACAAGGACAGCTAGATGATAAACGTGTCACCCTGGATGTTGATGATGAGGCCCGTCTCTGGCTAGTACGTAAAGGCTACGATAAAAACATGGGCGCTCGTCCGATGGCCCGCGCTATTCAAGAATGCATCAAGAAACCACTGGCCGAAAAAGTACTGTTTGGTGATTTGGCGCAGGGCGGGGTAGTAATGGTTCGAGTTCGCGAAGGAGAGCTGGAACTACTTGAAGAAGAAGCAGTGGTATGATCTAACTTAGGGAATCTAGCTTAGGGAATCTAGCTTAGGGAATCTAGCTTAGGGAATATAACAAGGGAATCCAGCAAGGACATCATGAGAGGGAGTCCTGGAAGGGGACGACACTCCCCTTGTAGAATGATAAACCGTTATCTTGCGCGGTAGGTAATTCTCCCTTTGCTTAAATCGTAAGGGGTCAGTTCTACGCGAACCTTATCGCCAGTAAGGATGCGAATATAGTTTTTGCGCATCTTTCCAGAGATATGGGCAATCACGACATGACCATTCTCAAGCTGTACTTTAAAAGTAGTGTTCGGAAGGGTATCAATGACTTCACCTTCCATTTCAATTTGATCTTCTTTTGCCATTCGGCGACTTCTCCGACACATTGGTTGATGGTTATAAATCAGGGTTGATAATTATACCCAAAGCGATTGAAATTTAGGTGTTATAGCACGCCCCTTTTTGCCCATGGCTGCGTTGTTTGCACTTGAAATATTGACATATTCCTGCGTTCAAACGCCTTGCCATGAACAAAAATGGACGCACTCTAAAACCTAAATTTCAATCGCTTTGGGTATAGCTATGCATAAATCTCGGTTATTTTCTCGTCAGCTGGCGAAAACTGGGCGCATTGTGCCCTAAAACTTAACAGGAATCAAAGCAGATTAGCTTAATGTTAACCAGCGGCCGTTGATCTGTAACTCCAGTGGGCGATAGTCAATTTTGTAGCTCATTTTACGACACTCCTTGATCCAGTAACCCAGATAAAGGTAGGGTAAATCCAGCTGTTTTGCTTGCTCTATTTGCCACAAAATAGCGAAGCTCCCCAAGCTCCTGCGTTCGATATCAGGATCGAAAAAAGTGTAAATCGCCGATAGCCCATTTTCCATTACATCCGCTACAACAATAGCCAGTAGTTGATCGCTATATTTGAAAGCAAAGAATGTTGTTATACCCAGTTCGTCGGTCAAAAAGGATAGGTATTGATCATGACTAGGTGGAAACATATCTCCATCGGCGTGGCGCTTTGAAATATAACGTTCATAAAGTTGGTAATACTCATCACTGCTTATATCAGTGACCTCCTCAATGACCAGATCCTGATTGCGTTTCCATATTCTTCGGTGCTTACGCTTTTGCTTAAACATATCAACCACTACCCGAGTGGGTATGCAGGCACTACAAGCCCCACAATGGGGACGGTAAATATGCTGCCCACTCCGGCGAAAACCAATATCGGCCAATTCGCTGTATAGTAGCTTATCGACTTTGGCGTCGGGATCAATAAATAATGTGGTAGCTTGTTGATCCTCTAGATAACTGCACCGGTGTGGATGGGTAGCAAAAACCTTTAAGTTTGATAACGAAGTCATGGTACTCACTCGAACTCAGCCCAGAACAGTTTAGTCCAGAATATAAGGGAAAAACCTATCTCGATAAGCAGGTCAATAAAGAGTCCAGTGAACCGGCCATTGGGCAGGACCCACTTTATCAATATTAGCAGCTAATAGCTGAGTAAACTGTTCTCTTTTAATCGCTTCGGCGCCCAGGCTAAAAAGATGTGGATTGCTTACCTGGCAGTCGATCAAAGCAAATTGCCAGGTTTCCAGCTGTTTGGCCAGGTGTACAAAGGCAATCTTGGAGGCATCCCTGTGATGACTGAACATGGACTCTCCAAAAAATACTTTGCCGATGGCCAATCCATATAAACCCCCTACTAATTTCCCCTGATGCCAGACTTCCAATGAATGGGCGATGTTCATCTTATGTAATCTGCAGTATGCGGATACCATAGCATCACCAATCCATGTGCCTTCCTGGTCCTTACGAGGCGTTTTGGAGCACTGCTTGATCACATCTAGAAATGCCAGGTCACAACTGACTGTGTATTCAGATTTTCTTAAACGTTTTCCAAGGCTTCTTGAGACGACAACTTTTGCAGGGAATAACACAGCTCGGGGGCTGGGAGACCACCACAGGATGGGCTGAGGAGCTTCGTACCAAGGAAATATACCACTGCGATAGGCCGCAATCAGCCGCTCCGAACTCAGGTCGCCCCCCACTGCAAGCAGTCCATTGGGCTCATTCATTGCCATTGCAGTGTCGGGAAAGTTTAGATTCCCAGCATCTAGCCAGGGTATGGTTGACTTAGGTTTATTTAACATAGATTTATTTGACGCCTAGCTGGCGTTTTCGTCAAGCTCGTATGCCAAGGGTCAACACAAACTTAGGCTAAATCCTCCAGGTATTTATCCGCATCCAAGGCCGCCATACAACCAGCCCCTGCGGAGGTTACTGCCTGACGATAGACATGATCTGCTACGTCTCCGGCAGCAAATACACCGGTGATACTAGATTGCGTAGCATTGCCGGCAATTCCACTATTAATTTTAATATAACCGTTTTTCATATCCAGCTGCCCAGCGAATATATCAGTGTTGGGTTTGTGGCCAATAGCGATAAATACACCCTCCACATCAAGGCGTGTTTTGCTGTCGTCGATGGTACTCACCAAGGATAAGCTGGTGACCCCCATATCGTCACCGTTAATTTCTTCCAGCGTATGACACCAGAAAATATTGATATTGCCGTTGCTCTCCTTCTCAAACAATTTATCCTGGAGAATCTTTTCCGAGCGCAAGCTGTCACGGCGGTGGACCAGAGTGACCTCTGACGCTAAATTAGCCAGATAAAGCGCTTCTTCAACCGCAGTATTACCTCCACCGATCACTGCCACTTTCTTGCCGCGATAAAAGAAGCCATCACAGGTCGCACAGGCACTAACCCCTTTGCCCATAAACGCTTCTTCAGAGGGTAATCCCAAATATTGAGCCGAAGCACCGGTGGCAATAATTAATGCATCACAGCTATAGGTTGCGCTGTTACCCTTCAGGACAAAAGGCTTTTGTTGTAATTGGGTCTCTTCTATATGGTCGAAAATAATATGCGTATCAAAACGCTCGGCGTGTTTTTGCATCCTCACCATCAGATCAGGTCCCTGTAAGCCCTCAACATCACCGGGCCAGTTATCGACATCGGTGGTGGTAGTGAGCTGGCCACCTTGCTCCATGCCAGTAATGACTACAGGGTTTAAATTAGCTCGGGCTGCATACACTGCAGCCGTATAACCAGCAGGTCCGGAACCAAGAATAATCAGGGAATGGTGTTGTACGTCACTCATAAAATACCTATTGGGCTATTTGTATCTTGCGTTTATTTAAAAAAAGCCTGTTATTTAAAGGCTGGCTATAATAGAGGAAATGGTGCTTTATAAAAACCGTTGCCATTGCAATAGCCAAAAAAATTTATATTGAGGCAACTCGCTGAGTTAGATGGTAGTATTATGCTGATTTTAAACAATAAAAGCCCCGGTATAGCGTTGCTATATTGATCGAAACTGAGCGGCAATGTTTAGGGGAAGTGTTTAAGGGAAGAGAAGGGTTAGATACAGTCTTGAAAAAGCAAACCTCTGCTGACAAGTCAGCAAACCACCCAGTGGTAGAAAAATATGTTCCGCGATTACGTGAAGGGGCTTTAATTGGCTTTGTCGCGGTATTTTTGTATTTACTGATGTCACTGGGTAGTTATGACGAGGCCGACCCCGGCTGGTCACGTACAGGTACCAGTACAGCCATTGCCAATTCAGGTGGACCAACAGGTGCATGGTTGGCTGACGTGTTTCTTTCACTGTTTGGCTATATGGCTTATCTGTTTCCGTTAATGCTCGGCTACCGAGCATGGATCCTATTTAGACAACGCTACCAGGCTCAAGCCTTTGATTGGACCTCTTTTGCCATGCGGATTATGGGTTTAATCCTGGTTATGATGGCGACGACCGCTCTTGCCATGTTGGCTGACAGCGGTCATTCAGATCTTCCTTTTGGCGCTGGTGGAGCACTAGGGCAAGCTGTTGGCTCCTCTTCTGTAGAAGCATTCAGTCTGATCGGTGGTCGTTTAATCCTGCTCGCCATTCTCTTGTTTGGTATGACTATTTTTACTGACTTGTCCTGGTTAAAACTAATGGATGATATCGGAGCACTCACTATCCACCTGGGCTCACACCTGCAAGATAGTACTATCCGTCGCTGGCAGCAATTTAAAGAGAAACGCATCCAGAAACAGGCGCAGAAAGAGCGCGAAGTCGTTATCGCCGAGCATGTAGAAAAGGACAAAACCAGAATTCCACCGAAAATTCAGTTGATGCCTAAGAAACCGGAAAAGAGCGAGAGGATTGAACGCGAGCGACAACAACCCTTATTCAACGCTCCGGTGATGGGTTCCCTGCCGCCACTGGAAATATTGGATCCCGCCAATGAGAGCCACAAAAAAGGCTTCTCCACTGATGCACTGGAGGCTCTATCCAGATTACTAGAACTCAAGCTCAAGGATTTTGGCGTCATCGCTAACGTTGTAGAGGTGTTTCCCGGGCCGGTAGTTACCCGGTTTGAAATCCAGCCAGGTACTGGGGTAAAAGTGAGCAAAATCACCAATCTGGCCAAGGATATTGCCCGCTCTTTAGCCGTGATCAGCGTGCGTGTGGTTGAAGTCATTCCTGGCAAGTCGGTCATTGGCATTGAAATCCCCAATGAAGACCGTGCCATTGTCAACTTTCGTGAGGTGCTTTCTTCAGATATTTACGATAACTCCAAATCCCCTCTGACACTTGCCTTGGGGCACAATATTGCCGGTGAACCAATTGTGGCTGATCTCGCCAAAATGCCCCACTTATTAGTTGCAGGAACGACCGGTTCGGGTAAGTCGGTGGGGGTTAACGCGATGCTGATAAGCCTGCTCTATAAATCGACTCCAGCGCAAGTCAGGCTGATACTGGTTGATCCCAAAATGCTGGAATTGTCTGTCTATGATGGCATTCCACATTTGTTAACACCGGTGATCACTGATATGAAAGATGCCGCTAATGGTCTACGGTGGTGTGTTGCTGAAATGGAGCGCCGCTACAAACTTATGGCGGCATTAGGCGTCAGAAATCTTGCAGGCTTTAACCGTAAGGTTAGTGATGCTGAAGCGAGCGGCAACCCCATCCCCGACCCCCTATGGATTATTGACGAGGGGATTATTGAAGAGGGGATTATTAAAGAAGCTGACGTGGCACCACCCACGGCACCACCGTTAGAAACATTACCTGCGATTGTCGTGGTGATTGATGAATTTGCCGACATGATGATGGTTGTCGGCAAAAAGGTTGAAGAGTTAATTGCCCGAATTGCGCAAAAGGCGAGGGCAGCAGGTATTCATTTGATACTGGCGACACAGCGGCCCTCCGTAGATGTTATTACGGGCCTGATTAAAGCAAATGTACCAACACGGATCGCCTTTCAAGTTTCCTCACGGGTTGATTCACGAACAATTCTTGATCAGGGTGGCGCAGAACAATTACTGGGGCACGGTGATATGTTGTATTTACCACCGGGCATCGCTTTACCCATTCGTGTACACGGCGCTTTCGTTTCTGATGAAGAAGTGCATCGCGTTGTAGCCGACTGGAAGCAGCGGGGTGAGCCGGCCTATATTGACGGCTTGCTTGATGAGGGCGCCAGTGGCCCAGCTATTCCCGGTTTTAGCTCTGAACCAAGTGGTGGTGATAGTGATAGTGAGAGTGATGCCCTTTATGATGAAGCGGTTCACTACGTCACGCAATCACGACGGGCGTCAATCTCTTCTGTACAACGCAAATTACGTATCGGCTATAACCGCGCAGCACGGTTAATTGAAGCCATGGAGACTGCCGGCGTTGTGACCGAGATGGGCACCAATGGTAGTCGTGAAGTCCTGGCTCCACCGCCGCTCTCTGAATAATCCAAGGTTTTACTGATTGTGACTCTAATACGTCCCCTGTTAATAAGCCGGCATCTATCAATAGCGCTTTTTACAGCGCTGTTTATTTCTCCGGCTTTTTCAGCTGCTGATCATTCTGCTGTGGCTATTTTGTCTCAACATCTCAACAAGATGAGCAGCATGACAGCGCAATTTCAGCAACGCATAAAAGACTACCGTGGCACCGTTCTACAAGAGGCCAATGGTCTCCTGAAGGTAAAACGTCCACGACGGTTTTATTGGCACACACAGCAACCCTATGAACACTTGGTGGTGACAGATGGTTCCATATTGTGGCTTTACGATATCGATTTAGAGCAGATAACCAAGCAGGCGTTTACTGCAGATTTGGATAAAGCACCGGCTTTGCTTCTAAGTGGTGAAATCGATGAGATTAGTAAGCAATTTCAGGTAGAGCTGTTGTCGACTCATGCGTCGACAAATGAAAAAACGATAGGGTTTCAGTTGACCCCGCTAAGCATTGATAGTTTATTTAAAGTACTGACTATCCATTTTGAAAATCAGCAGATTACTTCAATGTCACTACAAGACAGTTTTGATCAACTTACCGAGATTCAGTTTTCCGAGGTAAAGCTCAATCCTACGGTTGATGACAAATTCTTCCTGTTCACACCTCCAGATGGAATCGATGTGATCAGTAATGAACCGTAATTTGTTTGAGCCCGTGAATTTATACCAGCCATTGGCAGCAAAAATGCGGCCACTATCGCTAGAAGATTTTATCGGTCAACAACATATTTTAGGGGAAGGAAAACCCTTAAGAGAGGCGCTTGAGAATAGTCAGCTCCACTCGATGATTCTGTGGGGGCCACCCGGTGTCGGCAAAACATCCCTAGCGAAATTAGTCTCTGAACTCTGCGATACCCACTTCATTACCCTGTCAGCAGTGTTGGCGGGAGTTAAAGATATAAGAGCAGCCATCGACGAAGCTCATCAACAACAAGTAATAGGTCGCCAGACAATTTTATTTATCGATGAAGTACATCGTTTTAATAAAGCCCAACAGGATGCTTTTTTACCCTTCGTTGAAGATGGCACCGTTATCTTTATTGGCGCCACCACAGAAAACCCATCGTTTGAATTAAATAACGCACTGCTGTCTCGCACCCGTGTTTATAAACTCCGTTCATTAGAGGATGAGGACATAGCTGAAATTATTAGTCGAGCCATTATTAATGCAAATACTAATAACAATGATCATTCCAACAATAGCAACAGCAATAGTAATAGCAATAATAATTCCAACATTGAAATGGCTGAAGAAGAACTCGCTAAATTAGCCATGGCCGCCGATGGGGATGCTCGTCGGGCTTTAAATTTACTAGAGCTAGCTATCGAACTGGCGTCAGATGACAAACAGCATAAAATCATCAACGACGAAATCGTTGCCGAGGTGTTGGACGGTTTTGTCCGTCGCTTTGACAAAGGTGGTGATCTGTTTTATGAACAAATCTCAGCCCTGCATAAAGCGGTTAGGGGTAGTTCCCCCGATGGAGCCCTGTATTGGTTTTGCCGTATGCTCGATGGGGGTTGTGATCCCCTTTACATAGCCCGTAGAATTATCAGGATGGCTAGTGAGGATATCGGTAATGCCGATCCTAGGGCGTTAGAGCTCGCCCTGAATGCCTGGCAGGTACAAGAGCGATTGGGTAGCCCAGAAGGGGAGCTAGCTATTGCCCAAGCAGTCATTTATTTGGCCAGTGCCGCCAAGAGTAACGCGGTCTACAAGGCTTTTAATCAAGCCATGGCTGATGTTCGCCAGCAGCCTAGCTACGATGTTCCGGCTCATTTACGAAACGCGCCCACAAAAATGATGAAGGAGTTGGGGTACGGGAATGAATATCGTTATGCCCACGATGAATCGGAAGGCTATTCGGCAGGGGAGAACTTCTTTCCTGAAGAACTGCAAAATACCCGCTATTATCAGCCTGTCGACCGGGGCTTGGAAAAAAAGATCGCAGAAAAGCTGAATTATCTGCGCGAACTGGATAAAAACAGTAAAATACGCCGCTATCAAATTTAGTCCTTAATGCATAGCCTTGTAAAACTTAACCCTATAAAACTTAACCCTATAAAACAAGCCTAAACATTTACATGAAACATTTACTAATGATCGCCGCAGGAGGCGCCGCAGGGGCACTATGCCGTCACTGGCTGGTCAACCTGATTAATACGTTTAGCCATAGTAGAGTGCCTATGGGAACGCTATCGGTGAATATTATCGGTTCGTTTTGTATTGGTATTATGTATGTACTCATTACTGAACGAATAGTCTTGCATCCAGATTGGCGCAATGTGGCCATCGTAGGTTTCTTGGGAGCGTTTACCACTTTTTCAACATTCTCCCTTGAGGCGATCACACTGTTGGAAAATGGACAGATGACTAATGCTGCACTGTATATTAGTAGTAGCCTGATATTGTGTGTATTAGCGGCCTGGCTAGCTATTAGCTTAACCAGGCTTGTTTAGACTAATATGAATATAAATTAATACTTTTTGGATTTATTGAAGAATCAAAGATATAAAGGTTTTAGAACAACATGCTGGATATAAAATTAATCAGGAAAAATCCTGAAGCAGTGGCAGAAAAATTAAACAAAAAACGCTTCGACTTTGATGCGGCGCAGTTTAAAGAACTGGATGAGCGCCGCAAACAAGCCGATACCGAAAGTCAGAACCTGTTAGCCGAACGCAAGCAAGCCTCCAAAAAAATTGGGGAGCTGGTCAAAAGCGGCGTTTCAGTTGACGAAGCTAAACAAACAGTGAATGAAACCCTAGCCAAAATAGAAGAACAGTTAGAAATTTTAAAACAAAAAGCCCATCTGGCCGGCGATGAAATTGACGCCCTGATGATGCGTGTGCCGAATATACCCGACGATGAAGTTCCCGAAGGTGATGACGAAGAGAGTAATGTCGAAATGCTAAAATGGGGCAAACTCAGAGCCTTTGATTTTGAGGTCAAGGATCATGTCGATATCGGAGAACGGTTGGGCAGTTTGGATTTTGAATTAGCTAGTAAAATAACCGGTTCCCGTTTTGCTGTTATGCATGGCTCTATGGCAAGACTGCACCGCGCACTGATTCAGTTTATGCTGGACACACATATTTGCGAGCACGGCTACTCAGAAATCTATGTTCCCTATATAGTCAATGCAGATTCCTTGCGTGGCACTGGCCAGCTACCAAAATTCGAGGATGATTTATTCAAACTTGAAGGTGAACATAACTATTATCTGATTCCAACTGCAGAAGTACCTGTTACCAATATTGCCAGGGATAGAATCTTTGAAGTCAAAGAATTGGGGGAGGGATTGCGCTTTGTCTGCCATACTCCCTGTTTTCGAAGTGAGGCGGGCAGCTATGGTCGCGATACTCGTGGCATGATTCGCCAGCACCAATTTGAAAAAATCGAATTGGTGAAACTGGTCCGCGCTGAACAGTCTGACGCTGAACTGGAATCCCTTGTTGTCAATGCCGAAGCTATTTTACAAAAACTGGACTTGCCCTACCGAAAAGTAATCCTCTGTGGTGGCGATTTAGGCTTTGCTGCAAAACGTACTTATGACCTTGAGGTATGGTTGCCGGGTCAACAGAAATATCGTGAAATTTCATCCTGTAGCAATTTTGGGGATTTTCAAGCAAGACGCATGATGGCGCGTTGGCGCAATCCTGAAACTGGCAAGCCTGAGCTACTGCATACTGTCAATGGGTCCGGTCTCGCCGTGGGAAGAACCCTGGTTGCGGTTTTGGAAAATAATCAAACGCGTGACGGCAAGGTAATTATTCCGGAGGCTTTGAGACCTTATATGGGTGGAATTAGCACGCTTTGCTAATATACAGTTAATGTACAAGGAAACGATAGGGTATTACTATGGATTTCTTACCCCTTTATTTTCAGCTCCATAATAAGCCCTGTCTTATTATAGGCGGCGGAAGCATTGCACTGCGCAAAGCAAAATTATTACAAAAATCAGGTGCAGTTATTTATGTGGTTGCTCTGGAGATTAATCCAGAACTACAGCTGATAGTAAAAAAAACGGGAGGTAATTTTCGCACGGCTGGATATAGCGCTAATGACCTCACTGATAAGTTTTTGATTATTGCTGCCACAGATGATAATGTTTTGAACAAACAGGTCTCAAGAGACGCCCACCAGCAACATATTCCCGTTAATATCGTCGATAACCCTGATTTATGCAGTTTTATATTGCCGTCTATCATTGACCGTTCCCCCTTAGTCATTGCTGTATCCAGCGGTGGTAAATCACCCGTGCTGGCGAGATTGCTTCGATCAAAGATCGAGTCCATTATTCCTTCAGCTTACGGACAACTTGCCTCGCTGGTTGGCTCATATCGAGATAGGGTAAAAATTCGTTTTAGGGATATTGATGACCGTCGCAATTTTTGGGAAGACATCCTACAAGGGCCTATCGCAGAAATGGTTTTTGCAGGCAAACATAAAATAGCCGAAGACATGTTAGACCACCAATTGTCTAACGGAACTCAGCCGAACCCCTCTGGTGAAGTCTATCTAGTGGGTGCAGGGCCGGGAGATCCCGATCTGTTAACGTTTAAAGCACTCCGCTTGATGCAAAAAGCTGATGTGGTTCTTTATGATCGGTTAGTATCAGAGCAAATTGTCGACTTGACCCGTCGTGATGCGGAAAAAATATATGTCGGAAAAGCGCGTTCTGATCACGCCTTTCCACAACAAGATATCAATCAATTGTTAGTCACCTTGGCCAAGCAGGGAAAGCGGGTAGTACGGCTTAAAGGTGGTGATCCTTTTATTTTCGGTCGAGGAGGGGAGGAGATCGAAGAGTTGGCGCAGCATAAAATTCCTTTTCAGGTGGTGCCAGGAATCACTGCGGCTTCTGGTTGTGCAGCCTATTCTGGTATCCCATTAACCCATCGGGATTACGCCCAATCAGTTCGGTTTATCGCCGGCCACCTTAAAGACGGTACTGCCGACGTACCCTGGAACGAGCTGATCCATGAGAACCAAACACTGGTTTTCTATATGGGGCTGGTTGGTTTGCCCATCATTTGCCAGCAGTTAATTGCGCACGGTCGAGCAGATACCACTCCGATTGCACTAATTCAACAGGGCACAACGTCTAGTCAACGGGTTATTTGCAGTACACTCAAGGACATGCCAGAATGTGCTAGACAGAAACAAGTAAAGGCACCAACCCTGTTAATTGTGGGTGAAGTGGTTAAATTACGTGAAAAGTTGGCATGGTTTGAGCAAACGGCCGATCAGGACTAAAGTTTCAACGCTTTCCGTCGATAGTTTCTGGACAGGAGGCCAAAATGGTTAATTTCCCACCAATAATACCCGTAGGTAATGCGGCTCATACAGTATCAAAAGAACTTCCGCGGCAGATAGTTCCTTCAACTGTGTCTGGCAGGCGTCAACTGCAGCGGCAAGATAGGCGTCGTATGCATGACCGTCGTTTACGGTATGGAACGAAACAACTTATGGACCAGAGATATGGCCCTGATAGACGCCGCTCGATAAATTTAAGCGTTTAGTTAGATATCTATACTGAATAATAATCTGACTTTATTGATTAGCGGCAATACTCTCTTGCTGATAAATTGGCATTGTATCCAACAGAATATGGCCGGTTTCCGTCAGGAGTGGATCAATACTATCTTCTTTATCAGCGGCGGCTTCCTCTGACTCTGACGTTAACATATTTTTATCGGAGTCGGACTCTTTTTTGTCGGATTCGTCACCATTAAAAGAATTAAGTGGTTCTAGACCCTTTGCCAGCCGTCGCTTGTTTTCAATAACCAGACTCTTTTCTTTCTCCTTTGCATTGAACGTGCGGCGTTCTTTTTCATTTAACGGAATAGATTTAATGGCCCGGGCATGCTCCAATAATATTAGTTGCTCATTCAAAAAGATAAAATCTGGATCATCCTTTATTCTTTGTGCATGTTTGATTTTTAACTCAGGAAGAATAGCTGGAATATCGAAATAGCGATGGTGAGGAACCGGGTTAATATGGTCCCAGGAAAGAGCATTATCAAGAGAACTTTCGCCGACTTTTTCTTTATCATATAAAGCAGGAAATAATATATCTGGGATAACACCGCGATGCTGCGTACTCTCACCTGAAATGCGATAAAATTTTGATTCGGTAATTTTCAATTGGCCCTGCGTTAAGGATGATAGGGATTGCACTGTCCCTTTGCCAAAAGACTGGGTTCCTACAATAACACCCCGCTGGTAATCCTGAATGGCTCCAGCAAATATTTCTGACGCGGAGGCACTTAAACGATTGATCAGTACCGCAAGTGGACCTTCGTAATATGGAGTGCTTAGTCGCTTGCCATCCCGAACTACTTGAGTGTTCGAATGACGAATTTGTACTGTAGGGCCTGATTTAATAAACAAGCCGATTAATTGATTGGCTTCTTGTAAAGAACCGCCACCATTATCGCGCAAATCGATTATGACCCCATCTACACCTTCACTAATTAATTCTGATAACAGTTTGCTAACATCTCGAGTAGTACTTCTGTACTTTGGATCACCTCTACGCATCGCTTCAAAGTCAATATAAAAAGCGGGAACATCAATAATACCAATTTTCGATAATTTATTGTCGTGGAATACTTCAAGTACCTTCTTCTTAGCACCTTGCTCTTCAAGTTTTACGGTATCACGAAGAATTTCTATGATAGTATGTTCGTCATCGGTTTGTGCAGAAACAGGGATCACATCAAGACGAACAGAGGTGCCTTTCTCACCACGAATAAGCTGAACAACCTCATCAAGTCGTAAACCGATGACATCTTGGAATTCGCCATCTCCTTGGGCGACACCAATAATACGGTCTGCAGGTTGTAGCTGTCCCTGTTTATACGCGGGGCCGGCATGGACCAGGCGAACCACCTTGGTAAATTCATCTTCTGACTGTAAAACAGCACCAATACCTTCCAGGGACAAACTCATATTGATATTGAAATTTTCAGATGTCACTGGAGATAGGTAATTAGTGTGGGGATCGTATAATACTGCCAGGGAATTCATATAAATCTGAAAGGCATCTTCAGAATTAGATTGTTTGACCCGGTTTAACTGATTTTCATAACGTTTCTGCAGTAGTGGGATAATGTCATCTTCAGCCTTATTCGAAATTCGTAAGGTTACCACCCGACTTTTGATAAGCTTACGCCATAAATCATTAGCTTCCGCCATCGTGGCTGGCCAAGCAGCGTCTTTACGATCAAGCTCAAGCTGTTCGATTCGTTCAAAATCCATTTTAGAAACCATCTCGGAAAGGTTTTGAACGATTGCTTCAAGTCGCGCAATCAATCGCTGTTGATAGCGATTAAAAATAATGTAACCAGGATCCAAATTACCGTTGTTGAGCGTATTATCGATGGTGTGTCGATATTGTTCAAATTCATCAATATCAGATTGCAGAAAGAAACTTTTATTCCCATCGAGGCGGTCTAAATAACCATCTAATATCCGAGATGAAAGTCGATCATTTAACCTCATGTTTATATAGTGACGCTTTTCCAGTTTCTTTATAATCTCGGTGGCGACTTTGGATTGTTGTTTGTCATAACTGATGGCAGCTATGGCAGGTTCAAATTGTTTAGCAGTAACCTGAAGGCTTAATAATAATGTTGGTGCAAATGCCAGGAAACAGGTCAGGAAGGAAGTACGGATCTGGAATGTCATCAAAATTAATTTCTCAAGCGATGAATAACAACACGATAGTGTAGCTGGAAATAGCTCAGCATGTAATCAATGAACTACGATTTTGACACTATCTCATTAGTCACTGTAGCCGGTTATGTATGAATAGAGGAGATAGGTCTATCATACTCAATTTTGTCTATCGTGGGAAACAGACACCAAAATAGGTCACTCAAGGATAAGAGTGGGCATTGACACTATTAATAAATTTTCAATATTTTGTTTAAAATCAAAAAGATACGAAGTATTTTTAACTTTTCTGTTAAGCTCTAGTATAAACCTGACTCACCCACTGTTTTCTTTGTAACTGTTGCAACGTTGTCAGTGATAAAACGTGACAGGTTTCGCACTTTTCCTCAAACATCAGGCGCATACGTTGTCTTTCTGGCGCGTCTTTAAACCATGGAACAATAGCTTAGGATTAACATCCCAAAACCCCAACATTGCGAAAAATCATAGACTATGTACCTAGTCTGCCGTATTGACTTTGAGCAATTAACTAGTATTCCGTTCTGTACAGAAATGGGGGGTGTTACCGTGCAACTATATTTTTTTGACTTTTTTCATGGGCCTCCGTTAGTTCCATACTAAACTTGTAGGCTTTGTGTTCTCGGTTGCCGTACCGAGCAATACGGCTAAATGACGCTTTCGTGTAACGGCTGCTCATGGCAAAGTCGCTGCCATTGCTCCTGCGGTCATCGTGCCTGCAACCAAACCAGTGCCAACATCACTCGACAAGGCAATGGCTTGGGGGCTTGGGCGGCAGGAGAACAAGCTGTTGCCGGTGAATTACTTTATGGACCCGCGGGGGCGAACACGCAGAAACCTACAGTTATGAAGAATATATTATTATATTTGATACATTAGCTAATTGGATCGATACCGGTATTTACCCACCAACTTGAACGCTAGTCTAGATCGACACACAATTGATAGCAATATTGTTGGGGACCCTTTAAAGAAAAAATCGGTAAAACATCTTTACCAGTAAGCCGTCTTTTCACAGACCGGGTGTAGTGGTCGCGTGATTGTCTAATTAACGTGGAGAATGACGCATACTTTGTGTGGGCGTCAAACCACTTTGGACGCCCACACTAATTGGTCTTATTCTCTTACTATGAGCGCAAACAACGGTTGGATGTATACGTAATAGTCCCAATTTTACGCCACTTTCATTAATTTTTGAGGCAAATCGGGTATTTTAAAAATCCGTTTCA
>JAZFYA010000237.1:0-8303 GCA_036443315.1 Pseudomonadales bacterium
ATATACCCAAAGCGATTGAAATTTAGGTGTTATAGGCCGCTCCTGCACATCCATGCGCCTGCGGCATTAGTGCATCCATGCACGTCACACCCCCTTTTTGCCCATGGCTGCGTTGTTTGAACTTGAAGTATTGACAGTTTCCTGCGTTCAAACGCCTTACCATGAACAACTTTCCATAAATAAATAAGGGACGCACTATAACACCTAAATTTCAATCGCTTTGGGTATATTTATTACCAGAAGCTTTTTTACTAACTCAATTCGCTAGTCAAAACTATGCACTTTAGTGCAAGGTTTCAGCTGTTACGCAGTTATGTTAGCCTATGGTACGGAAGAGCAGAGACGAAGTTGGTCACACGCAAGCATTTTAATGGTGCATATAGGTGGGTAACAAAATATAGGTATCCAGTGCTTAGAGGCGATATTCAAAGGTGTGTCGAGTATTGATATACAGATTTGTGATGCTGAGAATGTCCGGATACTAAAGGGGGTGGTTAGCAAGGAGCATGTCCATATACAGGCGAAGTTGTCGATCAGTGCTTTTCTGAAGCGTTTGAAAGGACGTACCTCCAGACGATTGCAGAGCGAGTTTCCGAATTTGAAGAAACGCTATTGGGCAGGTATTTCTGGGCGATCTGATAGAGTCCCTGATCAACGGAAATATAACGAATGAAATGGTCCAGAAATATTTAGAACATCATAGATGATCCATCGAATGCGGATACAGGGAATATCATTCTTGAATAAATGTGTTGGACTTTTATAACCCCCAACTGAAAGTCCATAGGCGTTGAGTTATACAAACCTCGTCACTAATGTCTAGTAGATCCCTTTAACCTAAAAACTGTAGTTGAGCGCGAAATATCACAGCTACATTGTGAGGGATGTCCCAAATAATGTATTCAACAAAAAACTATTTGCTTTTCACCGTACGGATTTCATCTTTTTGTGCATACTGAAACAACATTAATTAATACCAGCACCTGCACATCTATTATAAGGAAATCCATATGAAACTGGTCTTCTCTCAAGTCAGCATCTTTAACCTCTATCGTCTAGGTTTAATCGTTACAGGAAAAACCGGTAAAAAATATCGCCTAAGTAATGAAAAGGAAATGAGATCATTAATCTGTTATTGCAACCGTTCTGAAGACACTAGCATCTGCCGTCAGTATGACGCCTTTTTGTATACACTTGAGCCTGAAATTCTGAGAACGGTAGAGAATATTACAGGACGTCAGTTTCAAGAAACTAAACTACGTAGGGTGGGATAAAAGTTGAAAACAATTAACAGAGGTTCCCTTTGCCTCTTTAATCACCACCTGTGCTGACCAGCATGCAGCAGGACACCCTGTTCTTTCTACGCCACCACCTCATCATGTTTCGCACATTCAGGATGAATTTACCCTTAGATGCAGACATAATGCAACGCAATAACTCCAGCTGCGAACTGTGCAACAATTCATCCGTCTATAAAAGTGCCACACACAGACACCAACGTCGATCAAGCTATACTGTTCTGCGAGACCTGCCTGAGTCAAATCCAACAACCGATGTAAACCACTGGCGCTGCCTCAATGGCAGTATGTGGACCCAGGTTCCTACGGAACAGGTAATGGCATGGCAACAGCTGCATCACCTCGCCACAAAAACTGGGCACAAAACCTACTCGCTATGATGTATCTGGAAGATAATGAGCTGCAATGGGCCACAAGTTAGATACAGACGACAACTACGACGATGATGATGCCCCCACTCTAGGCATCAATGGCGTAGTTCTGCAAGCCGGGGGAAGACCACTATCATCCTAATTAAAGATCTGGATGTTAACGGTGCAGGATTTACCACCAATTTTCGCTCCCTGAATGAGGTTAAAGCATGACTGGAGCTGGATGACTTTTAGCCCTGACAATGGACGACACTATAAATCTCATGTTACCAATGGCCCAACCACTCTTAGCCCCTCTCCACTGTTTAAAAATCGACCTAAAACAATGGCTTAAACAGGTAATTTAACCCTAGTGTGAGTGTTTTCTTGACTCTCAAATCGCACCCATTAAAATAAGCGCTCTTTTGGGGGCTAGGCTCTAGTCTTAAACATGCGGGAATAGCTCAGTTGGTAGAGCGGTACCTTGCCAAGGTACAGGTCGCCGGTTCGAACCCGGTTTCCCGCTCCAATATCCCTAATATTGGTTTTTTGCTTGAAATTGATTCTCACTTACTCGTCTCTCTTTTCTCGCAATCTTTATATGGCGCGGTGGCAGAGTGGTCATGCAGCTGACTGCAACTCAGTGTACGCCGGTTCGATTCCGACTCGCGCCTCCATCTTTACAGTTCGAAAGAATTGACCTCTAGCCCGGGTGATGGAATTGGTAGACATAGGAGACTTAAAATCTCCCGATCGCAAGATCGTGCCGGTTCAAGTCCGGCCCCGGGCACCACTTTGCAACCTCAAGATTTTTAAGGAGTTTTTTGGGAAAGTATTGATATTCCTGGGAAACAGCTCAAATATCACTTTGATTTTCATAGCTTTTTTGGTTCAAGTCCTTTTAGACCAGTACTACATATCCCTCTATGATAGTTACGTTAACGGAAGAGAAGTTATTAAACAGATGTCGAAGAGTATGGGCTATAAATAGAGGTTATATAGACCATATATTTCTTTTATTTGAGCTATAAGTGTGTTATTTATAGCTCATGATGTTTAAAAAATGGAACTGGCAGAGTGCCGAATGGCCCAATTTTACTTATAATGCAACAAAGCTGGAAAGCCTTGAGCGTGACTTTGCTTATCAATCCGGCCTTTTAAAAGGCACTGTTAAGCATATCACTAAGGAAGATAAATCATTTCTTATGATTGAGTTGATGAGTAATGAAGCCTTAAAAACCTCAGAGATAGAAGGGCATTATCTGGATAGGGAAAGCTTGCAATCTTCAATTCGTAAGAATCTTGGCTTAGAGGGGCCTAACCGGAAGGCAACACCAGAAGAATCAGGTATTTCAGAAATGATGGTTGACCTATACCAACACTTTGATACGCCCTTAACCCACCAACAGTTTTTTGACTGGCATGAAATGGTATGCCGTGGTCGGCATGACCTTGATGAAATTGGTCGCTATCGAACGCATGAAGAACCTATGCAGGTTGTTTCAAACCGTCTTGATAACCATCCAAAGGTATTTTTTGAAGCGCCTCCTTCCAAAGTTATGCATCAAGAAATGGAACAATTTATAGACTGGTTTAATGCCACGGCACCCAGGCAAAATAATGCGCTGCTGCCTTTGGTTCGAGCTGGAATTGCCCATTTCTACTTCCTCTGTATTCACCCTTTTGAAGATGGCAATGGGCGAATAGCACGCGCTATTTCAGAAAAAGCGCTCTCTCAAAACGCTGGGCAAGCCTCCTTAATATCAATATCGCGAACCATAGAAGCGAAGAAAAGGGATTATTACGGTAATCTTGAAGCGCATAATTATACCTGTGAACTGAGTGATTGGTTAATCTATTTTGGGCAAACCGTTGTAAACTCCCAAAAACACACGCTAGCACTAATAGAATGGCTTGTTCAAAAGGCAAAGTTTTATGATCACTTCAATACTATGATGAATGAGCGCCAACAAAAAGTTGTTGGCCGTTTATTTCGTGCTGGCCCCGCAGGGTTTGATGGTGGTTTAAGTGCTCAGAACTATGTGCGTATCACAAAAACCTCACAATCAACGGCAACGCGCGATCTACAAGATATGGTTTCAAAGGGGATTCTGCGTAGTACCGGAGAGCGCAAAGGTACAAGATATTGGTTGAGTATTGGAACTAACGTGTTTTAGTCACGGGCAAGGTGAATGATCAAGAAAAGTATCTTTCAAGCAGACATTCCATTCCTCAAAAACCTCAAACAATTGGTTCGATGTTTCTCCTTTCATGCGCACCAATTGAACCATCCAGTAACCAGTAACATCCGAAGAAATCCGAAAACATCCAAAAATCTCTTTAAAAACAGTATATTGACTGCAATTTCAAGTTTTCTGGCATTCAGTGGTGTCTGTTGACAGCCAAGGAAATTGGCGGTATTTTTGACGGTACATTGCAATTCAATTTAGAAAATATACCGTCAAAATGACTCTCGTAAACAGTCAAATCAAGCAAGCAAAACCCCGCGAAACTGACTATAAGTTGGCCGATGGCGGCGGTATGTACCTACTTATCAAAAAGAACAGCAGCAAGTACTGGCGTTTGGACTATCGTTGAGTTATTGAACGGTATGACCGGCAATCATGATTTGGTCTTTCCGTCCGAGCGCCAGTGTGACCAAGTAATGTCCAATAACACGATGCGCCGCGCTATTTTCAAACTGGGTTACGACGGTACCCATGAGGGTAAAAGCAAAGCCGTCCCCCACGGTTTCAGGGCAACGGCCTCATCCATTCTCAACGAAACTGGTTTCAACCTGGATGCGATTGAGCGTCAATTGGCCCACAAGGAAAGAAATAGCGTCAGGGCAGCCTATACCCACCACGCCCGCTATTTGGATGAGCGTCGGCAGATGATGCAATGGTGGGCTGATTATCTGGATGAGATGAGAATAACGGGGAAAGTCGTGCCGATATTTTCAAAAGCAGGCAATCTTTGATTCAGGCATGGATCTGTAGTGACTTAATTAATGTTTTGCACTATGATAGTTATCATCTGCTGATAACTATAGATGCCAGGGAGGGAGCTTATGGGGCGTAATCCAGGGCTGGATGTGTTATTAGAGCTTAACGGCACTGAATATACCGAAGAAAATGGCTATTGGTACAAAATCGAGGCGTATAAGGTTGATCCTACAAAGGAAATACCTCACGGCATTAGATACAGCCTGACCTTACATAATAAGTCTAACCAACGCATTATAGGGTTTGATAATGCCCATGCGGTTAAGTCGAAGAGAAAAGGGAAATTTAAAGGGCGGATCGTTGCTTATGATCACTTGCATAAATCAGCTGCCGACAAAGGGACGCCGTATGTATTTTCGAGTGCCCAGCAGCTTATCGAGGATTTTTTTAGCGAAGTTAACCGCATTATCCTAGAAAAAGCAGTTGATACCCAAAGCACTCGTTGTACTCACGGGGCAGGCCCATCGTAGCGAGGGCGTCTAAGGTGTTGAAGGTAGAGCTTTTTTCGGAAATTTTGGTCGAAAGCAGTAGGGCCCACCCCGCGTAGCGCTCTGGGTGTCACCCATACGGTGAGGTCAAAATTTCCAAAAAAAGTTCCCTTTTCATCTATAAAGAAGTCAATGCATTAGGCGTCCGCAGTAGATTCAACTGCTTTTTCTAGGATTATTGAGGAGGTATCAAAATGAGTAAGTTAAAAATTGGCATTATGCCTCGTGAACAGTTTCAACGCCGCACGATTGATATTGCCGCTGGAAAAATTAAGACTAAACGTGGCGAACCAAAAGTATGGTTTAGTTCTATGAAATCGTTGAGCGAGGTTTTAAGCGATAAGAATGTGCGCTTGTTAAAACTGATTAACGAGCATCGCCCGGAAACCTTGGCAGAGCTGGCCGAGTTAAGTGGCCGAAAGGCGAGTAACCTTAGCCGTACTTTAAAGACAATGGAAAAATACGGTATTGTTGAATTGAAAAAATATGACAGCAAGAAAGTCCGGCCAATCGCAAAAGCGACTGAATTTGACATACAGTATGCGGTTGTGTAGAAAGAATGTATTTTGTTCTTTACGCCTGCTGTCGTGATTCAATCCACTGAATAATCGGAGGATGTAAAACAAACTGTGTAACTGCCAGCTTTAAACATGAGGAGCCAACTTAGGGATGCTGCAACAGCTAAAATCCAGAAAATTATCAACTCACCATGCGGAATATGAATACATTTACAAAAGGGAAAATAATTATGAGATTCCAACGAATTTTAAGAATAATGCTTACTTTGGCAGTCTTCCTATTTTGGTCACATTGTACGTTTGCTGGAGGGTTTGATAGCCCTCTCACCGTGACCAGGGTTAATCTTCAAGGCGATTTTATTCTTCTCTCATTTGATAGAATGCCCGACGAGTGCGATGGGTCTGACCCTGATGGATACTATGAAAACTATGGGTGCTCACGTTGAATTTTTTGTTGAACGAATAAGGATAAGTCACGCGCAGCCGCGACTTATAAAAATCAGCATAGAATGCGTTTATTTAGAAATGAAAAATCCCTTGTAGGGTGACCGAGCGTGGCGCATCGATACTGCGCCAGTAGGAACCCGATTGGGCTGGTACATCATCTCCGTAATAAGAAGTTTGCTCATCATCCAGGTTTTTAACCAACAGCGATAACTCCCAATCCTTACTTTTATCATTCAACGTTAAACGAGCATCAGCTTTGACATATTCGTCCTGGATAAGATTAGGATCCAAATCCGCCTGCAATGGCAATTCACTGCTATAGCTGATTAGCAAAAAACTGGTTAAGGTTAGCTCCTTGGATAAATCCCATTGGTATTCCAAAGCCAGTGCGGCGCGTTTATCAACAGCAAATTGCAAGTTTTTGCCACTAAGATCCTGTGTCTGTCCTGGCGCGCAACCTTGCGTATCATTACAGGGGGCATCTGAATAATCTTCATAGCTGGCATCCAGATAAGTCGCTAGGACATGCACAAAGAACTGTTGTGTTATCCGCCAACGGGCTTCCAGTTCTACCCCCTGACTAATCGCGGAACCGGCATTGGTAATAATATTACTAGTCGTTGCACCAATCAGACCACCCAATTGCAAGTCATTAAACTCATTGTAAAACAGTGCTGTGTTTATCTCCGCGGTTCCCCCCCCCAATTGCCATTTGGCACCGAGTTCATAGGCAGTAACTTCTTCCGAGTCAAAACGGAGGTTAGTCTGTGCATCGGCTTGGTTTGCTACTAACAGATGAACATAACCGCCGGCCTTAAAGCCGCGACGAACACTGCCATAGTACATGGTGTTGGAATTAGGTCGCCACTGCACATCGATCGAGGGCGAAAAGTCTTCTTCATCAAAATCATCACTGACGTCATGCGTTAAGCAAGCACCGGCTGCGGTAACACCACATGCCTGAAGATTAAACGTATAGAGATCCGATGGAAACTGGCGACTACTCACTTCTTTTTTCTCGTAGGTGAATCGCCCACCGATAGTCAAATCCCACTGCTTATTAATGTGTTTAGTCAGCTGACCAAACATAGCATAAGTACTGCCCTCCTCCTGGGTAAGGACATTACGTGAAACCGCTGAACCAGCAATATTGGCAAAATGCAAAAGATATTCGGTATCCTGCTCCTTCTCCATCAAAAACAAGCCAGCGATATAAGCATAGCGACTACTACCTTGCGAGGTGATGCGAAACTCCTGTGACCATTGCTGATAATCCTCGGCAAACTCCGGTATAGTGCCACTAGAGTCTACCGGCACAAGCAATTCAATACTGGTACGATCACCATCAAGGTATTCGCGGTAGTCGTATTGTGAATAACCGGTCAGCGAACTTAACAACACATTGCCACGCAGCCAGTCAATGGTCACGTTAAAGGTATCAAAATTGGTTTCTTTACCTTCCAGGTTGACGCCATTTTGAGCAGATGTACCGGAACGCGTGTAATTCAACTGACAGTCATCTGGTGCCGAGGCTAAAAAGGCCGAAGTGAAATTTTGTACTGGCGGACCAGGATCTTGATCTGAGGTGGTATCACAAATGGCATATTGGTTATTATCACCATCATGATCCAGCTCAGCATATTCATATTGAAACAAGACATCGATTTCATCCGCAGCTTGCCAAACCAATGATGCTCGCGCCATCACATCTTCAACCCCAACATCATCAGCACCTGTAGTAGTATTCGTGAAATAGCCATCGCGATCATCATAGCGAATCGCCAAACGGCCTTTGAATTTGTCATTAATTGGACCAGATACCACGCCTTCAACGCTATAACCTTTATCGACCTCAAACTCATAAGCTGTGGAAACCCATGTATCGAACTGATCGGTGGGTTTATTGCTGGTGCTGTTAATTGCACCGGCAGTAGTGTTCTTACCTAATAACGCCCCCTGTGGCCCCTTCAGGATCTCAACGCGCTGCAAATCCAAAAATGGCAAACGGGAATAACGACTGCGGCCATAGAAGAAACCATCAATCACTTGACCGACTGCCTGCTCAAAACCCAGATTATTTTGCCCAGAACCGACACCACGAATATACAAGGCATCCCCCAAAAAGGATTCCGCCACATAGAAGTTGGGGACTGTGGTACTGAGCTCCTGCAGGTTGCGCACCCTATGAGTGTGCAAC
>JAZFYA010000238.1:0-28253 GCA_036443315.1 Pseudomonadales bacterium
CTCGCACAGATAATTATATTAGATGGGGTTTAAGGCTATTTTTCGTGTACGCAGAACTTACTCATCTTAAATCCCATAAATAACATCTATATACATTGACAATTATATGAAAAACAAAAAGAAAAATATAAAACACCCTGATCTTGGCAGTTAAAGTTAGTCAATTTTATGGATAAATTCAAGATAATATGTATTCAAAGCGTGTAAAGGCGTGAGTATATGTGTAAAAAGGTGTTGGCAAGCGTAAAAGAGTGTATGTGGAGTGCCGCGTTTTAGTGTGAATAAATGTGTTAATAGGTGAATACATGCGTTGAAGCGCGGACCCAACTACACGGAAACACACAAATGAGTAAGTTTGGCCAAAATCTTGTCTTTACAGATTCGACAAAGAAAAAAAAGTGGAGCCACAAAGACCCATCTGCGTTAAAGGACAAATACGTTCGTACATTAAATGAATTCCGTGCGTCTATTAATGAGAAGGTTAAAAAAAATCTGACATTCGTTGAACTTATTGCAGATCAAATCAACGAGCACGAAAAAAAAATTAAACGATTTCACGATGAAATTAAGGATTTGCTAGCTAAAAGTGATGTTCAATTCCGTTTAGTGTATAAAAAGAGATACAAACAGGAAGCCCGATGTCGATATGCAGGACCGTATGTAGTGCTTGATAGCGGAAACTATACAAGTCGAACTATGGTAAGTAAAGGAGCGTTCGTAGGCTTTACGGATGCTGACATTCAAGCCCTGGTCGCGGGTGAGCAAGATACTGCCCATCGAACAAGGCTTTTGGTAAGCCTCGAATCTATGCATCGCTACACGAAACAACATGATCGCTTGTGTCGGCTTCTTGAAGAAATTGTATGGCCTTCTGGTGTGTGTGCCGGTGGTGTGCCTCTTCAAGCCATAGTATGCCCTTATGAACGCTCTAAAAAACTACGTGATCATAACGTGCGTGAAGCGGTTTTGTTTTACCACCGCCTCTGGGAAACGTTTGAAGAAGAGCAAATGAAATTGGATGCTCTGATGATGGAATTTAATCAACAAGCACCGCGCCGATATCGATCCTTGGTCGTTCGATGGAAACGAATTTCAAAACCACACACTGACTTCCTGGCTAATGAGTATGAACCTGAGTTTGGGGTCTTTACATTGTTTAACCGACACACAGGATACCGACAAGTAACACCAGTAAAAGATTTTAAAGTGAAATTAGCAAAAATGAAGGGTAAGGAAATAGAACGTTCACGTCAGTCAGGGAAGTTGACGCGAAGTATTTACAGTAAAGGGTTCCTAGGCAGACACCGTCGAAATCTTGATGCCATAGCAGTACAAATTAATAAGCAGGCTGTTGTTTTTAATGAGTATAGACAACGTTTGCTCCCCCTCTTGAATCTGACTCTGCAATAAATGAGGTATCAAATATATGATTAAGAAACAACAGATTTTGGTACTAGATATCGGTAATGGACGCACGAAGGGTATTGGTGGTAATCGATACCGATGTGATTATCCAAGTCATGTCTTGCCCTATACAAAAGGCTCGCTAGCTGAATCTTTTGGTGCTAAGCCATTTAAATGTTCACTCGGACATTTTATTGTTGGTGACCAGTGCGTAAAGGGTAAAATCGCGACGAAAAGCACCGACTCATCGTTTTACGAATCTGACGTATTTCGAATATGCTTGCTAAAGGCAGTTAAAGACTCTGGGGTAAAAACCCCATATTTGGTTACCGGTTTGCCTAAAGAGCACTATGATCGCCTACATACAGGGCTTGAAGCTAATATTCGGAAATGGTGTAAAAGCGAAGGTATGTCTTTACCAGGCATTGTCATCATGAAGCAACAGCTTGCGTTGTTCTTTGATCCAATGATTGAGGATCAAGATGGTAACAAAATTCCTTCAAAGATACTATTAAATGGTAAGGTTGGTCTGTTAGACGGAGGTTATGGCACCACTGATTTGGGCACGATTATCGATGGTATTCCCAATGAAGATAAAGAGTGGGGGGAGTCTACGGGTGTATCTGATATCCACAAGAAGTTGTTTGCAGCCCTCAGTAATCCCGCTGCGAATCAAATAAAGAAAAGTCTTCTGCCGACGAAATTTGAGCTCTCCCCTGATATCAATGAATACACGATGGATACGTGGATTCGACAGGGACATATTGTTTACTGTGGTGAAAAAATACTATTAAAGCCTATCCTTTCCACCATTGTTGATAAATTTGTAGCAGATGTATTATCACGAGGCATTAAGTCTGCGTGGGGAAATACGAAATTTATGACAGGGGTAATTAATGCCGGTGGATTGGCTAATATCACACCACGTGATCTTCTAGAGAAATACATTGAATGCCCGATTTGGACACCATCGGAGCCAGAAATGTCAGTGGTCAGGGGCTATTATGAATATGCTGTAGCCAAGTTGACGAAATCAAAAACATTGGCTCCCTGTGAGTTAGCGGTTAATGGCTGAAATTATATTTACATACGACACAATCCAGCATCACTATTTGCATAATCTGATAGAAAACTCTGCTGGCACCCAGGCAGCGATCAGTTGTAATTTGAAGTTCCACGCCAATGCGTACCTTGCAGTGAAAGGGGTTTCATCGGCATTCTATCAACAAACAACGGCGATCGACCAGTTGAATAAGGGGACCTATGAGAAATTCCGAGCGAGACTTAATGCTAAACGTTATCCTGAACTCCATAAACTTATGGAAAAAGCCCCATATGGGATTAAAGGGCTCGTCATACTAAATCTGTTTAGCAAGGTTGCTGAAATGCTAGTTGAAGAACAGGGTGAAATGAATGACATTATTTCAATATTTTCATCACATCCAGCCGATGGGGAAATTGTCACACATATCAGCGATATAAACTATCCATCTCCGGAAGGTAAATCTAAGCCAGACGACAGTTCTAATGAACTGGAGGGTAGCAAAGAAGATCAGCAAGATAGGGGTTCAGCAATCATTGATCTCTGGACTGGCAGCGATATCGCCAATTTGTAATATCTTGAGCTCCGCTTAAACGGTAACTATGTATCTTATTTTGGCATAGGCAAATTGTATTTCATGGCAGGGTAATGTACTTGCCGTTCGAGCCAGAATACCCCTTCACGATGACACCACATGATAGTTAGTGCATTGTCGCTATAAGCCGCCATATATTTTTCTAAAAGTCGGCAATCTAACGCGAGTGACTGAATAGTGTCACAGTCTTCTTCCAAGAGTGAAAGATCGAGTGTCATTTGCCCATTGGTATTGGTCCGCGACTTGAAGCAGAAAGGCAAGTGGCTGCGATTGGATCGTTTAAACATGCTAGCGATAATGTTATGAGCATCCTTTGCTGAAATGGTTAACCAAATACGGCCAGGGTCGAGGCTGAAATTAAACTGAATAACGTCTGTTTGGGTTTTAGGTTCCCATCTCTCAGAAGGAGGGAATGCCTCATAGTCTTCTTCAATGGATATCGGTGCCAGGTCGAAGTAAAGAGTATTGTTATACGTTGGAGACATAGTATTAAAGTTCATAGTTAATTCATTTTGTTTGATGAGTGACGACACTGGGTTCAAATACTTGGCAGAAGTTCATCCACCCTGGTTGAACGATGCCAATTGCACCAGTAAGCAGTGCTCCTTTGTGTGTTGTGTGGTATTTTTTATTGAATTGAGTAATCGCTGGGATAGGGACTACACCCGCACTAGCTAAGTTTGATGCTATAGTTGCTTTTTCATTATCTGCACTACTGCCGTTATATGCCTTGATAGCCTCTAATATATGTTCATCTTTATAGGTATTTAGTGGTTCTGCCACAAAAATAGCCGGGATAGACTGTATCTGCTTTCGAGGATAACAGGTAGACAAGATGAGATTTAATTCCGAAGATAACGAGGCGTACTGTTCAACGTCTTGCAAAAAAGTGGTTACGTTTGGGTGCCATAATAACGGTGATGTTGTATGAACATCGCTGCAAACAATGCACCGGCCGTAGGGCACCAATGCGTTTTCACTACCTCGCTTACAGCAAAAAATAACGCGGCCAGTCAGATCAACAACCCAACTAGGTCGGTATTCACCATCAATTTCAAAGAACAGGGCGCTTGGCTGTCTCAGTATAGGCAGGCTGGCCGTACCATCAAACTTGAGTTGGTTCTGGAGAATATCTGTCATAGAGAAAAAAAGTCCAAAATAGTTAAAAAAGGGTTCTGTCACACTATCAGACCCGTATTATCACCCTTAAATAAGCAACCGGCGAAAGATGAAGCAATGAATGAGCCTCTCTTAAATGAGCCTGATTGGCTGAAACAAACATTGAATCCAGTCAATCAAGCTAGTTGGTATCTAATAGGTATCAATGTGCTTGCCTGTAATGTACCAATAATTGAGCTGATTTTTGCTGCTAAGAATAGCTGTGCCGACAAGCCTCCCAAAGCCCTCTCTCGCTTCCTCACCTCCATCACGATAAAAAGACGTCACTGGAACGAAAAGATCATCGATCGTCGCCCACAAATGTGGCAAGTATCTAGGCAATGTCAGATTTTCAGGATTGAGCTTCAGTGCACGAGCCAACAACGACGCAATACGATTGGCCGGAGGATTGCCAATAAAGCCGTCCTTAAAGTACATGGGGCCACCAACAACACGTTCGCCCACTGGGTTAATCAAATAAACATGGTAGGCCGTTGGGTTTACACGCGTTTCCTCAAGAGGAAACGAATAACGCTCTATGTCGCGCTGCTCCCACAATTCTTTCAGGTAATCGCGGTAATCCGGGTGTGAATAATGAGCATGAATATAATTATCAAGTGACAGATGATTACACACAGGTTTACCAGGCGAGTTGCCGTCACACCCATAAAACGCATCTTTTTGGGCACGGTAATAAGGGGGGATTCGTGCAATATTCATGTAGTTGATCTCAACATCGTCAGCCAAGTTGTTTTCATCGATAAACATACGTAAATAGGTTAGTGGATTACGCAAGTCGTTATTTAGATAGTCGTATTTCCCATTGAGGCGAATTCGCATTCTATCGGGTCCAACAAAGAGTATTTGCCATTTACCTCTGTTTATATTGAAAGTTGTCGCGTTATATTCTGGAGGTATGTGTTTGTGACGGGCTTTAGCCACAGTTACTTTCCGTATATTTTTAGGCCAAACGAATTTGCCTTTTGGGGTAAAGTTAAAATCTTCACCATAGCTCCAATCGGCAAAATTAGGTTCACCCTTTAAAAAACCTTCATCGGTCTCCCAAATAATCCAGCCGAGTAAAAGGATGACGATTAGTGCTTTGAACCTGGCGCTATTAGACAAGCTGTTCATGGGATTAGTCCATTTGAGCATTTGAATGATAGTGTGGCGAAACAAATATACATTAGCAAGATGCTGGTTGAGACACTTAGCAAGAGATAATCAATTGGAGGGTGTATGGAATTAGATTTATCATTAATCTTTACCACGACGCGAACGAATTTGACTCTCTCTCAAATGCGGCTGAGAAGTCCTTCTGGCGTTCGGTAAACTGGATGGAAGCTGGGCAGAAAGGTGCTGTAATAATGGGGCAGTTTGTTGATACTGCCCAGGTGAAGGCAATGGATTTCCTCCTGGATTGGGATTGCTTGACGGGGTGGGTTGTTTAGTAGAGCCCAGGCTCGCCAGACCAAAACCGACACTCGCAATTGCTGAGGCAGTCCCCACCAGTGCATGACTACTGAATCCTGCCTGCCCCGGGTTTAAACGTCTCATTCCACTCATATCACGCATCACCAATAAATACGCGATGGCAATTTCTACAGCGGTAATAGACGTGATAATTATGGCAGGAAGGAGGGCGGCGAGGAGTGTTAGATTCGAATTTCCGCCGATCGTTGTCACATGAACGGCCGTGAGCAAGTTAAATACATGCATAAGTTCTGAACCGGCGACAAGGATAAACCAATTAATAAAGGATGCGATGTAAATGACTGCCAATATTTTGAACCATGACAATATGATATCAATCCCAACAAAGGGCACCATTGCGGCAAAGAATGGAAAGGCTGTTATGAGAAAAGCCGCTCCTAATGCATTGAAAACAATCATTGCTGGTATTGTGAACTGAAACATAAACAGCTTGACTTTGGTCCAAACCTCTTTAAGCCATTCCGCAAGACTACTTCCCATCCGTGCCATAACACCAAATTTCTTTGTGTTGGTTCTGTCCCCTGGTATCCAGGTACTAATTTTATCCATTCCGAATCGAGGCCTTTCATTCGCAATAACTTCATGCAGTCTAGCAAGCTGTACTGAGGCAGAAGCCCCTTTGCCTGATAGCATCGCAACCGCATCGGCTGAATCACCAACATCGGATTCATTGAAACTTTGAATGGTCTTTGGTTTTCCTATCAGGGCGGAATAAAACTCGTTAAGCGACATGTGGGCAACTTCATACATTTCACGACAGTTCTTAGGGTAGAACAGTAGTTCGTATGGTCGTTTTACAGATAAATTATTTAATGATGTTGTGTTGAGATTAGGATAGGCGTATTTACCACCCTCAAATAAACTCCCTGCAATGTAATCTGAATTGGTCGGATGTGAGCTCAATCCATCGACTACGTTTGTCCAAAAGTAAGTATTGTAAATCGGATAACCTTTGTAATTATCGACATTAGAAAAATCCCCGTTAACTTGCTCAAGCGCTTGTAGAGCAGGCGTTCTGACATCATTTTTTACAAACCTACCTATGCCGAATAAGTCACTAAAAAAACGCTTAAGGTTGCTATCATTCTGATCATAAGACGTATAAAACGATCTTGGCAAACCCAGTCCTCCTCCTCCCATAAGACCAACAGCAAGCCACGACTGTGGCGATACTTGAGGATTTGAAAGCATTGCAGATGTACAGTTGTTGATATAATCACTGTACGCATTTTTTGCATCGGGGACATCGTCAATAAAAGGTAAAGATGACATTTGACTTGAACGCTTAAAAAGCCCGATATTCTTCTTATTTAATGCAAGATTTCCATTATGATTAGACAGTATTTTTTGTGCTTCAACGTCTGCATCTTCTTTAAACATAACATATAAAGTTGATAAAAATTGCCACGATTTATATGGGCCTGTCGACAGCATGATTGGTTGGCCAGCTTGAAAGGAAGAGCTAATATCTGTGTCTACAATATAATTTCTTATCATCAGAACATCGATCACGATGATAGATATTATGGTTATAATAATTTTCTCGTTACTATCAGCCAAGGATCGAAGCAGTGAGAACCCGATGACAGCTAAACCACCACCATTGATGACAACCATGCTAGAAATCCAAAAAGCAATGTGCCACTTATTGAACAAGATAACCAAAATTCCGACCAATTCATTAAATCGGCCGGAAAGTGACGCCATTGACAATAGAGAGTCAATATCCATAAGGCTTACTTAACCGGTTGCGATGAGGGAGCATTCTTATCTGGTGTATTGGGTTTTTCTGTTCGTCGTGATATTACCTTCTCCTGCGTCAGCCTTAAATTATGAATGCCATTGGAAGGCTGACGCCTTGCGTTAGCACCATAAAATCTAGATTTATTAACGTTCGTTGAATTTGATCCGGAGCGTTGCATGGCAGGCATATATTCAATCCTATTGATGATAAAACTGTTGTTACCCCCCCCGGGGCCTCCCTGCCAAGGATTATTAGAGCTTGCAGAAGGAGAATCATTTTGGCCATTACTACCGTTTGGCCTACCCCCAGAACCCCCACCTAACACTTTCTTTCCTAACATCATCGCTCCAAACGCACCGCCAGCCGTAGCTATCAGGGCTCCTGCACTAAAACCAGACTGTGCCCCTTGTGCTCTGCGCATAATCCCGGTATCGCGCATGACCAGTAAATAAACTAATCCGATTTCAACAACACCCACTATCGATACAATGACCCCAGGAATTAATGCTGCCAGTATTACAAGATTTGTATCGCCCCCTGATGTTGCCATGTGTGATGCTGTGATTAAATTTACGATGTATATGAGGTCAGCACCGGCCACCAATATAAACCAATTTAGAAAAGACGTGATAAATATGACAGCTACCAACTTCACCCACACTGTAAGGATATCAGGGCCAACAAGTGGTGATAGTGCCGCAAAAAATGGAAATAATGTGAGGAGTAACGCTATTATAAATGCGTTGAATATAACAAGGGCAGGGATGGTATATATCAGGAAAAACGTTTTTATACTGATCCATAGAGTATGAAGAGCAGTTGTAAGCCAGGCTTTAAGGTCACTGAAAAAAAAGCTTTCATCACCTCCCGAGCCACGAGTATAGGCGAGATCTTGGTTGGATCTTTTCTGATATAAAGGTTGTTCGTTCGCTAATATCTCTTGCAGACTCCTATATGACACCATGGCTGCAACTCCCTCACGAGAGGTTAATTCGGAAGCAGCCCAGGCAGAATTTACACCGCGACTACCGAATAAAAAACTCTTTTGTCTGTTCTGAATGGCAAACAATGCAGTAAAGTATTCATACATGGATAAATGAGCAACCTCGTACATTTCTTTACAGTTATTTGGGAAGAAATTAATTCTGTACTCAGGGAGAACAGTTGAGCCAGGAAAAGAAGAGGTTGCCGATGTAAGGCTACTTAGATTTGGATAGGCAAACTGACCTCCTAGATGTGTGCTGCCAATGATATAATCCTTTTGCGTGGGCGAATTACCTTTTTGACTTATTACGTCATACCAAAAATTTCTATTAAGTACAGGGAAGCCAACATATTCGTCGATATTACTAATATCCCCATTGGCTTTCTCTAGAGCATCCAGTGCTGGCCCCCTCAAATCGACCCCACCAATCAGGTTAAGATCGAGTAAATTCCCCAAGGCTCTAATGATAGGATTGGAGACTTTAACCGAGGTGAAATAGCCTTCTGGCATTCCAATACCCCCCCCACCCATAAGACCTACGGCTAACCAGGATTCCCTTGGTACTGAGCGGTCATTATTTATAACTGAACTACAGCGTGCGAGGTAATTGTCATACGCATCTTTAGCATTGCGAACATCCGTTAGAAAAGGTTTATGATCTGCATTGCTGGCAGCAAGAAACAATCCTTGTTTCTCTAAGGGCAGACCAATCGGATCGTTACGGATTCCAAGGACTTTTACTGCCTCAGCATCCTGATGAAACATGGCATCCATTACAGAAAAAAAACGCCAGGTATAGTATGGCGCCATTGCAAGGACTAAAGTATTGTTGGTAGCGAAATCAGTCGATAGCTCTTTTTCATTAAATTTTATGGGTATCATTAATACATTAGCGATCAAAACAATGATAACTGTTGTTAATAGCAAATTTCCTTGATCGACTGTGGACTTGAGAAGAGCCCAACCGAGTATAGCTAGGCCTCCGCCATTGATAACAACCATTGCAGATGTCCAAAAAGCAATATGCCATTTATTCAGTAGGATCATTAATATGGCAACAATATCTGAAAACCGTTCAGATATTGATGCCATAGAAAGCAGTGTATCTAAGTCCATCTGATCTCAACTAGGTACTGTAAATGATGTCATTCTTTTTCTGATCAATAAGAATTCGTTCTTCAATGCTACGAATCTCTTCATCAATGGAGTCTACACTCGACTTGTAAACCTTTTCCAATTGCGGAGTAAAATTTTCTTGGCTCTCGCCGGCATACATGCCGTTTTCTACACCAGACCTTAACTTTGATGCCATGTACTTCATTTCGGTTAAGGCATCCAGCATAGCTAGTTGCCGGATTTTTCCATACGCTTTGTGTGGAGACTGTACAGCCAACCCCTTTAATGCTTTGTATTTGTCGATTGATAGTACTTGTTTGGTCCGGTTCTGATATTCGATGTAGTGAGAGGTAGTTACATACGTGTCGGCAGATGTGTTTATCATTCCGTTATACATTGCGACGAAATCCAACACCTTCTCGTTAAATACGGTTCGAGCTGTCAATCTTCTCGGTTGAATTAAATAGTTTCCCGTTTCTTCAGAAAGAATTGGGATGGGCAACATATCTTTCATCTGATTATAGTCATGACATGTCACTCCACCTTGCATGAGCATGAGTAGCCCCATGTTTGGCGCACCTGACTGCAGAAGTTTTTCATCAATAGTAATTTCACATACTGGAAGACTGGCAAGGGCCGGACTAACCGTTGAATTCGTTAAACCGCTGGGCGAATTTGAGTTATTTGGCTTTGTAACTGCATTTGTCAGTTTCTTGCCATTGATGGAAATGGCAAAGTCCGTGACAGATCTTGCAGGGTTGGACGCCATGGTGTCGTTAAAGGCGCCTATCGCGCTCGTAACCTTTTTTGACATTTTGTCTTTATAGTCAGCAACCGCTTCGGCCATATATGGTTTAGATGTATTACCATCATGACAGTTGGGATCGTTGAAGCCTTCCTGTGTTATGCATTTCTCTACCGCTGTTGATTGCGTCGTGTCAGCAAGACTTTTCCCATCGGCTAATTGCTTCAACGATGAACAGCTTAGAAAACTTGCTTCCAGACCTGCGAATAAGTCACTATTTAGCCAGTCGATGGTGTTTTTAATGACAGGAGTTGTAATAGCCAGCCAATAAATCAGCATTGAATCTGCTTCAGATGCAACTGCTTTAATTCTACGCTTCATATCCCTTAGCTGGCCCTCAAATTGGTTTGAGTAGTTGAATCCATTGCAAGTCATGCTAGCTTCTTGTGTCCCGATAATTTCTATATAGTTTTGTTTATCGTTGAAATCGGGATCGTAAGTGGAAAATACTGATTTAACCTTATGAGCTTCCTGAGAAAATGTACTCCCTACATCCTCGCCAAGCAGATTATTTACCATCGAAACTGTTCGCTCCCATGGTTTTGTAGAATTCCAGGTGGAGTTATTTTGCGCAACAACATTACTTGTGACTACTAGTAATAACATGACCTTAACTATGAATACACGAATCGATTTACGCTTTAACATATTACTGATTACCCTCAATCGATTGTGCAGTCTTAATATAAGCAGCTGCTTGCAAATGTTTTTCCAGGCGTCTGAATGAAGCGAACTCAGGTATATGTTGGCGTGTTTTTGTTTGCTGATTATCTATAAATAAAGCCGGTGCATCCGTCACGCCTTTTCGAGACAAAGCTAATATTTCTTTTGTTGACAAAATCCGACTGGTATATCCCTCATCAATTAATTTTTGCTGTTGGTATACTCGATTGTTATCCATCTGATACACACGTATCTTCAGGAATGGGTATTTCTTCCGCAATGTATTAAGCGCTGATAGTTGATAGCCACAAGTACTACAGGTTGAGCTGGTAAAAAAACTAACATCTAAGTTGCTTGTATTGATGTTAAGTGGTACTTTTTCTGTAGCTAATAACTCATCAATCGTAGGCAAGTGCTCCATTGGACCTGTGACCCAGGCCGCTTTACGCATTAAGTCTGCTGCTAATTGCGCTTCACCAATTACCTTGTTCCGATATTCTCGCACAGCTATGGCTGATTCAAGTGACTGCTCTAGAGCGTGGCGCATATCGGCAGAGGATGTACCTGGAGGGAAATTCATTTCTGTGCCTGACCGCGATTTAGCTTGAATATGGGCGAGAGGATTCCTTTTTTGCTGATTATTAATTTCATTACAATTTCCCATCCAGCCCATAGATTCACAGGGGAGGGCGTTGGGTAGTTTGGCTCGCACTTCTTCTTGTTTTGCTTCTTTTCTTTGAGCTATGTTTTCAAACGCCCGAGTCAGCGAGTCTACTACGTCGAGATTGGCAGTGGCAGTTAATGTGTTTGCCAACAAGCCGCCAATTACAATATAGGCTACCGGTTTTAAAGGCATACGCATTCTCCAAATAGAATTTCTCTACTGATTAATACGTTTTCCTGCACTAATTATGAGGGACTTCTGATCATGAAATATGTATTTTTTCTCTTGATGGGAAAATATATACGAGGGGTAGGTTGTAACACCCATTTTTTTGGATATTTCTTCATTTACATCGGGTATGAACCCGCCAGGTGGCACTTCAGTGGGGGAAAGAAACGGCATTGAAAAAGCCGTTTCATGGATTCGGCTTGTGTCAACAGGGTAGTAAAACTTTATGTTAACCTGATCCAGTGTTTTTTTATCAAAACCACGTTGCCACCGTGCTACTAAGGAAAATGTATCAAGCTCGCCGTTGGTAAAAACATGGACTTGCAATGCTTTCTGTCCTGCGTCTGGTACATAGCCAATCTGTAGCATGGTTTGCTGAGTTTTAGCAGCAAAGTTAGCTTGACCAGATTTGTCGACAAGTGCTTCTTGAACCTCACGTTGTATTATTTGGGAGGGAGTGTTTGATTGTAGTCGTGTGCTACGGCCAGCCCATGTTGTATGTGACTGTGGATCAGTGTTTTGCTGTGTAAGTGCATTATTGTTTAATCTACTCGATAGTTCAGCAATAAACTGTAGATGATTATTTTTTGCGATTGTGTTATTTAGTCGACGTTCAGCGGGTTTGTAACCACTCTTGGCTGCCATTTGAAGGAGTGCTTTTGCCTTCGGTAAATGCTGACTGTACTGAGGATTGTCTTGAATCAATCTTGCCATTTGAAATTGGCTTGGGGCGTGACCTTGCTTAGCGAGGGGCAGCCAAATTTCCCATGCTAATTCGGGCTTACCGCTATACATTGCGATGAGCCCTTTGTCGAAAGCGACAGTTGTAGGGTCTTCTTGTGCTTGTAGGCTAGGAAGGTATAGACAGCATATGAGTATTAATAGGCTCAACGCTGATCTCATGTTAACTGTTTTTCCGTTTCAGTTGTGATTCTAGCAGGGAGTAGAATCTGACCATATAGATACCCTGATACTTTTTTGTGTTGCTGTGGTAATGAGCGACGGCAACAAAAGGGTCTTTATATTTATCTATCAGTGACCGAAACAGTTTGGCTCCTTGTGAGATATTGAAATCAGGGTCTAACCAGCGAGCGACTGAGGTCTCTTTGTCACGATGATATCGATAATTCATCTGCATTGCCCCAATCCCCGTGTTTAAGGTATTGATCTTTCGAATTAAGGCTTCTCCAATGGATAATCGGGTGTCTCGTTTGGCCTTCATCTGAATGGGTATCGTTTTTGACAACCACTTCGACCTTAAGGTGTTAAGATTATTGTAGTATTGAGTGAGCTGTGCCCTGGTTTTAAAATAACGACGGTGGTAATTCTTTTTATCGATCCGGTATTTAAATAACCATGGGTGATCGACTACACGATGGTAGGCATCAAGAGCCTGCTTCTTTGATTTGAATAGATAGCCTTCACCATCAAAGTTCATCGCCCACGGAGATAATGAGCTTTCACGCATAGAGATGGTTTTTAGTAGTAGAGGATCAACCCCGTATTTTTTTGCGTAATGGGTAATCAAACTTTCGATGGCAAATACCTTTGGAGTACAACAAAGTAATAATAATATATACGCTAATTTCTTCATTAAAGTTCATCATCTATAGTTGCAAAGTTGTTCGCCTTTAGCCATTTAATAGCATCGGCGCGTTTGGGGATGATATTTTCGTGCATCAAGAAATGTTCAGGGTGTGGATCCTTTCGGGTTGTACTTAAATAGCGGTGCAGACATTCATGCTGTATAACGTATTTCATTACGTACCGTGGTGCACGCGCATTCCTTTGACCGAGCAACGTTGGGTGAACCCTTATGACCGCGCTATCTTCTATCACTGAGATACTGGCAGGGGAAACATTGATAATCCGGCTCACATTGCTGTTGTAATTTTTCGCAAGCGTCTGCCACAAGTCATTGTTAATTTTCTGCAGTATTTGTATCAACAATGTCTGTGAATCACGGTGTCCCTTGTCTGCTAGTACCCGCAATAATGGAATTGCTTCTTTTTCTTTGCATTTATGCACAAAACCTATAGCTTCCGCATAATTCAGAAGATCTTCACTACCAACTTTTAGCGTAAAGGTTGATAAGATAGCTTGTCGAGGCGAGGTAGGTTCAGGTATGCCCCATTCGACTGATGCCGTAATTTTATTTTGAAATACGCTTTCTTTGATAGATTCAAACAGATTTTGCAGCATGTCAGTATCTTCATCAGTAATGGTTCTCATTAAATCAAAAGGGAGATGAGCTAAATTTGAAGTCAAGTTATTCACCTCTCCAATTTCCAATAAGAAAAGTCAACGTCGTGTAACTCATCACGTAAAATAAATCGATCTGCAGTAATTGATACAGTAAATTTTGTTGTCCCAACCCCTTGAGTCGACAATGCTAATATGTCTCCATCGCCAAACATACGCTCTGTTCCCGCAATTCTTATTGTAGCGTGCGCAGTGCACAGCTCACAACCTTTTGAAGCAGGTATAACAGCAATTACAGTCAGTGTAGGAGCGACAGGAATAGAATTGTATAGTGAGATCTGTTGCCTTTCACTTAACAGTGTTTTTATTTCAGTTAAGCGTCGTTGTAGATCGCTGTTCGAATCGAATAGAGGTGTTAAATCGGGACTATTTTCCTCAATTATTTGACGGATTGAGGAAAGGTTACCGTCTGTTAGGCCAGCAATAATTACCGGTGGCTCCTCTTCTGGAGGCGCTGGAATTGTAGTGGCTGTTGTGGATTCATCCATTGAACCCAGCGGTTCAACTGGTTCTGATAGCGGAATTAGTGGTTTTTCTAATAGGTGTTGATCGCTGTCCGAGCCATAATCTAGTGCGCTTGCATTATCTGTTACTGCGTCCAAGCTAACGCCTTCAGATAACGTTATTGAGTCGGATGGTGAATCTGTAGTCTGAAGTTCAATGGCTCCAAATAGATCGGTATCATTTTCATTGCGGATATAAGATTCATTGATTAATTGATCTTCATCTACATTATTCCTGGCGTTAGGTACAGACGTTTTGGTGACTTTTTCAGGGACTGGAGTGTAATCTTCGCCTACAATGTCTGAACCTGTTAATGCCGCTTTTTTTGCATCGGACGTATAATAGTTGCCCGTAGTTATTCCAATAGCGATAAATAAAACCAAGGCTACTAACCCCTTGATGAGCTTTGGTTTTGATACTGGTGGTTCACCAGAGTCTTTAACATTGTCCGAATCCGTAAGCTGATCGAGTATGATGGATGCTGCGCTCATCTCATCGTGTGGTTTGGATAACTCACTATGATTTTGACCGGAATTAACTGAGGAACTAATCACTTCTTCTTTGCTGGGTGTTTCTACTCGTTGATTATTTTTAGTGTTTTTAGTCAATGCTTTGTCCAAGGTATCGATAGTTTTTTCAAGCAATGGGTTGCTTTGTTTTTCGTTAGTCTTGTTTGATTCTTGGTCACTCATCTTTCTTCTCCTAACCGGGGCAGATTAATGGGCACTTCTTCAACATATCCACCTTGCTTACTGACACCACACTCTATACGAGATGGACGATATGCCCCATTAATCACCTTCCCTTTTACTCTTGGACAAATAACAATGGCTGGTTCGTAAGTGAACTGCTCACGGGCCATCATCTTTCCTTTCAAGTCCCACATGACTTGCTGAATTCCTTCTACATAACCCTGGCGGTAGAGGACACTATCTGGAATCGCGGGTTGTACAGGTACAGGCTTATTTTTTGTCTCTGATGTAGAGCAGCCTGCCAAGATAACTAGTATAAGGATTAGTAAGGATCTAAGCAGCAATTTCATATCGAGCTCCGTACGGATAATGTTTGGCTAAGTGATGAACGGTGGCAGCGACAGCCTCTTGATTATTCAAACCTTTTTCCATGTATTGCCGGATTAATTTTGCACGCATGGTGAAGTCATCACTGTCGGACGTGGAAATCCAGTAGCGTTCTGGTGGCGTTATTAAGCGCACAACACCGCCATACGATGCCCCCATTGTTGTTTGAATACGGTAGAAAATTTCTGAGTAGATGGGAGGTAGACTAGACACTGATCGCCATGCATCATTTTCCTGCGGTGAAAAGTTCAAGTGCTCAGCAGCTAATTTTCTATCACTTTCTTGACAGCGCAACAGCCAATAATGGTACGTATTGTCAAGTATTCCGTCTTCGACTTTACCCCCGGAACCTTGTTCAGCCATGACGATACTAATGAAGTCAGCAAGTTTTTGGCTGACCAGCATGACTGCTCCACCATAGCGACGAACTTCACGGAAGAATGCTGACAAGGCCTTAGCTGCCTGGGGATCAGATAAGGTTGACCAGGCTTCATCCACAATAATTAGTTTCTTAATATCACGATCAAGAACGTACTTGGTATAGTTATCAATTTGTTTAAACAGGACAAGCAAAACAACCGGCAGGGCAGGTGAGTTGGACATCCGCTCGCATTCCAAAACGATTAAGTCGTTATCCCAATCGATATCCCGTTTCCCGTCAAATAGTTTCGCAAACTGACCGTTGCCAAAGAACTTAGTCAATGCTTCAACAATTTCTATGCCTTTCGCCTTCGAATGATTAATCGTTTTGAGATGTGTAATAAAATTACTGAGCGTTGCTTCGTCTTGTGGATTATCGCGGTAAAATATTTCAAAGAAAGTGTATAGAGCATCGGTGATCAGGTTATCTTGTGCGCTGGTAATTTTCACAGCAATACTATCACCGCCACCTTTGGCCATCATGGTAATGATAACGGACTGGAGGAAAACCAACTCATCAGTGCTGGGTATTCGGCGGGTGCCGTCTTCCAAAAGTTCAGTATAAAATGGGTTAAAACAAAGGGGCTTCAATACTTCGCCCGTCCTGGAATCAACTGTTTCTTCGGTAACGAGACGAATGTACTGTCCGTCGAATGCATAGCATAAGGAATGGTAGGAACTACCTTTGTCGATGATCCAGGTTTTAGCCTTATATTTCGCACGGGCATCAATGATAGCGTTGTTTACCAGGAACGATTTACCGGAGTTGGTTCCACCGCATACAAGAGAATGACCGACACGTCCCGTTTCATCCCCCCATAAGTCTGCATAAATCGGCTGACCATCGCGGTTATTAAGGAGCATCATCGGTGATGATGCTCCTTGAAATTCACAGAACAAGGGTATTAGACAGGCAAGGTCTGGTGACATGAATGGAATCGCTCGCCCTAAGAAGTCATTATGTGTTTTTCTATAATTGAGCGGAAGCGCACTTTGAATGACAGCATGTCCTGCTTCTTCCTCACGAACCCCAACACGCCACAAATCGGCTTCTAGGCGTCTCGCCTCGTCTTCGACGGCTTGTTCATTCAATCCCATCGGTATAACATGCAAGCTTGTGTCAAATGCCTGCTGTCTATCATTGGCATTTTCCGTGGTTAGTGCAAAATGCACCGCTTCAATATCATTCAATTGAAGCTGGGTTTCTTTACCGATTTCCCCATCGGGTGTAATAATATTCTTCATAGATTCTTTCATAGTAATCATTTTCTTCTTAAACCATAATCGCGCTAACATGTTCAACTTAGGCGTACAGGTAAAATTCAATGAAACAATATTCTCACCCTGTATTTTCAGTGCTTGTTGCAGCATCCCGGGCAGCGTTCTGGCCATTTGCTGTTTTAAGCTGCAAGCACGCATAAAAAAGGTATTATCATCGTAAGTAATGTCCCAACCATTTTTCTTTGGCTCAACTTTTGAAAATCCAGCTTGACCGCGAAGCTGTTCCAATGGAAGATCTTTTGGATTGTCTAACAGCATCGATACTGGTACACGCCGCGTATATGGAGGAGGTGGAATTTCGTAACTTCTAACAGGGTTTAATATTCTATACAGTAAGTCGAGTAAGCCTTGTCCCGTCATATTCATCGGATAAAAGTCATTCGTTACTAAAGATTGTTCTATGCTTTTAACATAACTATTAAAGGTTTCTAGTTCCTCATTAAACCGACTTTTGTAAAGTTGTTCTGTATCAACAGCACCAGTGACTGCAAGCATGCCTTTTATCCGACTGCGCAGGAATTGTTTCGTTTTATAGTTGGGGGACCAACGAAAAACTAGCAGGTGCTCGGTTTGATTGGGAAATTTCCCTGTATTCATTTGGCTATCGACAGCAGCCAGTGTTGACTCGCGAGCCTCTTCGACGACATCACCAATGAGTCTTTCTTTCGCTTCATTAATAATTCGAGGAGAAAGCTTATCGAAGAAGCCATTGTCGGTAATTGTTGCGCCATACTGTCTACGCAGAACCGCATCAACCATTTCGCGTTCAATCGGTCGATTATCAACGTCCATACATTGAGCATAGTGTTCCAACTTTGGTCCTATATGACGTGTAGTTATTTTTAGGTATTGGCCCTCTGAGCCTGGCGCCCATTCTGATAATGTATGAGCAAAAGCTGCAGAGACGGACGCGGCTTGAGCAGCAGATATGGTTGACACGTCAAACGGGTTAATCACCCAAATCTTAGCAAAATCCCCGTTGATGCATTGAAAATAACCCCCTTTATCTTCGGTTATGTCCGCTGAATTTGTAACAAGACTGGGTTCGTAAATCATTGTGTCCACGAGATCATGGATTGGCGTGGCACGCTTAAACCCGCGCTTCCTCAATCCTTCTGTTTCACTGTCATGAATATCGATTTTGTCAGTCATTGTGCGCTAACTCGTAGTCTTGTTTTGGGATTAACAATAGGGTCTTGCCTTCACGATACACACTAACGTGAGTATTACTAACATCACTGAGATAATCACTCATGTCTGAAAGGCTATTAAGTTGATTATTCAGTGCTATCGGTTGATTCAACTCAACATCGGCATGAATAATCGGTTCATATCCTGAGGAAAGACAGATGTACGTAATGACATCCGCTAAGGTAAGTGACCCCGTGTTAAAGATCTGGATTAAAGGAATATCGGCTAATTCTGGATATGGGCGTGCGTGCGTTTTAGCGTATCGTTGGAATTGCCAGCGTACGGCACTAATTTTTGACGACAGTTTTACATCAATCTTTGTCGTTTTAAGAATGGCATGGGCATAATATTCCCGTAACAAATCTTTTTGCCATTGCGGTATAGATCCGTCAGCAGATGTGTAATGTGTTGGTAACAGGCAAAGGAGGATGAATACTAGTTTGACCACGTAGCCTCCTCGGTCACGATCCATTTCCAATGACCTTCGTGTTTAACGTCAGAGTAGGGGCTTTCGTAGGGTACGACCCAGACGGGTGCAATCACATCGGGATTACGAATTGGTATGTAGGGATCGCGAACGCCGTTAGTAAAGTCCATCCGTAGTCCTGCACGCAGTGTCTGCACAGTATCCTTCCGGCCCTTTTGATAAAAACTGTCGTAAACGGATGAAAGCGAGGGACCCTTATTGTCAACTGGTGTAGAAGAACAGCCTGAGAGTAAAACGCCCATAATGGAAACACGCAATAGCCATGTATACGGTTCAAAATGTAGGTGTAACTTCATACTCATTATTACAAGATCCTTAAATCAAAGGAATATAATCACTGCCGTTATTATTGGCTGTGTCCATGGGGTTCTTGCCTACGGTGATGGTTAACGGGCTATCAATAATTAGTTGAATTGCTTTATCCGCAGGGAGTAGCACACTATCAAAGGATGAGTTAGCTTCCTTTTCCCAGTGTTCTGCGTTTCTCATTAAAAATGCTCCGATGCCACTAGCCCCGGAAGCCTTAACGTCATCGCCATCTAAGAAGCGAGTACCTTGCCCGGAATCCACGACGGTAGTAAATTCTTTTTGTGATAAGGTTAAGGCGTAACTAGCGAGAGCTGCCGCCTTCGATGCTTCGATCATGGCATATCGTGAGGCTTTATCTATAGAGCCACCCAAGCCGATGGCGTTGTCGATAGGATCTATTAGATAACCGCTTATGTTATCGTGGTGCGCATTACCTTCCGCGTCCCAATAACTGATTTTTTTAAGAGCTATTTCAGCACGTCCCTTTTCGGGGTTGTCAGTACGGTAACCCCCACATAATCCCCAAATATGTGCCTTGCCAATATCGATGATAACGCCCTCTGGCGTTTTGAAAGAACCGGTTATTGGAATGATCACAGGTCTGCCGGGCAAACCGCTTGGTTTATTCACCAATGCGGCGCCGATGGGGCAAGATATTCCGTGTAATAACTTCCCGGACGTGAATGACAAAGCGGCTACCGTATTGGTTTCTACGTTGTCGCTGTCTGAGTGAATAGTGGTTGCCTCTATTGGCGCTGAGTTAGAACTGGTTTCCACTGCCGATCTAAATCCTTGGTTGGCCGCCGTTGTGTTTGTGGTGGGAATAAGCGTGTCCGGTAGAGTCAAATTATCTAATGTCCCCTCAGTAGCGGTATCGTATCCAGGGTTAAGCGTTGGTCTATGGGTCAGGTCGATATAGGAACCAGCGTCCTTGTAATGGGTAACCGGGAATCGACCTGCTTGCTTGTCCAGAATCGGCATGGGACTTTCCGACTGAAATGTAGAATTGGGACCATCCGATCTATCGAGTAACACGCCTGTAGACTCTGTGTATTGTTTGTCGGAGAGTTCAGTCGCCATGGGATCATTGGAGAACTCCTTATTTAATCCATCGTAATAAGAAGACTCAATTGCTTTCCGTTGCTGTTGTGATATTTGCTCAATAATTTCACGAAACTTAACATTCATATCCTGACGAAGTTGATCAATTGCTTTTCCGTACCGTTTCTCTTTTTCTTCATTCGCTTCTTTTAGTCGGTCCAATTCTTCTTTCTGAGCCGCCATTTTTTTGTCGTACACTCGAAGAATGCCTTTTTCTTCTATATTACCCGGAATGTCCCCGGTCTTTCCTTCAGTGGTGGAAGAGGAATCATCGGCTATGGTAGGTCCTACAGGCAAGTCTCTATCAGCGGGATCTTTGAAATACCAATTCACACTGATAATCAGGACGATAATCACTCCCATACCGGCCAATACTCGGCTATTTGCCTTTACCGCTAGCGTGCTATCCGTATCGTTTGTATCAACAGGCATGAGGTTATTTCACGTTTTCTGAGACAACAAACACCAAACCACGGTGCGAGCCAGAATAAAGATCTGACACATACTCCGGAGCGGGTGTCAGTGTGCGGTCTAAAGGGTACATACTGATTTCTCGGACTTTTCCTAACGACGCTTTAATGTTGTCGTCGTAATAATCCAGTGCGTCCGTTGCGAATTTAAAGCCGCTACGACCTCGGTTCACAATTTCATAAGTCGTCCCCGTGTATTTTGGTCCTATCCACTGTTCGGCTATGAGCATGATGACTGATCCCATTTCCATGACCATTCGATCTTTATCTTCATACTCAGTGTAACGTTCTAGTCGGTAGCCATTCGGTCTCTTACCTTTGAATAAGTGGTGCATCAGACTTTTAATGTTGCCTTTTCGATTTCGCGCCAATTGATGCTGTAGAACCGGCTTGGGTAATTCGACTTTAACGTACCAGTCTGCACAGCCTGGTCGATCAATCAGGCGAAATAAATACGTTTTACCACTGCCACCGTCGACACTGGCAATGCTGTGAAGGCCGTCTTCGTGGGCGATCAAGGTGATTTTATTCGCTGCTCGGCTATCCAATTCAAAATTTTCAGGATGTTCTAAATACAAGCCCGTCAAACGGGTTTCTGGAAATTCAACTTCTGGAGCCTGCTTATTTGCGACATAAACATTAAAGCTTTCTCCCGTGTAAATAACGGTACGAGGAGAGCGGTCACACTCGGTTTGAGCCAATAGCATCCCCGATAACAATATCAGCCCTGTGGTGATCAGCGTTTTTAACATTATGGTTTTGTATATCCCATCTCATCGATGACAACAGCCCATTCATAGTAGGCGCTAGGTTTTACGCGATTAACTTTAAACCAGTACTGACGCTCTTCGTTTAGGTAAGGGACGTTTGATACTGATCGTATTAACTTACCTGTTATCGTTACAAAGTAATGATCCTTTTTCTCTTCTATTAATAATGTCTCATTTATCACGTTATATGTTTGCATAATACCTAACTGCGCGGTCCGAGACGTAATTTTTCCCCAGTTGTCTTCGGTCGATAGGCGATAGGACTGAGACATCATTCGTTTAGCGGCATCAAAATTGATAACTATCGCGTCGGGGTTATAATTCAGACGGTTCTGTATAAACTGGTATATAAAGGATTGTAGGTGTGACACAGGAGGTTTTGACTTATGGACGTAGACGCCATTGGCCTCTGGGTACAAGGTCACATTTTGATGTTTGGTGGTGAATTCCACCGTATCCAGCAGTCCTTTATAGCCCCAGGCTAGCATGATAATAATTGCCAATAATGCGAAACCGAATATCCCGGTCATAAGCACAAGTCGGTTTTTTTCAGACTCATGTTTTCCTATTAGATTGTAGTGGCTATAGGGACTGTCTTCTTTCATAGCATTCAACGTTTCCTCGTCATGTCCTTCGCGACCCAGAGAAAACATTTCTCGGGACTTAATTTCAATATTGCGAGCACCACCTGTAGTTAAATCAACCTGGGAAATTGGCGTCGAATGGCTCATGGGGTGTAGGTTTCTACAATTGTCGCGGGTGGGATCAAGCCAATCGCGTTCCATCGAAAACATTCTCCTATTGCAAGAGCGTGTGCCAATTCACCAATAATCGGGGTTGTTTTCAAGGAGCCGATTTTATTACCGTAGGCTTGGCGGTTTTCAAATGCCTCCTTACCCCGGGTAATCATTTTGTAAAAAAGCAATGCAGCTATCGCAATGAGAATCGCAATAAAGTCGTGGATGGAGGTAAAGTGTTGCAACCCTCCGGCGCCAAACAGCGTGAATAAATATTCCGTCTGTGAAATAACGCCGACATTGACCTTCGTAGTGGCATACACCGGGCAGAATCGCACGCTGTTGTCGTCGGTAGGAATATACATGGTTATCCCTTTACATCAGCAGCAAAGGAGGTAAATCCTGAGAGATCCGCCAAGAACATCATGAGGGGTGATCCGATCACCACAAAGCTACCGATAAATAGGCATGTGCGGTTAAATCGTCCGCCCATTAAAAAGTTGCTAATGAGAACACCGATAAACGTGAGAATCAAAGCCCACTGCGCAAACATTAAGTAGTATTGATAGAATGATTTGGTCGAGCCTTTTTGCACGGCGGTGGTGGGACCAAACTGACCTGATGATATCTTCGAGTTCGCGGCCAACGCGAGGTCTGGCATCATCACAATTAAGGCAGCAAATGCAAACAACAGCAGGGTATGTGGTTTCACATTCGATAAGGTGGTGACTATGCCCTGATAAGAGGATGTGGTATTGAGTTGCATTGTAGACTCCTTCGCTACTCGTGGTTGGCTTTAACACGGACCGGATTAAAAAAAACACCGTCAGGTTCTAGCACCTGAGTTTTAAACCGCCGATGCTCGGGAGCGATAATCATGTTTAACGTATCCATCACAGGATCTGTTACGGCTATAGCCCTCACGGCATCTAATCCAGGAAATGCGTAATAGGCCTCGCCTTTTGCTAATTCCGCTTTGAACACTTCCAACGCACGTGCGGCATTAGCGATATGTTGTACCCCTTTCTGGTAATTAGGATTGCGTTGATCGACCACTTGGGCACTGACTGCCAGGCTAATACTCGTGATGAACACAAGACACAACACACGACACATAAAAATCCCCTTTGTTTGCCAGTAATACACTTTGCGACACCAAATTAGCGAGATTCTGAGATCATTTTCCTTGTCATTCACCTAAACTGGTCAAATATTTCGCTGCTCGCTTGATTTGAGTGAGGGTAAACCGCACGATGCCCACCGTAGCAATTTGGATTATCCAGCTGCCGCCACTGAGTACACGTGTGAATGACCCGCGTATAGCAGCGGCATAAATCAGTGTGGCTAAATGGCGAGTGGGCTTAAAAACAAACAGTACCACCAACACGACGAGTCCCACAGCAACCCAGCCCATCACGCCATAGCGGGAAAATTGAAAAGAAGCCCAGGCCTTGAACCAGTCCCAGAGACAACTAAAGAAACACCAGTCCCAGTACTTGAGCCATAATTTCAAGTCATCCATCATTCCGACGTACGAACCTGCTAGATCAAATATCAAAAGTGCCCCTATACTTAGCAATGGCTTGTTCCCATAAGTTAATGCCGAATCCACGACGTGGTTCGGGGTAAAGTAATTCGAAGTTTTTCCACGCCGGTCGCGTACCGATATCGTGAATTAACCCTAAGCGAATTCGGTAGGTACCGGTGGTGCCGACTAGGATCGCGTCCCCCTGTTCTAAATGTTCAAAGTCATCAGGTTGTAGCAAGGTCTCTCGCAGCTCCTTGGTACCTCGACTGACGGACTGGCCATCCGTTTCTTGCGCAATGACGCCACTTGTTTCCGAGCCATGTGACATCCCAAAACTGGAACCGGTAGAGGTCTGCTCGATTTGGCGGATGATCGTAGGGGATATTTCACTAGCAAATTTTCGAGTTTCAGGGTCGCGTACATCGCCATAAATATGGTGCCAGCACTGGCTCAACACGCTGGTGGCGAATTCGCGGCCGACCTCGTTCAAGAAACTCTTGCCCTGAAAAAATATCTGCATCGGGCAGTTTGCAGAGCGTGATAATTGAAAAATTCCGATGTCGGCGCCGTGCGCGATACTGGGGTATTCGTCGATGCTGATTGGGCAGGGGATTAGTGGCACCAGCCCTTCAGCCTGTATTTCACCGATGGCCCGAGCGATGTCACTCATGAATAAGCGACCCATTAAACTAGTACCGTCCTTGTCCATCAGGCTGGACATGCTCAGCACAGTAATACGGCCGTCAAGGATGCTGCGTTTCAGGTCGACTTGTGGTGCATACGCATTAATTATCCGGTTGTATTCACTGTGCGTAAATGCTGACAGTTTCGAGATCATACCTTGCAACAACGTTTTATAGCGGTTGGTGTCAAATTCTCCTTTGCTATCGTTCCACCAGGTGTTGAGGTAAGTTAGACAGAATTCCTGGGCATTCTTGTGGTCTTCGGATTCTTCAATATTGATTTTGCGAATTAATTTTATCAGCAGATCAAAATTCCCTAACAGCGCGACCATGTCTTTGAGGTTAAAGGCAGGACTGCCGGGTTGGGCTTTAAAGGCCAGTATGGCCGCTGTTAATGAATAGCGGGCCGTGTCTTGCCAGAACTCCTCACCGCCTTCGGCCTGCATTTTCATTGCTGTCGACAAGGTGGATCGTACGTTGCCCGAGAAAAAGGGGTTATAGCTGTGAGACAATGCCGGGTGTTCGAGGTTAATGATGTCCAGTTTGTGCAACACATTGTGACGTTTGCACAGGTTGTAAATGGCACCGGCCAGTTTGTTATCGGATTTTGCTTCCAGTAGAATCATGCCTCCGCCACGCCGGATTTGTTGATCGGCCATGATGGTCACCAGCTCGGTCTTAAACGCACCAGTTGGACCTATTACTGCAAGGTGTCGTGTCATCATGTCATCGGGAAACATGAATGGAGTCATCCGGGAGTATTGTTTTGCGGCGTAATCGCGGCGTTGGTCAACTGTCAACATTCCGTGTTCTTTGAGCAGGACATCAAGGCCGTTGCGCCACTCAAAAAAAGGCATTGCTTGGCCCAGATAGGTCGCACGCAAAATATCGGCATCGTCGACTTCAAACCCGTCGTACAGCGAATCGAAGATTTTAATTTCTGCGTTGCGATCTAAAGCGCACTGCGCCAGAAACGCAAAGATGCTGCCGCACAATGCCAAGGCTGCCACTGCGCTGACTGGTAATATGGCGATACACCCAACCAACACCGGCCCCCATAAATAGACGCGGATTAAACCGGTGAGACGATCATTACGTTCTTCACGACGTTGTTGTAGGAATTGCACGGCTGGCATGGTGCCAATGCTCCTCTAAGCAGGGAAAGGTTTCGGGCAACGCCGTTGGGTATGCTGATGGAGCCCACCCGTCAATGTCGCCTATGATCAGCACCTGACGACGTGCATGTTGTTTTAATAGATGCAGTAAGGGTCGGTCCACTAAGTGCCAATGGTCTTTGTTCATCACTAAAATAATTAGCTCGGTGGGTCGTCCCAGTAATTGACTCGGTAACAGGCACAAGCCTGGAAGGCGCAGCGGCGTTTCATCGGGACGCAGGCTGGCCGATTGATCGAGGTAACGGACATTTAATTTGCCGGCACTGCCACTGCCAATTACTTCAACTGGGCAGGGACTCGGCCAGTGCGGTTGGTCAGTGGGCGGGGTCACCAGTAGCTGTTCGTGTCGGCGATATATTTGATCCCCCCATTGCGCACTGCCAGGCGCCGTGCACAAAGTGTCAACCAGTGCGGTGTGCCATTGTTCTTGCACCGGGACTTCCTTGAGGTACATACCTGGGCTGATGACGCGGATATCATACAGAGGGTCGATATCATGAAAAGAGGCCAAGCGTTCCACGGTTATTGGCAGCATTGTGGGAATATTAGCCGGATCCACGGGCAGCACACTGAAGGCAGTGTCGGGTTGAAAGTCCTGTTCCGGCCAGTCGAGCGGTGCATTGCCTAATAAGGTGCTCAGGTACTCGTCGGGGTCATCGGGTGGCAATGTGAGTTGACCGGGACCGTCAAGCTGTAACAGGGCGCGGAACAAACCGGGCACCGGGCGATTCAAACGGCTGTCACCCATCAGTACCACGGTGGTGGTGGCATCGAGAGCTTGTAATAGTGCGTGCAGAGAGGCGAGATCCCATAAAGAGGCTTGCCATACCACCACCATATCGAGGGTCAGTGTGTTTTTGCTGTGGTATCGCGGCGGACCTATGGTTTGATAATCGAGCAGGCGGCGGACGCTGCGGCAACATACACTTTCGGTGAGTTGTGCTGTGAGCAAGTGGGCGCTGTCGTCACTGCAGGTAGCGACAGTCACTTCAGCACAAAAACCATCCGCTGCGAAAGTGGTAAGGGCATCAAGTAAGTACTGTTGGCTGAGCAGGCATGGACCATCGATTAAGGTCACCGGTTCTGCCAGTATGGTTTGAGCGTTCGTCCGCTGCGCTAATACCTCTTTGGGGCGTTGTGCTAGCAGGCGGTCGGCGGTGTCGTTGTCCGGCACTAAGTCCATGGGACTGGGTTGGGTAATCAAGGCGCACAGGGCGATGCTCAGTTCGCGTTCACGGCGGGCATTGTCCGGCAGTTGCAGGTGTTGCCCGGCGCGAACTAGTAAGTGGTTACTGGCCAGCCAGTCGATGGCCATGTCGAGGCGTTCTGTCGTGAGTTCCTTGCTTTCAAACCCCAAACCGTTCAGCCGTGAGGGGAGATCTTGGCGAGCTAAGGTGTAGCGATGTTTGCGCTGCGCTTGGCGAAGACAAGCAAGTAAAGCCGCTTGCAAATGGCCTTTGGTAAATGGCTTGGCCTTGAGCTGAGAGGCCAGTGCCAGAATATCCTGATAGGTAATATCCTGGCAGGCGATATATAAGATGTAGGGGTTTTTGTGCAGCAAGGCAAGAATATCCAGGTCGTAGCCAACCAGGTGCCGCACGGCATCAATTTGATGAGGGCTAACGCCGTGAATATCCAAACTGCTAAGCAGTTGGTCGCGGGCTTTGTGGGTGGTCCAGATGGTGCTGAGCTGTTGGATCTCATGGTCCTTCAGGCCGCACTCCCGTAGCCGTTGCGGAGCGTCGATAATGATCCGAAAGACATCTTGACCGAATTGATCAACCAAATCGAGGCTGACGCGCTGGGTGATGTTGAACAAGCCCATCAGATACCGGGCGAGGGCTCTAGGTGCGGTCGGCACTCGACTGAAGGCTTGATGAAACTGAAAGTCGCTCTTGGGGTGATTCAGTTCGGGGTAGCCTAGACATTTGAGTTCTTCACCGACCACAGGTTGTGGGTAATTGCCACAGGCTATCCGGGGACCGTCCTGTGTATACAACTTCAGGATGGCGAAGCCGGTGGTGTCATCATGGTAAAGTACGTGGATTAGTACTCCGTGCAAGGTCTCGTGGGGGGTTGTGGTCGAAGGTGTTGTCATACCCTTAACACTCTTTGTAGCAACAAAGATGAAGGTGTTTTGAGGCTGGCTGTAAAAATGAATTTTATATCATCATACCTCAGTACCCACATGGTTAACCTTGAGTGCTGGCAAGCTAAGGTATGATGATATAAATAATCAACTGGATATAATCGACCTTAATAAAAACCAATGCGTACGTTAATAAAGCCAGCGTGATTTTAAAAAGAGACCAAAAACACTCCCTGACCTCCTGCTGACAGTAGGAGTAAATGGTAAGA
>JAZFYA010000239.1:0-10529 GCA_036443315.1 Pseudomonadales bacterium
TTGCATACGGCGATACTTGATCCCCGTAATACAGGGATCTTCACCTTTCCAAAAAAATCCGTGATGCACTAAAAGCACATCAGCCTTTACCTCAATCGCTCGCTCAATTAACGCCTGACTAGCGCTAACGCCACAGACCAACTTGCTAATGTCACACCTACCCTGAACCTGCAAACCATTGGGGCAATAATCCTTAAACGCTTCAGGACTCAACAACTCATGGGTACATGCTAGTAGTGCTTGGATATCAACCGACATGGATCTGTTCTCTAGTGATGTGTATTCGTGGATGGACTTAAGCCTGTCCACTCATGGAGAATAAATGGTAGGCTACAGCATTAAGGGCATTACCTCTATTAAGGGCACCTCTATTAATTGCTTACGGCCTCTGCGTGACCTGAAGCGTGCAGTTGCAAAGCGCAAACCGAAGGCCAAGGCTGGTTGTCCTTGGCGAGGTTTGCAACGCGGCAAATGCATGCTTCAGGTCGCGCCCTGCGGGGCTTACAGACGGCAACTAGCCTGACACAGGGGGGGCTCCGCGTTATCGTTTCTCGACATGCAACCAGCATGCCTTCAAAACGATGCCTTGATCCCCACTTTGTTTAAGGATAGTGGGCGTCTGTAAGCCAGAGGCCGCAAGCAATTAATAGAGGTGCCCTTAAATAACCAGTCTCACGATGATCGAACAACAATGAATACTCTCTTGCAATTTTTACGCTGGCCAGTAATCTGCGGATTGTTAGCTGCCATCATCATTCTCGATCACACCCCCGGTTTATTGGGGTTCAATTCCGAGCATGGGCAAAGCCGCCCAATAACACCCCTGCCAATATTACAGGCACCCTACTCTTACGCTGAAGCCGTCAAGCAGGCAGCACCTGCGGTAGTGAATATCTATACAAGCAAAACCATTAAACAAAAAATACCTGCACGATTTAACGAGCCATTTTTTCGCTATTTTTTGGAGAAAAATAATATCCTGCAGAAAGAGCGCGTACAGCGCAGCCTTGGCTCGGGAGTCATTATTAATCCCCAAGGGTATTTACTGACCAACCATCATGTCATCAATGGCGCTGATGAAATACTGGTGCTATTGCAGGATGGCCGCGAGGCCTTAGCCTCGATTATTGGTACCGACCCCGAATCCGACATTGCTGTGCTAAAAATCAATTTGGATAACCTTGAGACTATTCCTATTGGCGATCCGTCCCAAGCCATGGTCGGCGATGTAGTGCTGGCCATCGGCAATCCTTATGGCTTTGGCCAAACGGTTACCCAGGGCATTATCAGCGCCACTGGCCGTTACGGTTTAAAACTTAGTACCTATGAAAACTATATTCAGACCGACGCCGCAATCAACCCCGGCAATTCCGGCGGCGCTCTGGTAGATGCACAGGGAAAACTGCTAGGGATCAACACCGCCATCTACACCAAAACCGGTAGCTCACAGGGAATCGGCCTGGCCACTCCTTCCGATTTGGCGTTGCGCATTATGTCGGATCTGATTCAATATGGAAAAGTAATGCGTGGCTGGCTGGGAATCGAAGTCAAAGCCCTACCTCCCGCAATGGCCCAAGCCAATAATTTACCCTTTAATAATGGCGTCGTTATTACCAACACCTATCGCAACGGCCCCGCTGATCAAAGTGGTTTGAGAAGCGGCGATATTATTTCCCACATTAATGGCCAGCCAGTCGGTGATGGTCATGCAGGAATGAATTTTATTGCCGCCACCCGCCCCGGCGAAACCGTGGCGATTGAAATAGTCAGGAGTGGACAGGCGATGAATGTGAATGCAGTGGTGGGAAGTCGACCGGAGACGGCGAAGTAAACCGAGGAGGGGGCGAGGAGGATAGGATTACACTGACTCCGACAAAAAATAGGGTACTTTATGTGTAACACAGTTCATGAAATAAGTTTAAAAATAGTCAAGTATGTGGGCCTGCATTTTCCACAAAACGAACATCGACCAAGCAGAAAAAACCCCCGACTGTTAGTCGATACTTAGGTTAGTAATGTGCCAATAAGAGGCATGCCGAAGGGTAATATTTGAAAAATACCGAGCATCAACGCCTGCGCATTAAGAGAGAGTCTACGAGAGTCCTGAGCGACATTCACATTTCATCTTCTTCCGCACGGCAATTATTGTTAGCAAGAGAGGCGCTAGCTGAACTAAAACAAGAACCAATATAGCCGCCACCAGGAACAGTGGAAAGATAATCCTATATAGAATAGCATTCTGTGGGGGCAGTTGTTTCCCAACACAACATGCCGCCTCCAAGAATATTAGACCACTTTAGCTTGCACCTTCTTATCAAAGTTTTTTAAACCACTTATTGCTGTTTCTTGTACATCAAATTCCACATTGAAATGAATAGGAAAAGGTTGTTTGTACTCTACTTTTCCAGCTGCACCCGGTGCGCGGCGTAGATTTTTACAGCGTAACAAGGATTTTACAATTAAGGGAATCTGAACCCTATTGATATATTTACCGAAACACGTATGCATACCATACCCGAAGTGCATGTAATGATAGTCTGGTCTATCTAATCGAAATTGTTTAGGTTTTTTAAGTTCACGACCATCCAACATTGCGGATTGAGTAGCCACCAATATTTTGGTTCCCTTGCGAATCTTTTTCGAACGAAAAGCGCCACTTGCAACCACATAATCCTCTGCTGCCACCCGAAAGACTCCGGCGCCGAAACTATTAAACCGGAGTGATTCCAACATGTACTTGCGTAAAACTTCATCATCGTCCGCAAGTGCTGCTTTTTGTGCCCCGGCCAACAATTCTGGATGGTCTAATAAATAGTCGAGAAACAGCACAGCACTTTTTGAAGTGGTAGGAACCAACCCGATAATAATGCCAATAAGATTATTGCGAATATCGATATCATTCATACCGGGAGTGCCAGCACTTTGTAGCTCTAGGCAGCGACCAATAATGTCATCTTTTTTATCACCTTGCTGGTATTTTTGTTTGCGTTCGGCCACCAACTGATCTAAATAATCACAGGCTTTAGCGCCATTGATCACCGCAGCTTGATCAACCTCTTTTGGATTGTCTGGAAAAAAGAGGTATTGAAACATATTGCTGGTCCATTCAAATAATTCTTGATGGGAGGGACCTGGAACGCCTAGATATTGGGCGCTAAATTGAGCGGGAACGACACTTGTTAGCTCAGCAACAATATCCATCTTACCGTTTGATTCAGCAACAATATTATTGGATAACTTTTCAACCAAGGGTGCAACAATCTCATCAACATCACTACGTCTTACCGCTATGCGCATATTTGAAACATCGCGGGTATACGTCGGCGTATTATTCATGCCAAGAAAAAAATTTCCGCCCTGAGTAATAACACCCATTCTTTCTGCATAAGTAACTGCCAGAGCATCGGGCCGAGACAAGGCCTCTTGAACGTCGTTAAAACGAGTGATTATTGCAAACTCTTCTATTATTAAAATAGGTTTAATATTGCGCAGAATAGCAAATACTGTAGGTGTATTATTGGCACCCCAGACTTTTATACGATCAATGATGCTCATTATTGAAAAGCTCCCTAGATATTTTCTTGAGCCTATTCAGACTCTATTTTAAACTAGACGCTATTGCTGCAATAGTTTAGATCCCCAATAGCTCAGACGATTTGAATAATACTGAAGATAAGTAAACAGCCTCACGTCGGGTCAATTGTTCCTTCTGCAATCATACGCAGTGCGGTTAGACTTGGAATAAAAAAGAAATCGCCGCCCCTTGTTTCCACCATTCGAGGTATATTGCTAACAAAAAATGGCCTTCCCCCTGCATCGGGTGCATCGGGTGCATCGGGTGCATCGGGATTAGTCTGCAGCAATACACTACTGGGTGAAGCCGGACAGTGGTTCCCCAATAAAACTTCCTTGACATTGCCTTGGCTAAAGTCATTACCAAAATTAACCCACTGTTGTTGAACAAACTCAAATTGACGCTCTATACTGGCATTGAGCGCCATAAAAATAATGCCGTGATCGCCATTATCAGCGGAGGGATTTACAACTTTTCCATAGGGTAAACCGCGACGCAACAGGCGCCTACGATTAACCAATGCTCCCGGGGTATTAAATGATTCCGTGTTATGTTCCAGGGATCCACGAGGATTAATGCGACGAATATGTGCACTAAGGGGACATTTGGCTCCCGAAGGGTCATCGCTATAATTGAAATTCACCCACCTAATACGCAGCGCTAACTTTTCTTCTTCTGCGGATTTTTTATCTTCAGGGCTTACCGGATTTGCGATGCGTAAGTCAATGGCCTTAATTTTCTTATCCAGCATATTTTTACTTTCAACATCGGGAGCAAAGTCTAGTGGCGCTCCATTGTCACGCCAACGACCCGAAAATTTTGCAGCGAGTAATTCTTCACCTCCAGGAAAATCTTTAGCCAGATTTTTCAAAAAATTATTGAAAGCCCCAACATTCTCATGTAATTTTCGGTAAACCATATAGGTGCCATTTCTGGATAATAGCTTCGGGGCTGGAGCTGCAGGATATTCTTCCGCTTCATCGGGATGTCCCAGAATAAATTCTCCCGTAGCCAGCGGCTGCCACGCCTTGAGAACATCCTTGTTGCGCGTTGGCTTACCCTGCCCAATAACCCGATAGTACTCGTCCTCGGGAAACTGCCCTTCAAATACCGGATTCCCAATACCATCGGTATAGCCAAAATGTTCCTTCGGTGTAGGATAGCCATTGGCATCTAGCAACGCGGCAGCCTCTTGGTAGGGAAGATCGTCGCCCGCCTCACCGCGGTGCCCCGTGAGCTGAACAACACCCCCTGCAGATTTTGCAAGAATGGCACGCAACCACTGATAGCGCTCTTCAATAGCGTCCTTATTCCGGCCATTGATAGACACCCATACATGAACGGGTTCATCTTGCCATATCTTATCCCAGTGCTCCGGGGCGCTAGGCCCGTCATCGCCCAAAATTTCTTTACGAACTTTCATACCCGTAACAAATTCCGGGGGGAAGCCCTTTAACGAACGTAGCGGCAAGCCCAGCGCAACCAATCCATTGTAAGTAAAGGCAATATTGGTTGTCGCTGGCGGTTTTGGAATTCCACTGGGGTTTTTATCACTGGCCCAAGTGACCGCTGAAGTGACTTTTTGCAATACACCGTTTACAAAATCTCTACCTTTTTGCGAATCTTCAATGCGGAAAAACGTATATCTTGCAACAGGAAAACCATAGCGACCGTAGCCTTTTATTATATTTCCCTGTATGTCGGTCAGATCCAGTGCCTTGGTCATTGTCAAATCCTTCTAGTATAGGTGAAGCTTTTTTACCAAACCTTAAGCTGATGCCAACTGCTGTTGCCCCGGAACCCAAGTGGGCTGAGATAAATCGGATGGCTGCGTGTTGCCAATAAACTTATTAAATGCCTGCTGCAAGTCCGCAGCACCTAGCCCCTGACTCTTTGCCGCAAATTTAGTGAACTCTTGGCGTAAATACAGCGCTTTTAATTGAACTTCTAGTTCTTCATCGTTAGATCCATTAAAAAACAACGAGATATTCAATTGACATTTTTTTATATATTTTACAAAGTCAGCGGCGCTATCGACTTCATCAAACGCTACACAATGCTGCCAAATTTTTTTCACATCTGAGGAGATCGCCTGCCACATATTTTCTAAATATTCATTGCGCTTACCGTGAAAATTGGTACTCCAGCATAAATATTTTGATTTTAAGTGCTCTTCTTTATAGGGTGTGCCCTGGTAAAATACGTCATTAATAATAAAAAAACGGCACAGGTAGGTTTGGGGGAACTTAGCCATTGGGCTATTTTCCGCAAGCGCTAGTTGTTGTATCACCCGGCGCGTCTTCGACACGTAGGACGATTCGCCGATCATACCATTTTTAATCGGCGATAAAACCGTAAGGCCATAGGCATTTCCACTGCTATTTGACATTATTTTCTCCCGCCATTATTTTCAACTTAAGTGCTTTGATTTAAGGGCACGACTAAGCACTGACCAATTGTGCTACCGGCTCACTGTCCTCAGCGCGTTTTTGTTGCACCTCAAGCGATGCCATACTAACCACTGGCGTCGGACCCATCTCACTCAAATCCAACTGCAAACCTCGCAAAAGCTGGTCATAGTGTGCCTTAAATTTGTCGGCATCCATGTCTTTCGTCTCTGTCACAAAATCAAGTAAGGCTTTACGCGTTCTAATTGCCGCTTTGACATCGTTAGAACTTGCCATTGGATAGGCGCTGTAATAGTAATCAGTATCAATCTGGTTGTACCTGATGTAGTCGCGAAAGGGTGTAAAAGGGACCGATTTGGGATATTTTAGGCTTCCTTGCCAAAATAGGTTTAGCCCGGAAGGTATTGCGCTACTAAATGAATCGACATATTGATCCCAACTGCCATTAAAATTACTGTTAAACAGCATGTAGGCATATTTTAATTTTTCTTTTGGCTGACTCTTAGATAACCTCGGAAAATCCTTCGGTCCAATAATGGTCCAACGAGCAAAATGAATCAGTGATAGGGTTATTAAGCCTTTAATACTGCCCTTAGCAACGGTAGTAACGGCTTTAAAGTAGATCTTATTAATAAAAGTTTTATACCAAGGCAAAGGAGTCAGTACGTTCATGGCGTACGCCTTACCTGCTACATTTGACATGAGAACCTCCGAAAACTCTTCCTGTGTTTACTGGAGACGTGAATATATAGGAGGAAAACGCTGGTCACAAGGGACTACTAACCTTAATAACTATAATAATGACATTTGTTGCTTTCATTTTGACTATATAGTTAGTAGCCGCAAACCTACTATCTCTCGCTTAAGATGCCTTCCCAGCCCGCAAAAGGCCCTACCAGTCTCATCCTTGAATAGCATTTGCTGTCATATCCGAATGGTACTTACTTAAGGGCAGCGCTGTTAACGGCTTGCTACCGTAGTATCCCGCCGCCACCCTCGGTAGTCTAACCCCTCACTCGGTTGGAACCCCACGCCCTGGTGAGGGCTTAGACTACCGAGGGTGGCTAGACTGTGCAGTATCCAGGTATCACCGGAGTGGCTGTTCGCAATGCAAGGCCCGCTAAAGGGCGTGGGGTTCCAATCGATGGTGGGCGATCGATGGTGGGCGATAGTGGGCCTTGCATTGCGAACAGCGGGTTCAAAGCGCCTCGGTTATAGCCTTAACTAAATGCCATTCAGAGCTGTCCCGAATAACGAAAACGCACTATAAATATTGACAGAAGTTGGAGGCCTATGTTAAAAAGCTGCCCACTTTGGGGGATTAGGGACAACACCACCTTGGCAGACGAGAATAACTCTCTAACAAAGGGCGATCATGGTGTTATCAACAAGAGTCTGGGCTCCGTGTAATCGACCGCTCAAGATAACGAGCTGTAAGTTCTATCGAAGGCTACTTATTGCACTAGCTGCGAGCATCGGCAATAGCTTTTGTTTTGCTGATACCCGCCATGTAACACTAGAAGAAGTCATCGTCACATCACAACAGCGTGTGGAAAACCTGCAAGATGTACCCATTGCTATTAGTGTGTATAACACTACCCAGCTAGACCGCCTTGGTGCAAATACCTTGGCAGAATTAGCACCGGCAATCCCCTCTATAAATTTTGGCCAGGGCGGCCGTAGTTCTCGTGGTGAAATTAGTATTCGCGGTGTTGGCGATTATTCACGCAACATTGGCTCTGACGCACGTGTTGCGGTCTATGTTGATGGCGTGCTAACAGGGCGCTCATCGAGTTTTAACCAGTATTTGCACGATATTGAACGAGTCGAAGTTTTGCGTGGACCACAGGGGACACTGTTTGGTAAAAACACCTTATCGGGTGCAATCAATATCACGACTCTGAAACCAAATAAACAGTTCAAGGCCTCGCTCCAGACAGAGTCAGGCAATTACCGGTACCGCTCTCATACTGTACAGGTGAATACACCCATCACTCAGCAACTCTATAGCAGCCTACAGTTAGGTATAACAAAGCGCGATGGTTTTATCGATAATATTACTCTCGATAGGGACTTGCAGGGGATAAATCGCCAGGTTGGGCGGTTGAAGTTGCGTTATCTGCCAAATGATCGACTAGAGATTAATATCTCTGCTGATGGTTTGAACGAAGACATACATGCCACTAACGCCGTTGCGCTTGCCGATGGCGGGTTTACCGGTTTTACCACGGCTCCCGACGCGCGCAAGGTCGCCCACGACACGCCAGAATTTGAAAAGCGAAGGTATTGGGGCGGCGCATTGACAAGCCAATATGTAGGGGAAACCGGCTATCAATTTGAGACGATTACCGCATACCGGGAAACAGCATTTAGTGAGCTCAGCGAAGAAGATTACTCACCTTTAGATGTGGCCAGTAGTTTATTCGATGAAGATAATGAACAGTGGAGCCAAGAGTTCCGGTTACTATCGCCACAACATGATGCCTTTGATTATATTGTGGGCTTATATTACTTAGACCAAAATATCTCCACACAGCGTTATGCGGAAACGGGTGAAAATTTTATCATTCCTAATGCCAAAGTGACTACCCCAGCCGCCGCCGATACACGCTCCGTAGCGGTCTACATGCACGGCAACTACTCACTGTCACAACAGTGGAAAATCAACGGGGGTTTACGATACACCAAGGAAGACAAGCGTATCGACTACCGCAGTATCGATTCAACGGGATTATTTATTAATGCCCAGCATAAAGATAGCACTGTACTTTATGAACTTTCTCCCAAGCTTGGCCTGGCTTACCACGCGAATAACAGAACACTGTTATACAGTAGTATCTCGCGGGGTTTTAAAAGTGGCGGGTGGAATGCGGATTTTTTGAGCACGCTCGACAATATTAAGTTTGATCCCGAGTATGCCACCAGTTTGGAAATTGGTGTAAAGTCTACTTCGCTCGATCAGTTAATCACGCTCAATATTGCCGGATTTATCACTAAATTTAAAGACTTCCAAGTATTTCAATTTGTTCCTACAGCAAACAACGGAACAATATTGGCGTTAACAAACGCGAGTAAAGTGACCAGTCGGGGCATTGAGGTAGAAACTGTCTATATCCTTAGTGATGCACTGCGTTTTTCGGCTAGCCTCGCTTATGTCGATGCTGCCTTTGACCGATTTAAACATGGGGGCGGTATTGGCATTCACTACGACAATAATCAGCTACCCTATGCGCCGGATTTTTCGAGCCATCTCGCGATAGATTATCAAAAAGCGATCAGCCAGAACACTGAGTTTTTCACCCATATAAGTTACAACTACAGCGATGGTTATTATTCCAACCCCAATAACCGTGATGCGTATACGCTTGATAGTTACGATATCGTCAATGCCAAGTCAGGCATTGTTATTGATAAAAAATGGCATATTTCACTATGGGCAAAAAATTTGCTGGATGAGACATACCTTCGTCAGCGTACAGTTTCGTTTTTGGGTGTTCCCCGAGGTTACTATGAGACACCGCGAACCTATGGTTTGTCGGTAAAATATCTCTTCCGCTAGGGGCAGAACAAAAGAAAATCTTATCTTCAATAGATCTTATGGTTTCCTGGCCGAGTGGTATTTATAGTTGCCATTTATGATGCAGGTCGGGATGAATAACAAACTTATTAGCCTCAATAAAAGGCTGATTTAAATCGATAATATTGTTGTTACGGTCGATACTGCTGGCGGATTACTATAAGAATAAAAAGGCTTTTATTAGCAAAGAAACCAGGCTGGGACATACAAATTATCTCGTGAAATTATAAATGGCGCGAATTATATCATAAAGAAGCAATTTTTAGAGGCGCCCTTAATACGGAGCAATAACCATGGTACACTCTAAAAAAAATACGTATACTACAATGAAATTGCCAACGATAACACAATGCCGATTGTGTGTTCATTGCGATACCAGGCTTACTTAGCGGGTGACTATATTGATGCGCACCAGTCGGAATCGTTTTCAGATGAATATGATAAGGAAAATTGTAGCGAGTCTTATATAACGTATTGTAATGGCCAACCGATGGGTTCAATAAGGTCATGTCTTTATAATCCTGAGACCAGGAAACCAATACCCGCGATGGAAATATTTTACAAGGAATTAAAACACAATATCGATTTAAACCAGCCTTTTATTTAAGCTAATAAGTTTGTTATTCATCCCGACCTGCATCATATGAGGGGCATCGTGGCGAAGTTTAATGTTTATAATAATATTGCCTGTGCCGCGAATGAAACAACCGCTAAATATATTATTGCTGCCGTGCGATCTGCTCATATAAAATTTTATAAACGTTTATTCTTTTCGCCAATATCTGAGGAAAAAAGCTACCCGCATCTTAAATTTAAAACAATATTACTGGTTTGTGATAATGTGAAGGGTTTTGCTGATTTTATTCAATGGAAGTCATCATCTGTACATTGAGGTATATTTTTGATTCAATATCTGATTGCGGCATTAATTGATTTAATTGTTGTTGGGATTGCTCTATCCAAAAAGAAA
>JAZFYA010000240.1:0-4110 GCA_036443315.1 Pseudomonadales bacterium
TCGGTGGAAACCCCACGCCCTTTAGCGGGCCTTGCATTGCGAACAGCTACTCCGGTGGTACCTGGATACTGCACAGTCTAGCCACCCTCGGTAGTCACTACCCTCACCAGGGCGTGGGGTTCCAACCGAGTGAGGGTAGTGACTACCGAGGGTGGCAGCGGGACACTACGGTCGCAAGCCGTTAACAGCACTGCCCTTAAGTAAGTACCATTCGGGTAAGTGTTAAATGAATAAGCAGCAACTGTTAGTTAGCGATGGAGAGTGATGAATAACGAAGCGGAACATGACAAGGACTTTCTCGGCCGGGGCTGGGCTTTTCCGGTATCACTAACACTCAATAGTGGCCGTGTTTCCAGCGTGGAATATGAAAGTGATATTGAGCAGTCGATCTATCTTATTTTATCCACCGCCAAGGGTGAGCGGGTAATGCGAGCTGACTTTGGCTGCGGCATCCACGATGTGGTTTTCGCCGCCATTAGTAGCGGTTTGATCGCACAGGTGAAACATAGCGTGACGCAAGCACTGACAAAGTATGAAACGCGCATAGAAGTATTAACCGTAGCGGTAGATGCCAACCAGGCTTTAAACGGAAAGCTACTGATAGAAATTGATTATCGCGTTCACAGCACCAACCAAAGTGGCAACTTTGTTTTTCCTTTCTACTTTAAGGAAGCTTTCTAACCATGAAAACCTCTGCCCCGCCACGTCTCGATAAACGCCGCAGTTCAGCGCTTTATAACGAGTTGCTATCCATAGCCAAAGTGATGCTGCCCCAGTGGCAGGCAGATCAGAAAGGGGCCGAGTTACTAACCGCACTGTTTAAAACGTCTGCGCAAATGGCAGAAAATATTACTCTTGCCATCGACTCCAGCCCGCAACGCGACCAAATTGCATTTTTTGATATGTTGGATATTCCCGCAGAAGCGCCCCGCCCGGCGCAATGCCCTATTGCCTTTTTATTAAGTGACAAACAAAAAAAATCGGTTTTTGCTGCACGCGGAACCCAGGTTGCTGCCAGTGGCGACGATGGGGAAATAGTATTCGAAACCGCGCAAGACTTCTTTTTAACACCCTCGCGTTTAAATTTTATCGCCGCCGTCGATGGCGACGAAGATCGCATAGAGCTGGCACCGCCCAATTTTCTTGAGCTTGCTGCAGCGCCGGGGCCTCTACCCATTTTTAAAGCCTCAAGTTTTTCCAAAAGCGGTAGCAAATTTTTACAAATTGAACCGCTGGGTGATTTAACGGCTGGCGATGTGATTAAAGTCAACAGCGCTGCCTATCATATTGAGCAAGAAGATGAGGGGATTTACGCATTGACTCCCGCACTGGAAGCCGATGTTGACCCCGCCAAGGGTGCACTGATTGAGAAAGTAACAACCTTTGATACCTTCACCCTGCGCAACCAGCAAAAACACTATTTTTATATAGGCCATAATGAACTGTTTAATTTGGAGCAGGCATCGACAATATATTTGGAAATCGAACCGCTGGAAGTGATACAAAACTTACTCAGCAGCGATATTCAATGGCAGATGTACGGTGTACACGAAAGCGAAGAGGAACCCCGCTGGCTGCCCATCAACGCCAAACTTGCCGATAATGGCCAGCTAGAACTGGAAAAATATTGGCGTGGAAGTGTTGAAGCACTCGCGATCAATAACATCGAAGCGCTGTGGATAAGAGCAGAGTACACAGAAAAAATCAGCCAGGAAAAAATACTGGGGACACGGGTTAATAGACTTAAAATTGGCGTTAAAAGCCTTAGCGAAACCGCGGTGGAAGTACCCACCGAAACGATATCCGCCTGCGACTGTAACAATCAAACAACCGACACAGGCACAGGTACAGACAACGCCGTATCAACAGCAACGACCAGCGAATTAAGCGAGGGCAGCTTAACCATCACGCAGGCATTTCACAATGGCACCCCGCTACCACTAAGCTCCCGTTTTTTGCCCTTTGGCCCAGAGCCGCGACGCTTTGATACCTTTGCCATGGCAATACCCGAAGTGTTAAGTAAAAAAAATGCCGCGGTGACACTGGCAGTGACACTACCGGATTCATCCATTCAACATATGGCTTTTGTACAAAAACTCGGTGGGCCGGAACGCGCCTATGGGGTGAGCAGTAATGGCGCCCTACAGGGGCTAATGTTTGACGATGACATTAATAAATATACCTGGATCGAGATTGGGCAACCACAAATTGAAGATCTGGACAGCGGCGATGACGATACCACATTAAATTTACTGAGCTTGGATAGTAGCCTTACGCCGCAGTCTTTTCAGGCCATCAACTATTACGCCATACAGGATAATGTTGTCGTGCGCGATCGACGAGGTGCCTGGTGGGTGCTGAATATTTATATCGATCTTCCCGGTGAAGAGAGATTCTCCAAAGCAGTATGGAATCCGCTTACACCCGCTGCAACGACTGCGGAAATAAGCCGTGATTATAGTGTTTTACGCCGCGGCAACCCCTATTTTTCACCGTTTTCTTTTGCTGTAGTACTTGCCGTTTTTGATAACACGCTTAAACGCATGGAAATCAATACTAGTTATCGCAGCGGTGATCCCGCGTTTAACGACATTGTCCCTACCGACCCCATCAGTGCGCCAGATGTGGATACTGACAGTCGTATTATTTTGGTGCAAAGCCCCAACTGGCCGCAGCCCAAAGCCAGCTTCCCGATGGAGGTGGTGGTACTCGATAAAAACCAAAATCTCTGGTTAGCTGACATTGAAAAAGATAATGATCCTGTTAATTGGCAGAATATTACCGTTCCAGGTGTCCCCTTAATAAGCCCGCAGATACGGCCTTCCGTTATGCGCCACGCAAGCAATAATGACTTAGTCATTTTTGCAGCAAACGATCAACTCGCCCCTTTTACACTGTCAATTGATACGGTAGCCGATACGGCGGTTGTGTTTGCACCCAGTACCAGCAGCATCACCACGGGTTCAGAAATTCACTGTTATCCCAGTGCCCTTTACGGTGAACCCCTCGCCGTTTTTTGGGGCAAAACAGATGGCCAGGCCAGTGCATCGCTGTGGAGCAGTAACGGTGAACTTGGCACTTTGGCATTACCTGAGCCGCGCCCAGAGAGTCCATCCGTCGACTCGGGTTTTATTTACCAGAATCAGGATCTGCCCGAATTGGTCCTCAATAGGGTGGATGAAAGTGTTTTGCGCAATCGACTGGGTCAAGTGGTGCAATATGAGCACCATCATTGGATAACAAGAAATAATCAAAGCAACGTTAACTTAATTGAAGTCGATGTCGCCGCTAACGCTGTATTTTTCCCTTATCAGGTATTGCTGGATTTTGGCAGTGATACTTTTATATTGCCCAACAATATTTTTGGCGGCGCTACACCATCGCTGACAAACTGGATCCTCTGGGCACAGCTCGGCGCATTTAGTGGTACCTCCGTGGACGGCGGCACTCAAGTACAGTTAGATAATAGTGATGGCACTACCCAGCTAGGATCCGTTTTTATTATTGAAAACAAACGCTTTGTGGTCGATATTTTTGATGCCCTCAACAAGGTGGCGACATTAAATCAATCGAGCGGAATTGCGACAGGCGACCCGATAAACTACACACTATTGGATACTTCAGGGCCGGTCGACGTGGTAGCGGTGACTGCCGACAATGTGAATACGGCGCTAAAAATCATCGGCGCCACAACATTACCCGAATTCAATACGCCCATTATATTTAATACTGGCAGTGCTAACAGGCAACGCCGTTTATCCAGAACCATCGAGGACAGTGGCGAGTTTTGGGGCTTGCTCAATACTGCCTGGGCAAATCCTTTTAACCCACCCCAGGTGGATGCCTTACTACTCAATTTAGATACAGTCCAATGGACGGAGATCCCCTTCCCCCGCGGTTATCAAAACCCGGAGTTAGCCTGGGAATATTTTGATGGCAGCAGCTGGCGACGTCTGGAAAACAAGTTTGTCGATGGCAGCAACCAATTAGCCAACTCTGGCGATATCACTTTTACCGTGCCCCATAACCTGGCTCCGGTGGAAATTGCCGGCCAGGAAGATTACTGGATTCGCACCCGCCTAATTGGCGGCGATTACGGGCAGGCACAAT
>JAZFYA010000241.1:0-4540 GCA_036443315.1 Pseudomonadales bacterium
CAAATTTAAATTTTGCACCTCTACAACCCGCATGAAACGGGAGGTGCGTTTTACGGGAAGCCCCTTTTGCGACACCCTCGTAGGCGGGAATCCATTTGCCTAGATGTCGCTAAAAACCTGGATTCCCTCCTACGCGGGAATGACGATTATGTGATATTTTTCAATTTATGGATGGGCACTAGCTACTTGTGCCTAGCCACTGGTGTCAGCCAATCAAAATTTTGCTCACGACGCCCTTTTACTGCATCAAAGTATAGGGTCTGTAGCTTTTCAGTTAGCGGACCGCGATCGCCTGCACCAATTTTACGGCCATCCAATTCGCGAATGGGCAACACCTCCGCAGCCGTTCCAGTAAAAAAAGCCTCATCGGCTATATACACTTCATCGCGAGTGATACGCTTTTCCTGAATGTCATAACCCAGCTCGGCCGCTAAGGAATAAAGTGTGCCCCGGGTAATACCTTCCAGGCAACTAGTCAGCTCCGGTGTGTAGATTTGATTGTCGCGAACGACAAAAATATTTTCGCCGCTGCCTTCCGCTACGTAGCCTTCATTATCTAACAGCAACGCTTCTTCGCAGCCGCTATCCAGGGCTTCTTTTAAAGCCAACATCGAGTTGATGTAGTGCCCATTGGCTTTGGCCTTACACATGGAAATATTCACGTGGTGGCGCGTGTATGAGGATGTGCGCACTTTAATCCCGTGATCACGAGCTTCCGGCGACATATAGGTGGGCCACTCCCAGGCAGCCACCATCACATGCGTTTTTAGGTTGTCGGCGCGCAGCCCCATCCCTTCTGAACCATAAAAAACCATGGGTCGTATGTAACCTTCATCTAAATCGTTTTCACGAACCACCGCTATTTGTGCTGCGTTTAATTCGTCCTTACTAAAGGGTATATCCATGCTCAGGATATGGGCCGAGCGAAACAGACGATCGGTATGCTCCTGCAGCTTGAAAATGCAAGTGCCGTTGCTCTCGGTGAGGTAAGCCCGCACTCCCTCGAATACGCCCAGGCCGTAATGCAAGGTGTGGGTGAGCACATGCACCTTGGCTTCACGCCAGGGAACCATTTCACCATCTAACCAGATAAGACCATCACGGTCGGCCATGGACATAACTTACTCCTGAAACCTGAAACCTGAAAAAGCCGTTACATTGACTGTTTTTTCCAGGTTAAATATTTCACTATTTAATGTGTAGTACCGATGCCGGTGGCTTTCTCAATCGGGATTGATGGAACATGTTCCATATATGGGTCTCGACCTACCAACATACCTTAACCAGTCAATTCCAACCAATCAATTCCAACCATTTGGCCACCACCGTACGACGGTGATAATCAAACTTCGCCATGGGCACCTCGCTGGGCTGCTGCAGCAAACTCAGGCGATGAGCGTGGGCGCGGTAAGCCTTATAAGCATCGGTTAATGCCTCAGCGTCAGCGTTACTAAACAACCCCGCCTGCTGCAGGGATTCCAGTATGCGGATGTTATCTGTATAGACCGCCAAAGCCGGGTGTTGGTGTGACCAGGCCAGAACCGCGTATTGCACCATAAATTCGATATCGACGATAGCTCCGCTACCATGTTTGAGGTGAAAAATTGGATTTTCTGCCTGCTCCAACCCTTTGGGCAGCATATGATCCCGCATTTTCAACCGCATTTCCCTCACATCTTCCTTTAGTCCCTCGCAATCCCGAGGTTCGCATAACAGCTCAAGGCGCAACGCTTCAAAGAATTTTTGCAGTGCGCGGTCACCGGCAACTACCCTCGCCCGCACCAGCGCTTGCTGCTCCCAGGTCCAAGCATGCTGTTTCTGATAGATCTTAAACGCCTTGAGTGAACTGACCAACAGCCCCGAGGTGCCCGAAGGCCGCAAGCGCATATCCACTTCATAGAGCATTCCCGACGGGGTTTGCGTCGTGAGAATGTGGATCATCCGCTGCCCCAATCGGGTAAAGAATAGACTGTTATCAATTGGCCGCTCGCCATCAGTAGAGAGACCCGCGGCGGCATCGTGGAGAAATACCAGGTCCAGATCCGAACTATGCCCCAGCTCTATACCTCCCAACTTGCCATAGCCTACGACGATAAAGTCCTTATCGCAGGGCACACCTTCCGCCTTTTGCGGTCGACCATGTTTTTCCGTTAGGTTATACCAGGCCAGCTCTAGCACATGCTCCAGTACCACCTCTGCAATCATCGTCAGGTAGTCGCTGACTTTCATCAGCGGTAGTTTACTGGTCACTTCAGCGGCTGAAACATGCAGCTGGTGAGCCTGTTTAAAATAGCGTAACGCTTCCATATGCGCGTCGAGGTCATCCCATGGCAGGCGCAACATTTGCTGTTGCAGCTCGGCGCGCAGGGCCTCTTTTTCGGGCACTTGATACAAGGTGCGCGCATCCAGTAATTCATCCAACAAAACCGGATATTTGGCAAGTTGCACTGCAATCCAGGGGCTGGCGGCACAAAGAATAACTAACTGTTGCAGTGCCCCTGGGTTCTCCACTAGCAAAATCAAATAAGCCGTTCTCCGCAATACAGATTCCACCAAGGGGAAAATTCGCAACAAAGCGGCCGAAGGCTGTTCTGCACGTTCAGTCGCCTGTAGCAGCAGCGGCATAAATTGATCGAGACGTTCGCGCCCAACGACTTGCATACGCAGAACAATGCCGTCTTCACGCAAGTGAGTGATGCGATTTAGAACTTCATCAGCTTTTTCGTGCCCCGCATCTAACAATATTTTTTTCCCGGCCTCATCGTCAAATGCATTAAACCAAATATCTTTCCAGTGAGCTGCCACAGCGCCACTGTCGTTTTTTTCATGAGCATCGGAAATAATTTCACAAAAATGGTAATCTACTTTTTTCCGATGTTCCGACAGCGCGGAAAAAAAACCGTTCCAACTGGTAAACCCCATCGAAAAAGCCAGTGCAATTTTGGGGTGGTCGTCATCGGGCAACAACTGGGTTTGCTGATCATTAAATGCCTGTATGGCATGCTCCGTATTACGTAAAAAAATATAGGCCTGTTGCAGTTCTGCAACTGCCTGCTGGGGCATATAATTCTTTTCTTCCAGCAACCATAAAACGGCTTGTACTCTGCGCTCCTGCAAATCGATATCACGACCACCACGAATGAGTTGAAAGCACTGCGCAATAAATTCAATTTCGCGAATGCCACCAACACCTAACTTAATATCATTATGCAAACGGCGGCGCTTTACCTCCTGACGAATCATTTTCTTCATCGAACGCAGGGACTCAATCGCCGAAAAATCAATATAACGTCGATAGGTAAAGGGCCGTAGTAAATCCATCAACTGTTGCCCCTGCCCAGGATCGCCGGCTACTACCCGCGCCTTAATCATCGCGTAGCGCTCCCAATCACGTCCCTGACTTTGATAGTACTCTTCCATGGCATCAAAACTTAACACCAAGGCACCGCTTTGTCCGTAGGGACGCAAGCGCATATCGACACGAAACACAAAGCCATCGGCGGTTCTTTGGTCTAGGGAATTAATTAACTTGCATGCTAGCCGGGTAAAAAACTCGCCATTATCCAGGGGTTTTTTACCCACTCTATTTTCACCACTGTTTTTACCAAGCCTTTTTTTACTAACCCTTTTTTTACTAACAATGGCTTCACTGCCAACGGTTTCACCACTGCATGGATAGCAAAAAATCAAATCAATATCAGAGGATACGTTTAATTCCCAGGCACCAAGCTTACCCATACCCAGCACAATCATTTTTTGCTCGAGTGCATTACCATCGATGACCGCAGTAGGCCTGCCATAGCTTTCACACAGTTGCTGATGAAAAAAGTCTAACGCCTGCCGAATACTGGCTTGCGCCAACGCAGAAACATCACGGGTAGTGTCTTGCAAATCTCCCAGTCGATTTAAATCACGCCAAATAATGCGCAACATTTGTTGCGCACGGAATTGGCGAAGTTGTTGATTTAATTGTTCCTCGTCGGACACCGCAGACAATAACGCCGTCAACCGTTCTTCTATTTCATTAGCCGCATAGTCCCTTTGCAATTCATTGCTATTGACTAACTGTTGAAAAACCTGTGGCTGGCGACAACATAGCTCCGCCGCATATTGACTGCCGGCCCAGGTTCGGGCTAGCTGCAACCTAAAATCATTATCGGTAAGCCGCCGAGAAAACCAATCATTGTAGTCAGGATTACGCTCAATAAATTGTTGTTTATATTTTTCAACGTCTGCCGCCAGTAGTTCGGGCAAGGCCGTTAAGGGTAAAGGGGAGTTATGCATAACGATACCGAGAAATTTCTGAGCAGATTAGATGGATTCCGATAGAACGAGCTCCATCCTATATATACCCAAAGTATTTGGAATTTAGGTGTTTTAACTCAGTCCCTCATTCCCGCGCAGGCGGGTGTCGCAAACGCTTTTTCAGGGTGCGGAAGTAGGTCCAGTGGCGCGTTGCCTGTTATGCCCAATCAGAACGCGTTGTTAGCTTGCCAACCTGACCGACGTTGTTGAGCGAGCACTGTTTGAGCGCTTTTCA
>JAZFYA010000242.1:0-6180 GCA_036443315.1 Pseudomonadales bacterium
GGGCGTTCTCAATTAACCCAAATAATAGAGGCAACTAACCAGAGCATAGCCTGGTAATTACGCGCCAGCCGTTCGTATCGCGTTGCCACTCGACGATACTGCTTCAACTTCTGAAATAAGCGCTCAACCCAATTTCTCTCCCGATACAATACCTTGCCATAGTCACGCAGCTCTGTGCGATTGCACCTCGGTGACACAACCGGCGTCGCGCCACTGCATGTGATGACCTTGATAAACGCATCTGGGTCGTAACCCTTGTCGGCCAGAACATACTCAGCAGCAAAATCCTCTATCAATGCTGTCGCTTGCCCGTACTCCGACTCCTGACCAGCGGTGATGATCAGGCTCACCGGGTTGCCCAGGCTGCCCACTACCGCATAGATTTTTGTGCTTAACCCGCCGCGAGATTTGCCCATCGCCTCATCGTGCTGCGTTTTTTTGGGCGGCTCCCTGCTGGTGGACTCGGATGATACTGCCATCAACCATCAAATACTCAAGGTCGCGATCCTCAGGCAGGGCTTCAAAAATCGCTTGCCAGTGGCCTTTATGTGACCAACGATTATAACGAACATAGACCCGGTGCCAGTGCCCAAAGGCTTCAGGTAAATCCCGCCAGGGTGAACCTGTTTGTGCTATCCAAAGAACCGCTTCTAAAAACAGACGATTGTCTTGCGCTGTGACACCACAATCACTCAACTTCCCGGATAACAGGGATTCAATTCTTTCCCATTGATCGTTCCGCAAGATCTTTCTCGGCATACTACTTCCCCAAAAAAGAAGTTAGTGTAGACCGAATGGCTGAAATTGCATTAATTGAGAACGCCCCCCTACGGTGAAAAAACTAAGGATATTTTCTTTACCTGCTTGACTGGAATTTTCTAATGGGTGACTCTAGAGGTGTATTACAGCAATATTATTATCGGTAGCTGGTGATAATCCTGAACGACTGAAAAGTGAAGCGGCCCTTGCTTCTTTATGCGGTGTCAACCCTCTGCCTGCATCATCGGGAAAAACCGTAAGACATCGACTAAACAGGGGCGACGGTAGAGCTGCAAACAATGCACTTTGAACTATCGCCATGGTGCAAATGAGAAGTGATCCTCGCACCCGTGCGTATGTTACCCGCCGAACTCAGGAAGGCCTTTCGTCGAAGGAAATTCACCGATGTCTGAAGCGGTATATCGTAAGAGAATTATATCCATTAATCCTGGGTGATTTGGGTAATGATCGTAAAATCTTGACATAGGAGCGTCAATGCAGTGGTAGAGCGCTTCTTCCGTAGCTTAAAAACAGAGCGGACAAATCACCGGGTTTATTCAACGCGGGAAGCGGCGAGACAGGATGTGATTGATTACATCGAAATGTTTTACAACAGCCATCGACTTCATAGTTATTTGGACTACCAAAGTCCGAATGATTTTGAATGGGAGGTATTATTAGCAGAGTGTCCATTTTTACTTGACCACTACAGATCTTATTAGGGCGCGGAAGCGGACCAACCTCTTCCTTTATTGACCCCGGATATATGTCTGCGTTACCGCCATCTAAAGGCAAAGACGGTTAAGCAGGATAGATAGGGAGTTGAGTGCAAACAGAAGCTTCACTTATTTTAAGGCTAGAGGGATATATTGTTTGACAAAAGTGGAGCGTCCATATATGTCCTGGTGATTTTTAGGGAACGAAAAAACTGGACCGCATTTTCCCCAGAAAAATCTTTACGACAGAACCATTTTTCCCGACAGAGATAACAGAAAGGCAACCGTTCATGAAGACAAGTAAGAAACAATCCGCACTGATAGTCTCTATAGCCGCCAATTTTATCCTTGCCATCGGGTTGATCTACGATCCAGTCCCATCGGTCTCAACTACCTTATCTGCTCTTCCCGATGCACCCCCTAAAACGCGAGCGTCGAGTCCAGAGCACTTACACCCTGACCAAGAGTGTGCGAAGGGGGTGGCGAATCGTCTACTTTACGGCACTAACTCCTCACTTAGGGATCGCTTCAATGCACTTGAAAACGTGGGTTTGCCGGCGGCATTGATTAAGCAGGTGCTGCTGGCAGAACTCACCCATCAACATAGCGACCGTACTGACCAAAAACGCGGAACCGGTAGTCCGTTGGCACAAGCCGTGAACCGACAAGATCACGTCACACGAGACTTGGCAACTAAGGCAAAAGCGAGAGCGCAGCTGCTTCGCTTGTATGGCGATGCGGCTATTGATGACCCCGTCTTTGCAGACCTATTCAAACCCTATTACGGGGAGCTGGATTTCTTGTCCTCTGACACACAAATTGCCCTGTTTGAACTGCAGGCACACCACGATGCAGAACGCTATGACGCACAGCAGTCCGGGGCTAGGTTGAGTGAGGATCAGAAAGCTGCACAGAGAGATTTGTACGCCGCCATAGAAGATCTTTTGTTACCCGATGAACTGGCGCAATACCAACTGCAGCACTCGGAAATGGCGCAGAACATTCGCGATCAAACCAACGGATTTTTTCACAGTGAAGCTGAATTCGAAGAAGTTGTGGCCATCGCGTTGGAGTACGACATCCCATGGGTGGCCGCCAATGCCCCCTACCCTGATGACGTCGAGGTGAATTTAGAGGAAAGGGACGCACGAATCCGAGATTTTCTAGGCGAAGACCGCTTTCAGGAATATACGCGCTTACAAGATTCAAACTACCACTCCTTAACGGCCGAGCTTAGCGAGCAGTACTCAAAAAAAGACATTGCACGGGTGTTCGACCTTGTGACTGAGCTAAAAATGGTACAGAAAGGGGGACAAAGAAATCCCCTTGAGATAAAAAATCAGCAGGCAGAACTCGAAAGCATTCTCGGGTTAGAGGGCGTGAAGAAATTGAGCGAGGTTGAATTCAAAATAAAAATACCGCCGAACGCCCATTGGCACCCGTTATAAGGGCGCGCAGGATGAGCGAGGAGAAAAAATCATACTCACAGTGGTTGAAAACCCAATTTTTGAAAAATTTTGTAGTGTGATTTTTCGTGCAGTCTCTCATTTATCCAATGTGCTAGTTGAGCAGAGCAGGGCTATTCATTCTAAAGATAGAAGTTTTTATCAAAAAAAAGTCGTTGTGTCAAACGCGACCAGGGTCTACATTGCCCTGGAATGGATTCTTGGAAAATTGCGGCAGTTTTTTCAAAACCGGCCAATATATGAATTAGTGACCCTCAGCGCAAACTCTCTCGGCTTTATGAGCAAGACGCATTCGATGGATGTATTGAAAAGGATTCAGCTACCACATACTAGAACGTGAATTAAATCGCAATACTCAAAATTCATTGCACTTCGACAGAGGATAAAGACATGAATAACGTAAAACTAATACCAGTAACACTGTGGGCATTCGTCATTTTTTTCAATGCAACGGCTATGGCCGGAGGAGGTGACGCAACGCGAGTATTGAACTGTACGGCTGCGGTGAATAATATAAAGTTTGAATCCTACAATGGCGACGACTCCAGTTGCGCATTTTCACACAACAGCGTTACCCTAGATCCGGATGACTGGGGAATCATTAAAGCTCACAGGAACGGGACACAGAGGATAAGACTAGGTATCACCGCAGGGGGGGACGAGTGGTGCTATATAAACAACCCAAAATACAATTCGGACCGCCAATATACAGCTCTAGTGATGGGAGCAGCATGCCCGTCGACATGGTCGGGACATGACATTGTATCTGACACTTCGTTATCGGGTTCCAACCTACATCTATGTCAGTATGACACGGGGAATAACGGAGATGGTTGTCCCTGATAGATGCGTAGTCGCGATCATGTGCAACCATCTGGGGCATTAGGTTAAACGGATATTTTCTTTACCTGCTTGACCGGAACTTTCTAATGGGTGACCCCTAATATCTTCTAACAAACGCAGGCTACGGACAAAATGGCGCGTCATCCGTTTTGCAAAGGGCCGCAAAACGGCCGCCACACCATTTTTCCGCAGCTGCGTGCGTTATGAGGCAAAACCTTCTGAGTAAAGTGCCAACTGCAAGTGGACAGTTCAGCAACATGGAACAAAGGTCGCAATCAAACACCGCAGTTCCGCTAATTACTCTGGTATAGTTCGAACAACTTTGGGTGTGTTTTATTAGTTCAGTTGTCAGCATTTGTGCATTGCCCAACATTTTATTAAACTGGCAGCACTAAACATCGGTGTAAAGTTATTGGTAAGGTTCGTATTAGCAGCAGTAACAACACCGCAATAAAAATACAGAGCGGTTTTCAACAGTTATCTGTTTGTAGTTCATCGCTCATAACGAATAAGGACAAATAGCGCGAAGCCGCTAATTGTACGACTTGTTGGACAAGCCCGGACTTGATGCTTTGGAAGTACTCTTATAAGGAAATTACTTTTTAAACCGTCAATCTGTCAAAGATTATTATTTTATAACAGGCCTAATATATTGGGCCTTATTTTCATGTCGACTGCGCTGCCTGACTTTGATCAATCATTTTCTCTTGTTTAACGACACGAACTAATCGCCTTTTTTACAAATTTCGAATGTTGACTATAGCACACCCCTTGGCATAGTTTGCCAATAAAAAATACACTGGCTGATAGCGGCGTATAGGAAGGATTAATACCCTCATTGCCTATCAATCTACAATAAAAAGCAGGCTACTGGCAACCGCCGGGCTATTATCAACCCACCAGCTGTTCAAGATGGCAGTCTTCACAGCGAGCCCGCAGAAACCCGTTTTCGAGTCGGCCGCATTCGAGATATTCATCAAATTCTCGCGTGACATGGCGAGGTAAAAAACGTTCCCTTTCACTGAGATGCGACTGAAACTCGGGCCAATAGCGCTCGATGAGTTGATAAAGCAGTGTTTGCTCTGGCCGATGTCGGGTATAGCTAAACGCCTCACCGCCAGACATCCTGTCCGGCCTTGGCTGGGTCATACAACGCGTCCTTGCGTTATGTCATGGCGATGAGTGTATCAGCCAGAAGTATCTACTGACAATCCAACAAACTCTGAGGGGGCACTCGTTTATTATCGGTACCCCCCTGAAGAAAACAGTTTGTTAAAGATCAACCACCTACGATATGCAGGTTTCGTTACGTCGCTAGGCCGCGATATTGATGGAGCCCACTTTTGCTAAAGCAATATTCCAGGGCAGTAATGCCTCATAGCCTTCCACTGATTCACAATAAGGTATGTCTTCAAGGATTTTGAGGGATCAAGACCATGGCGCTTGGCCGTCCTGATCAAACTAAAGTGAAGGCACAAAGCGTTGGCTCCACTCACTAAACTACAGAACATAAAGTTTTTTCTGGCAATGACAAAGGGCTTGATTTCCTGTTCCGTCAAATTGTTATCGGCTTCTAATCGACCATCGTTGAGAAATTTACAAAGACCTTCCCAATACTTTAGGGTATAGGCAAAGGCTTTGCCTAAGGGTGATTTCGGTAGCACCGTAGGGTAATGCTCATCAAGCCACTGTTTAAATTCAGTCATCAGTGGTTTTGAGACCTGTTGCCGTAGGGCGTAGCGTTGCTCGGGTGTCATCTGCTCATCTTTGGCTTTGCGCTCAATACGGTAAAGTTGCTTATAAAATCGCATCGCTTGTTTGGCTAAGCCATTGCCCTGGCTGGCCAGGGCAATCGGCTCAAATTTTCTCTGGGCGTGCGTGTTGCAAAAACTGGGATTAACCACCTCTGATTCAAATAGCAAATCAAAAAAAGGATCACCATCACAATGCAGCGTGCCGCTAAAGCCCGCAAACCAATCATTCACAAAGGATTTATGTTTTGTTGCATTGTACTCATAGAGAATACTCTCCTTGCCGGGTGCTCCACCTCGAAAGCAGTATGCATAGGACTTTGTAGTGGCCAATCGTCCGGGTTCATTTAATACTTGCAGTGTGGTGGCGTCTAAAGCCCCCACACCATAGTCTATAACTTCATCTTTCATTAAATTAAACAGCGGCTGTAAAGGATTGGCACACTCAATGACAGAGCGGGCCATGGTTTGTCTTGATAGCGTAAAACCAGCCCTTTTTTCGAATTGTTTCTCTAAGTGCTAGGGGGCGTTCTCAATTAATGCAATTTCAGCCATTCGGTCTACACTAACTTCTTTTTTGGGGAAGTAGTATGCCGAGAAAGATCTTGCGGAACGATCAATGGGAAAGAATTGAACCCCTGTTAC
>JAZFYA010000243.1:0-3660 GCA_036443315.1 Pseudomonadales bacterium
TGTCAAGTTCAAACAATGCAGCCATGGGCAAAAAGGGGGTGTGACGTGCATGGATGCACTAATGCCGCAGGCGCATGGATGCGCAGGAGCGGCCTATAACACCTAAATTTCAATCGCTTTGGGTATAACCCCACTAACAGTAAAATTTGCCTAATGCTTAGTAAAACGAGAGGGTCGCCTAACCCATACCCAGACACCACTACAGGCCAACAATATTAATAGCACCGCCGCTGAGTCCATCAACCAGCGCCCGAACTGGCTACCAAGTCTACCACTGTGCAAATCCAGTAACACCCTTTCCCAATCTAACTCACTACCAAGGTGCGGCTGTAACTGTCGCATTAATTTTTCTGGCGTTTGGTTGGCAACAACCCATTCAATCGAGTCTTGTTGCTGATAAGGCTGCCACTGTAGTTGATCGGGATCAGCCACCACCACACCACCCATAGTATTTAGCAAAAGCTGATCGTCCATTACCGCTAAACCACTAATGGGCTCAGGAAAACCGTAGGCACTACCAAGATGCTCCACCACCTCACCGGTCGCAGTCATTAACAACAACCCGTCCCCACAGCTGATAACAAACTGTTGTCGATACCACACCACACCTGATAACGGTCTGGAGCAATAGGCCACTTCCTCACCATCAAGGAAAATATGATTTCCCCCCAGATGACTAAACCAGTGACCACCGCTAGCATAACTAGTGGGTGTTGGGCGCTCTACTCCATAAATAGACATTAACAGAGGTTGTTCGACTGCCACTTGCTTAAGATGAAGCTGGTCGCTGTGATTTAGCAGAATGCCGGTAACCGATAACCAGATCACCAGTACCGACACTGTCACGCCAATACGGCGATGCCAGCGCATTAAGGGAGCACGAAACTTACTGCGAGATCTTAGCCGTTTGCGCATTGAGAGTAGGGTCTTTACCAACTTCAGTGATGGATTCAATAACCTGGCGATGAAAGTAAAGCGCAGCTCGTGCGATACGGGTTACCGCACGCACCGACAAAGTCGCCCCACTGATACCATCAATCATGTCTGTTAGGGATAAATCTTTTTGCAATGATAGTCCACTGTATTGATTAGTAAAAAAAGGGTAACGCACTTCACCCCCTCGACTTTCTCGATAAGCCATAATACGCACATCAATAATGTGATCGCCAGCGACGACGACACCGATCGTGATGGGCATTTCCTTGCCAATTTCTTCCAGTATCCAGGCCGTACGCGTCCCATCTGTCCAGTAACGAGTGCGAAGCCCCAAGCTGCGATTGAGTATAGTTTCAGCCTGCGACCTACTCTCACCCTTAAGCCATAGGGTTTGCACAGTGGCCTTTCCTGCTGGAAAAACGCTGGAAATAAACTGTTCAGCGCTTAGATAAACGCCTTTGGCCGCCGCAAAGGTTGCGACGGCCATTAGGCTAACTAGTACAATAATACGTTTCAACATATCCAATATTATTTAAAAGCTCCAACCTAGACCCAGATTAAGATCATTGAATTCATCCTTGCTATCTGGCGTATCCTGAATCTGATAATCCGCCTTTAAAACTACCGTTGGCGCCAACCAATAGTTCACACCCACATCTATTTGTTGGTACTCACTATCACTACTGGCTCCAGCGGTGTTATCCCATTCATTGAAACGAGCAAAAACACCCCAGCTTTCATTGATACGATATGAAGGCTCGATAGTCCAACCGGTCTGCTCATCAGCACCGTCTTTCACTTCGTTAATCAAGCTATCAATATCCCAGCTAGCATACAGAACACGCAAGCCAAAGCCATCTTTCCGATAAACAGCATGTACTTCATACAACAGGGCATCAACTTCTCCACTGTTGCCACTGGTGGTTACAAACTCATCCTGATATAGGTCATCCTGATACTGCAAAGTAGCCGCTAGCTCCAGACCAGGAATCGCGGTGTACTTAATGCGACCGGTATAGGCGAAGGCATCCGCTCTGGCCTTAGAGACTTTTTGGCGTCCATCGCGAACTGTGTACTTGCCCAGGGTAAAGTCCAACCCTAAACCGGAGGTCAACGCTACATCATAATTAAGCCCAGGCGCAATTTCACCGTTAAAGGCAACCCCCGCTTCCCACCAGGTAACCGGAACAATATTCTTCTCAACCGGGTTGCGCTCGGTACCATAAAACGTATCGGGCTCGTGGGTTTCATTAATAATCCCCACAGGTATTAGAAACAAACCCGCTTTTAAGCTGTGGTTGGCCGTATAGTCATGCTCGATAAAAGCCTGCTCGACTTCAACTTCTCCATCCGCATCCTCAGCGACCAGGCTGTGCTCCACTTCCAATTCAGAGAAGAAACGGGTCTTGTCGTTATATTGGTGATTAAAAAACAATACCAAGCGGTGCAAATCTATTTGGTCGATGTCATCCTTGGCAGAGGCTGCATTATTATCATTGTCCAGATTGTTATAGTGAATCTCACCATATCCCCCTACCTGGGTTTTACTCGCCCAGCGATTGGAGGCCGCTGCCACACCGCCTTGTTCCAGGGCATCAGCCGTCGCTTCAACCTTAATGTCAGTCTCTTCCAATTTGACATCGGTTGCGGATTGCTGAGATTTTAGTCGATCGATTTCGTTTTGTTGCTGCTGAATTATCTTCCACATTTCTTCAACACTAGGTGCCGCTACTGCGCCCGTCGTTATTGCTCCCAGGCCCAACGCAACAGCCGTTACCAATAGTGTCTTACCCATAATATCCCACCCCGTTTTGTTACTGTTTTTGGAGGCAGCTTAATACATTGATGTACTGCCCCGGTTCAAGGAGGCACACTATAGAAGAAAGTAACACAAATGAGAAGTATTATCATTAGCTTTTGCGTTATTCTCTGTGGATATTAAAAACCCGCCAAGGGCGGGTTTTTAATAAAATCATGGAACTGGCTGGATTTACTCGCTCGCAGACGTTTGAGCAACAGCGTCCTTAATCAGGGTTTGCAGCTCACCTTTCTCAAACAGTTCGCAGACAATGTCACAACCACCGACTAATTCACCCGCAACCCACAACTGGGGAAAGGTTGGCCAGTTAGCATAGGTAGGCAGGTTGGCACGAATGTCCGGATTGGACAGTATATCGACAAAGGCAAAACGTTCACCACAGGACATCAGAGACTGCACTGTGCGTGCAGAAAAACCACACTGAGGCTGGTCGGGCGAACCCTTCATATATAAAATAATCGGGTTGCTCTCAACTTGGTCTTTGATTGTTTCCATTATGTCCATTGAATCTACCTTCGGTAAAAAGTTCGCCTGCGCGAAGAAGTTAAAAATTGATTAAATTGATAGTCCATTGTACCTCGATTATTAATACATTTCCCGACTAAATTACGCCAAGAGGCTGCCCAAGCCTAGCAAGGGCAAGACTGATTGAGTCAGATTGTTCGATCATTTGGGGAGAAGAGCCTGTCCCGCGACATGCTGTGTCCCGCGACATGCTTGTACTTACTTAAGGCTATAACCGAGGAGCTTTGAACCCGCCATTCGCAATGCAAGGCCCACTATCGCCCATGATCGGCTGAAACCCCACGCCCTTTAGCGGGCCTTGCATTGCGAACAGCTACTCCGGTGGTATCCGGATACTGCACAATCTAGCCACCCTCGGTAGTCTATCCCCTCACCAGGGC
>JAZFYA010000244.1:0-20646 GCA_036443315.1 Pseudomonadales bacterium
GCCTTGTTTAAACAATCCCTCGGTGAAGATATTTTGACTGAGATACGCGGTGCAGTTAATAAAGGGTTGGCATTAGGGAGTGAGCAGTTTAAAGATGAGGTTGAGTTATTGCACGGCCGCCGGGTAACACCCAGGAAGGTGGGACGACCTAAAAAGAAGGGGTAGAATTGTTGATTAATGAAATGTTCATCTGACCCCAATTATTATGACCCCAATTATTAAAATGACATGGATTCAATCGCCTCAACTAGTCAATTTAAATTTTGATGGCGATTCGGCTGGAAGTATTCCTGGCTACGAGACAGCCACACCGGGAGAAGTACTCTTGAAACCCACTGCAATATCAGGAGAAACTAACAGCATATTGGTAGAGGACGGGTATCCTAGTACAATACCTTTATTAGGCGGTAGTGGAGATAATGTTGTTGTATTTACTGACGAAGCTACTGATAACGACAATGCGTTGTTGTCAACTCTTCTATCCGTTGACGACAGAGTAGCTCGAGGCAGATATTACGTTAGATGGAAAATGCTAATAGATTCCGCTGTAACACGTACCGGAAGGTTGACTCTGCAGCTCAGAAATAGCGACGGATATCAATTGGCGAGAATTTACTTTGAAGAAGATGGAGCCGTTTCAATATCTCATAAAGATGGCATTAACGAAGTCCTTGAATCGCTAACATTGGATGAGGTTCACGAATTTGAATGGGAATTGGACTTTAATCTAAAAAAACAATCACTGGAGATTGATGGTGTAGCAGTAGGCGACAACTATGCGCTTCGAGTTCCATTAAATTCACTTCAGGATTTAGCGTCTTTCTATTGGTTCAGTGTACAGGCCAGCACTGGTAAGATGGCTATTGACGACTTCAATGTTTCTGCAAATCAATCGTTACATCAGAAAGCAATTAATATTCCTGTAACCTTTAAGGACAGAACGCTAGAGTTTTACGAAGACTTTATAGACGAAATTGCCGACATTGGATATGACATACTCATACTTAATCTTAATGGTCAGGGAGCATCCAGTTTAACAGCAGATGGTTTAGATTCGAGTGGAAAAGCAACATTTACAATTAATAAAACCGATAGCCTGGTTGGTATGAGCGGTGAAGAGGCAATCAGCCACCTCATCGATAAAGCACGGGAAAATGGCATAGAACCAGTCCTCAATTTACGAGTAGCTGGGAAGCAAGGTGTGTTAGCTGGTATTTTTGATGATCCTGTGAACTATCAGGGATTTATGATGCCTGCTGCTAGAAACAAAAATCGAGCTGAAGTCATTAGCCCAGATTATTCACTGGGCTCTCATGATATTTTTGACGGTTTTTTCTATCCTGCTCTCGACAAGATTTTAAGTTTGTATGAAGATTCAGAGTCTTCCGATCCACCTAAGTATTTTATGCTAGGGGTGGATGAGGTTGATGTAGAAACATTGGAAGATTTCGCTACTAATAGTAGTTACGACAATGCAGGTGAAGTTTATGCTACTTTAATCAATGGTGTAACCGATTATTTAGTGGATGAGTCAGCAGGGAGAAACATAACCCCGATTATGTGGGGTGACATGTTATTATCCTATCGCCTTGGTGAATCAGAAATTAGCCATGAAGTATCCGGTTGGTATTACGACTCTCGTTTTCTGCATCGCGCGCCCAGTACTTATGTAGAAGGCGGATATACTTATAAAGCGGCGAAATATAATGCAGAAGATAATCATGTAGAACCAGACGGCTCTACAGGGAGCACGCTTTTAGCCATCAATTATCTAAGAAATAAAGAAAAAACGATTGTTGTGCCATGGGATTACTTTTCATACGGACATGTAGATAGTTTTGATAATCCCATCTATCCTGCAGTGGACTATTTTCAAAGAATGGGTTTCCTGGATGTGTGGGGAGCCACGTGGTATGAGGAAAAAGCACAACAAAAATATTCGCAATATATTGACGATCACTTAGGTGGTGGAATGATGGCGACATTATGGTCATTAGCGATTAACAAAGAGTCTTCTTCAGTCAACCAGCAATTTTTTTCACCTTTAATCTACAACTCTTCGGTGTATTTTAATTATCCTGACTTTATTCCCCCAGAGAATTCTGAGCTAGATTTTAATTGGGTGATTAATAGTGTTAGCCAGAGTAGCACTGGCGTTTACTCCAACTCTAGTGATACATCGATTGAGATAGTGGTTACAGCGCCACCCATGCTAGATATTACCTTAGTGAATGAAACTTCGCTATTTCTCTTTGACCATTACAGCGATTCGAGTATGGGGGGAAGGCGCGATTCTGAAAGAGTGGATATTCCTGTTCTAGGTGTCTCCACGGATGTAACAACACTTAGTCACCCCTCAACGGGACAATCTGTTCCATTGGACGCTTTGTTGACCTATCAATACGGGGATTCCGGGTATCTAGTCTCAACGTGGCTTCCTGGCAGTTTTGTGTTGGCCAGTGATGATAAAAATAGTGTTGTCGAAGATGTTAGTGGCGATACTACGGGCACCTTATACGGAGTAGATTTCACTAAGTTTGAGACAACTCAGTCTGAAAACAGTAATAATTCCAAAAATCTTATTTATAGGCCAAATGGGGTGTATGGAGACGATTCACTAATCATTGCCAGACCAAACTCGGATAACTTTACAATAAATAGTGGCTATATGGGCTATATGGATTTGCGCTGGGCTGGTGCTGACACCAGTGGTAACGATTCAGGTGTTTACGCCTATCCCGCCGCAGGGTTTGTTGAGAATATTATCGCCTATGGAATGACCCTAACGATTGAATTTAAAGTGGAAACGGAACCAACAGCGGATCACGCACCTATTTTTTCGTACGGAAACATTATGGAAGGTTTTCGTATTCTCTATAAACAAGCAACCGATTCGGTTACTGTGCAATTTGCTAGGGGTGGTGCAAGTACTTCGAAAGGAACTAATGTGGATATTAACTTGAACGAAAAAGTTAAATTGGAGGTGACATACGATCCAGCTATAACTACTTATGGCCAGGTGACCATAATTTCATATGATCAAAATGGAGGACAGAAAGATACTGCAAGCTATGATCTGGATTCTCCATTTGTCCCGCCAACAGGACCATTCGGATTCGCTTCAGAATTTAAGGGTGGATTTGGTGAGCCAACTAATCTTACAACACAAACTTGGAACCCATGGCCTGCCAATGGAGGAAAACTCTATAAAGTAACGATTACTCAATAGGGGGGAGTAAATGGGTATTGGCAAGTTAGCTGGTTCGGCTTAGCAGAAATCAGAGATTTTTTCTATTTATAGCGCTACTGCATTTTTTCAGGACGCAAAGGGAGCGATACGGCGCCTGTCCTGTGTTTTCTGCCCAGAAGTTAAAGCCTCTGGCCGCTATATACCATGGCTGCTATATACTCAATGTACATAATATTGAGAGGTGTCTTTTATGTCTATAGGATCCGTGTTCGTTAACAACCGCACTCAAGCAGTCAGGCTGCCCGCCGATACACGGTTTCCAGATGACGTAAAACAAGTCACTGTGCGTGTTGTTGGGAAGGATCGGGTGTTATCGCCGGTGGACAGTTCATGGGACAGTTTCTTTCTTTCTAAAGAGCATGTTAGCGATGACTTTATGGTTGAACGAGCTTCCCAAGCGCAAGCTGACCGGGAAGCCTTTTGATGTTGAAATACATGCTCGACACCAACATTGCCATTTATGTGATCAAGCGCCGCCCGACGGATGTGTTAGAAACGTTTAATCGGCATGCAGACCAGTTGTGTATCAGCTCGATCACATTGGCTGAGCTAATGCACGGCGTAGAAAAAAGTGCCAAGCCCGATCACAATCTGCGGCAGGTCGAAGATTTTGTTTTTCGTTTAACAATGCTTGAGTATGGCAGTAAAGCTGCGGCTCATGATGGGGATATCCGCGCAGTGCTGGAACGTAAAGAAACCCCCATCGGTGTTAATGATCTGCATATAGCGGGTCATGCAAGAAGCGAAGGATTAACACTCGTAACCAATAATCTGGGAGAGTTTGGGCGTGTGGAAGGCTTGCGTTTGGAAAACTGGATTTGAAACTGGGTTTGTTGTAGATTCTTCCGGTGTCATCATCTGCCGCAGAGTATTGATTAATCCGGTGCTAATCCCCCCATTTTGTCACTATCTCAGAAGCTAACGTCACTGGCAAAAACTCCTGCTCAAGGCGGCCTTTTTTTCTTGCAAGCAAATACCGATACAACATCTGTTCTTCTTCAGTGAGCGGCTCCGGTGGTTTATCACCGGCATGTACAGGTTCTGATACCGCCGCACGTAGTTCGTGGTTATCAAATACTGCTCGGCTCATCATCAATGGTTGAATGTTGCACAGTTGTTCTCGGGCTCTTGCAAGCATTTTCAGACCCCAGGTATCAATATCTCCCCAGTAAGCTACTTCTCTATAACGAAGCCAGTCAGCTGCCAACCACCCCAAATTTAAACCCGCCCCCAATATGGCAACAGTGTCATTTTGCTGAGGCAATTGATGAACACAGCGCTCGTTTTCAATCACCAATATTCGACTTCCGGGTAAAGGCGTTGCCATGAGTTCACGAGCCCGAACCCGCTGCTGGCTAAATGACATCAAATCTTTATCCAATGGCACGACCAACAACCAATGGTCATGTTCATCCATAGCACCCAAAAAACGCTCTAAACCTTGTTGAAGCACAATGTCACCAAACCGAAGTTCAAGCATTTGTTGCAGCAAACGCCGATTGCGCTCAAAAATTTTGGTGTCGCAGCCTGCTATTGCCAGCGCGCGTAGTGGTTTGCCCTGTGCACAGCCCGGCTGCAAGGACATTGCGACCTCAGCCACCTGAACAACTTCCTCAACAGAGCGAGCCAGCACCTGAATTCTTTGTTGAAGGATGAGTTCATGGAAGAGTGGGTTGGTCAATTTCACGACCTTCGCAAAATGAGAAAACTCTTCTTCTATCTGGGTAACACCGCAAGCGGCAACCCACTCGGTTGGATTATCAATCCTCCAGCAGTACGGAATATCAACACCGTCACTGAGGTCGCGATATTGCGTCGGCTGCCAGACAACAGTACCCACACTAACGTCTCTCCAACGCTGGAGATGAAGCCTAATATCGCCAGGCTTTTCACGCCAACGTTTAGCGCTAGGCTTGCCGATCGGTAACTCTAGTGGCCAGGCTTGATTGGAAAGCAATCGATGCTGCCTGATTGAGGAATCGTGCCACTGTCGTGACAACTTTTTAGCCAACTCGGACGGCGGTTTCATCGTATTCGTTCCGCTTCTGGTCGGCTGCCTTTTCTAGTGCCTCCCAACTTAAGCACGTCATCGTTGCTCGCATATTCTTATTGTGTATCAACACGGCTGAACGCGTATGTGTTCGAAGCAGTTTAATTTCTTTATTCGGCGTGACAAACAAAGGATGCAGACCAAATTCTCGAAGCGCTGAAATAATTCTACCCGCCACCGCTTGCGAGCTCTTGGAGAAAGCCTCGTCAAGAATGATAGTGCCGAATAGTGGTAGAGATGAGCCATCCGGACATAGCGCATAGCTTAATGAAGCAGTAAGAATATAGCTGGCAATAATTTCCTTTTCACCACCGCTGCCACCCTGGGAACTGGTGCGTGTTTCAATAACGTCACCGGTGCTACGATCAATGACAGAGACTGAAAATTGCAATCGATAACGAGGATCGAGTAGCGCTTGAGCCCCTTGTGTTTTTTTCCGCTCACTGGCATCGCGCAGCACATCGACGACTGTTTGCAAGGCGCTATAATGGCTCTCGCCATCATCATCCTTTGTAGCAGCGAAACGCAAGTGGCGCTGAGCTCGTTGCAGCGTAGCTAACCTTTCATGCACGACCAGCTTTGGAATCAGTCGCAAATAACGACCAGGCTGATAATCCACTCTCTGCATTGTCGCGTTGAGATCATCAATGCGCTGGCGAATTTTTTCCACCTCATTCTCGATATTCATTAGCAACTGCGTAACACCTTGATCCGAACTTTGATTGAGATAAGCTAAAAAACGCTGCAGTTTTTCAGGTAACGCTTCTTCGGTTAGTACGCGCAACTGATCAAGATAATCCTGCACATGCTCCAGGTCAGTGCCAGTTTCGGCCAGGGCGCCGGAGTCAATCTTCTTCGCGTTGGTCATCAGCTTTGCCAGCTTGACCTCACAAGCGTTAATGCGCTCAATTGCCCTATCGACTTGTTGCTGTAAAGCGTTGGCTGCGATCTGCTCCTGGTCTGTGATGGAAGCCAATAGTGGAACCTTAAAATGACTGTCCCCCAGCGTTTGTTGCTCATCCGTAAGCCCATCACCCATGCGCTCAAAAGCCAGATCTCTAGTCTTTCTGGCATCCTCGACATTCTGCGCTAGTACAGCCTTTTCGTCACGCAGCTGTCGGTCTCGCTGTCGCAACGCTTCAAGCTGTTTTTTTGCACTCTGCCAAAGCTGCTTGGCTTGGCCAGTATCCGAATCTGGATCGGAGGCGGCTTGCAGTCTCTGCTGTAGTATTTCAAGCTCTGCATTAGCGCCGGCAACATCGATTTCAGAGAACGTTTGTTTTTCTAACTGCTGGAGTAGTTTGATTCCCCTTTCGAGTTGTGCACAGGCTTGCTTGGCTAGCGTTGCCTCTTTTTCGACGCCAGCTAGCGCCGCCTCTGCACGGTTGAGTTGTCCTTTGAGGTTTGACAAGCGGTCACGATTATCAAAACCAGTCATCCAATCCTGATCTAGCTCACGTTGATCCTGCTTATCAAAATAACCCGTTTTACCCGACATGAGTCCTTGCTCGGTCATGCCATGGGCGGTATGTTGCAAGGCTTCAACACTGTCCACACAGCGTCGATCAATACCGGCCAACAGATGTTTAAGCGCTTCGCGATAAGGATGTTTCTTGAAGTTAAGCTTGCGGGTAAAGCCATCTTCAAAAAAATTGGCGTGGGCACTGTGTTCCTTGACTTCTAACAGGCGTACGTGTAGTCGGTTGTTGCGGTTATTAACCCATGCCAAGGCCTGTGTCATAAGCCCTGCAGGCACCATCAATCGCAGTCGATGCGCGCCAATAGCGCGTTCGATTGCGCCCCGCCATCGACTCGATTCTGTTTTAACTTCTAACAGTTCAGCAGCAAAAGGTATCTGATCTAACTCAACTCCCATTGCAGCGGACAATTCAGTTTGAAATGCCAAAAACACGCCAGGGATATTGGAACGACTTTTAGCGATTTGCCCGATTTCAAGCGTTAGTTTGTTAACGTCCTCCTGACAGTTCAGCGATATGGCGCCTTTTTGGTAGACTTCATCTTGTCTGGTATTTAATTGTGTTTGATGATGCTCAGCGAGCGCTTGAGCTTGGTTCTGATTGTTAATCAGTGCGGTTCTGCTAAGCTCGGTATCTAACTGCAATGCTGTGGTGATAAGGTGATAATCTTCGGCATTGCTTTCACTGCGAGCTACTATCTGGCACTGATGTTTTATTTGCTGATCTAACGATTCAATTGAGGCGCCACCGAGATCCATAAATATGTCTCGAAGGTCGTTAACTCGCGCTTCAACCCCGCCGATCTGTTCTGCCAGTTCAATACAGTGGCGCTCACTGCTTTGCAAATTTTCTGCCAGTGTTTGTTGTTGCTGTTTCCAGAGTGCATAACCATGTTTTGCATACCATATTGACTGAATGCTCTGCAGTGCTTTTAGCCGCAGGCGCTGCTCAGAAAAGGTTTGATGAATCTCATATTGATCGGCTATTGGCTGCAGGCTCTGTTGTTGTTGGCGGGCGATTTCTAATTCGCTGTGAATACCGGCAAGATCATCAAATTCTGCGGCCACCTCGGCTGCACGCAAGAATGCGGAGTGATCATCGAGTACCAGTTCTCGAAATAGAATGTCGATACTGTTGATCTGCTTTAATCCTGCCGCCCGATTCAGTAAAGTAAAGGCATTCTCACTCACTTCAAAAAAGCGTCGCAGCTGCGCGAGATAGGGTTTCTTACTGTCAAAAACTTGCAAGCCCGCCACATCTCGACCCAGCTGTTTTAGTGCTCGAGTTCCACCGCTTTGTTGCAATTCCAACCAATCTTCAATGTCATATTCCACGCCGGTGGAGAATATCCAGATTCGCTTTAAATCAGACATCGCACTACTGCTACCATCGAGCCAAAACAAGGCAGCGATGCGAACTAGCTTCTTGCCATTGTCAAAATCTGCCACGAGGGCTGTTACCGTCTTGCCTGGGCGAATAATGTGGGCGTTACTGCCACTATCATTGCCGGCGCCTACCACGCCGCGTACATAAGACACAAGATCCCTATCACTCTCATGACCGCCAGTTGATGCCAGGTTATATTTAGGCTGGGCGCATATCAGTGTCATAAACGCATCGACTAAGGTGGTTTTGCCGCTGCCGGTAGGTCCTATAATCGCGGTACCTTGTGGATTAATGATGGCGCTGTGACGGCGATTGAAAGGCCCCCAATTGTAGACGTCAAGCTGCGTTAATGCGTAAGTTAATGGCATCAAGTCAGCCATCTTTACTTCTTCCGACAGTACTTCTTCTAACAATGGATTCATTGTTGATTCTCTTGATTCTCTCGGTTTTCTGTTACTGCTCTTTGCTTCAATGCCACTATAAGGTTTTGCAGATTTTCAGGATTCGCTACATGCGTTATAACGGGGCGAATAGTCACTTGATCATGTTTATTCACCTCCGATACGATGCCGTGCCCCTTAAGTTTCTCAAGCAAATGCCTCAACCTGTTTTGCTCGGCCATTTCACTGCCCATTTCACCCAAGTACACCTGCATTCTCGGCAGCAGTTCATCCAGGTCGATGACCGCGCCTGAACTGCCAATACCACTCTCCAATTCGTGAGCAACATAGTGTTCGCGCAACATTGCCACCAGCAAGGATTGCTCCAAGTTCAGCCTTTGACGACGCACCAATGGATGGGACCAGGCGTCCTCACTGCTATCGTCATTGTCAACACTTTCGGCAACTACTAGATAGGCCAGGCCACGCACATCGTCGATACGCAATAACAAATCTAACGGTTCGAGTATATCATTGAGCTGTGATTGCCAACCTAAAGCGGTCCGATAAAGGTTGGGTTTAGCAGACATTTCAAGTAAGCCATACTTCAGCAATTCCTGACTGGCATTTTTTATTTGTCTTGGTGTGTACTGTACCGAAGCAGACGCGTCTGCTATAACAGCTTCTTCATTCGGCTCTTTATTCAAAACCTGATCGACAGGCGCTGCATTGTTTTCATCAATAACGGTAGCTGATTCAGTCAGGGTATCAAAAATATTGCTCATCCTTCAAAGGTCTCCAGATCGACATCGACTAAAACGTCCGCAGACAACGCTACCTTCGGAACGCGATAACGCAACCGTTCTTCATTGTCGATGGTAATATCGAATTGTTCCTTTTCGCTCTTGAAAGGGGCAGCTACTTCACGAGCAAGGCTCAACCACAAAGCAATAGACTCAAGATCGTGCTTCGGCTCAAAGTGTTTCGCTAGTTCAGCAATACCCACCGGATATCGCTGCTGCTGCAAATAGGTATGGGTTTCGTTTAGCAAACCTTGACGATCAAGACTGTTGAAGGAGGACCAGAAGTCTGCGTCGATATCGTCCACGTCTCCCTGCTGCGCCCTTAAATCCAGCTCAAGCGCAGCCTCTTCATCAATTAATTTAAAGCGCAATCGCGCTATCAACGGTAATCCTGCACACGCTACAGCAACAGGGGGCAGCGGGCTAGCGCTACGCCGTACAGCTTGACTAGACCAATTGACGTCCAATGCCACACTTTGGAGTTCTTGCAGCAATTGACCTACTCTATGGTGCTCTGCTGCCAGGCCGGTTTTCAGGAAACCCTTAACATCACGTTCACTGCGAGCACGCGCCTTGATGACAGCCTCCGATTCATCAACCAAATGCGTCTTTAGCCATCGCAGCTCCTGCTGTTGGTGACGGTCTAACGCTGTCCGACTAGCCTGATGGTGCAGGATCGTCTTAAGGCGTTCGCCCATTTCCTCAAGCTCTATCGAACGACTAAGTTGTTGATGAAAATTGTGAAAGACTCGACCCTCTGCCGTGTCAAGCAATTGATCGTGGCTGTCTAGCAACTTGTCAACAACCTCGCCGCGGTGTTGCTGTTCACTAATTATTGATTGGCGTAGCCTTTTATCTGCGTTTCTGTAAGAGTCTTCTACACGGCGAAAATCGGCGCGTAAACTGGTGGCCAGATGATAAACCTCCCGAATACTTTCAGTTGCGTCATTGCCGTCAAGTACTGTGAAGTTACCTGATTGGACCGCTTTCAGCTCACCCTCAAGCGCTTTGATTTTTCGCTCTATATGTGCCGCACGAGAACGGGGATCAGGATTAAGGCTGGCCTCCAGATTCTCAATTTCTCTCTGAACCGTCGATAGGCGAGAAGCCGTCGATGTCATTAGTTGATTTCCTAGCCCCTCGACAAAGGCCAGCGCTTTTTGCAGGGCGTCAGTGGCCATGAGCTGGCCCTGCCGCTCGGCGACTAATCCCATTCGAATCCAGGCCCTCAATTCTTTTCGTGCCTCAGCCAAATAGTTGCCATCAACGACTTCAAAATCATCGCTGGCAGCCTGAACCTGCATGACATTTGCCAATTCTGCTAGCGCTGATTCCAGGTCAACAGCCTCTTTGCGTTCCTCAAAAAGAGTTTGCAGACAGCTTAGAACACTGGGTGCGCTCTGCGCCGCTAATAAGCGCCAGGCAGGGTGTTCCCTTCGAGCGCTGATATAAGCTTGTGTTCTCCTTTTACTGTCAATTTCCAAACTAAGTCCCAACATTGATTTTAGCTATGATGTAGCCAAGTATGCAGAATGGCCATGCAGAAGGTGTCGCTTATCGACATGGCGGTAATCCCTCTGGAAAATAGCAGGAACCAAAAAGAGGGTTTAATGTTTTTTTTCAGCATCCCCTCGCGCCAAGTCTTGAGACGACACAGTATAACAAGCTCAATATAAAATGTAACTACTCACACCTTTATGAAAAAAAGTCTTGACAGAATTTTCACAGAGATAGTCCCGTTCTCTCAATGGAAAAAGTGCTGGAAAAACGCTGGAAAGGACCGGCATCGCGAAGACGACCTCGAGCACGAAAAGAGGAAAGCTAAGTCAGAGCAGTTGGGATTGTTCTAAAACTCGGTCGCTTGCGGCCGAGATTTTATTTATGTTTTTCCATTGTATATCAATAAGATACACCCGAATAGGCATAATGCCCATGGACAAAACGGGAACTTTTTTCCTACTAACACTATTACTCATTTTTTTATACAGCTAATTTTATCTGTTAAATTAGCCACTTAGACGATTAGGAGACTTTACCTCTACCATGTTGCAAAAAGAGAGATTCCCCCCCTTCAACACACAACGGTCGTGTTTTTTTGGAGTGTTAATAAACGTCTTTGAAGCGTACGGCGAGGAAGATTAATGCCCAATTGGGCTTCAATATTTTCAATCAATGCTGCATTTAAAAAGTTCTGTAGAACTTTTTAAATGTTTCCCAGCTCCGCTTGTACTGTGAGTTGATTAGACAATATAACCTCACTTTTTTGAGTATATTAAGACACTTTATATTGAAAATTGTCGTAATGCCAAGGTTTGCGACAGTGTTTTGCTGGGGAAGCATAAGGCTGTTGCAATAGTACTGTAGCCTACTACAACGTGCTATTTAGTCAGAAGGATTCGACCCGAGGGTCATGCACCGTCATTTACTAAAAAAGGAGCGCTGAAGCTCTGGATGGATAGGCATCGCGAAGACGGCCTGGAAGCTTGTTTTATTATCTTTAAAGAATGAGGGCATGAGCGCGAGCAAATTACTGCCAGCTCTTGTGGGAGGTAATACTTTCTTCTCACTTGTTTGCCCGTTCTTACTGATCCGGGCACTTAAGCCAGAGAATACCAGGTACCACGCCCCGCGCCATGCTGTGTAATCAATCCATTTTCACATAAGGTGCTGACATGGCCTTTGATGGTATTTCTACTGGCTCCCGTCGCTTTCGCTGCCTCGTTAATCGTCATCCTGCCGTGTTCGCGGGCAATTTCTAGAATGTCCACGGAGAGTTTGGGTAGCTCGCCAAAGATCAAACGTTCGCGCTTTATTTTTGTTTCAAGTTTTTCTTTTTGCTGGCTAAGAGATTTTAGAAAGAAAGTGACCCAAGGCTGCCAGTTTGGAGCGTCGGTTCGAATAGTGCCCTGTGTTTGTCGCAGGGCGAGGCTGTTTCAAAAATAACGCCAATACTTTTTCCCTCTGGGCTAAAGGCTTCAACACTGTTGGATAAGGTTTTATGTTGCCCTCGGTGTCGCACATCTTTAGCGGAATATTGCAGCAGCTCGCCGTGAAGCTGCTTGATGTAATTAACGGTAAAGGGGATATCTTGCCAGTGGCTAAATACGGTTTCCATTACAGCGGCGTAGCCACCCACTTCCTGTTCGTTCCTGCTGTTAAATGACTGAGTCTCTAGATTTGATAATAACTGTTCAATCTCGCGATCAGACAGTTTCACCCCTTCAATGCGAGTGGAAGAACCGATACTTTCAATGGTGGCAACATGTCGCAAGCTGGATAGGCGGTCGGGTGCAATACGGCCCATAGCCTGCCAGGCACCTTTGAATTGATCTAGGTTAGAGATAAGCGATAATATGTCGTTGGTGATTTTGAATGTTTCAATATTCAATGAGCGGCCTACTGATTTGTCTTCAAGGTCATCCATTGAGTCATCCGATTAAGCGAGTGAGGTTTTTGATCTGGAGAGGACTTGATTAATCCCTATAATCATTTGTTTTAATTGGACTTATTAGTATTTGAAAAATCTAAATGTTACTTCAAGTGTTACATAAAATAATAAGCAATTGACGGGTTTGAATAGCCCAATCCAAAAAACTGTGTATCATGTAATGTTGTCAATGATTGACAATCTTTCTCATTTCTCTTACTTTACGATGTGTCGGTAATGTAAAGGGTAAAACGATGCATGTTTCATTAACACCAGAGCTTGAAAGCCTCGTCAAAGACCAGGTTGAAAGTGGTTTGTATAATTCATCCAGTGAGGTAGTGCGTGAAGCATTGAGAGTCTGGAACGAGCAGCAACAATATAAAAAGAAAATGGAAGTGTTACGTGCAAGGCTTGAGCTTGCCGAGCAAAGCCCTTTAGTGGATGATTTTTCACTGGATGATTTAATCAAAGAATTGGACAGTGAATAACAGGGCACATGGAATCAAATATAAACTGCGGCAAGCAGCCAAAAACGACCTCAAGGAAATCGGACGATACACGCTAAAAAATCATGGCAAAACGCAGCGTGATAAGTATCTGAAGGGGCTCGAAGAACGGTTTGAATTATTGAGTGGAAATCCAGGTTTTGGACGCCCTCGTGATGACATCAAGGCAGGCTACCATTGTAGCGACTACGGAAAGCATGTGGTGTTCTATTGCATCCGAAAAAACTTTGTAGAGATTCTTGCTGTCTTGCATAACAGTATGGTTCCAGAGCTTCATCTGTAGTACTGGCGTTAACTATTGACTTACGATTATTCTCCACCTCACATTATCGTCGAACATTAGCGAGAAATATTTGGAATTTAGAACTCTCTTATCATGAAGGATACAACCTACAAGCTTGAACACGTTGATAGAAAATCCATCCTATCAGCCGCACGTAAAGCTTTAATCGTTGCGGACGCGCATTACTACGCCTGGCCAGTGCAGGAGCAGGAACGCTTTCGAGCAACAATGAGTGAAGAGACGCGCAAAAAAATACAGTGCGTGTTGCTTGACAGCCTGCTCGATATTAAATGTTCTACCGATGAGGTAGCTGACATCTGGGATGATATTCCGTTAACTGATCTAAACCGGCTTAACTGGGGGAGCCTTCTCGCGACAGGCGTTGGGGAAGATTACATGTACCTCAATGAATGCATGGCAGAGGGAAAGACCCTGTTGGATTTTCCAACGCTACATGATTACGACTACGCCGATTATCTGTTTCAGGAACAAGCTCGCAAGCGAGACTTCCCGGATTATAAAGGCGCTGATTACTACGCCTACCGATACCCATCCTGGGTAAGGCTATTGATCCAGGGGCAATTCTATTACTCGAGTTTTCTATCGCTGGCTACCTATGCCCTTGACGAAATCGAATCTGCTGGCAATGAAGTTATCCATCATCTGATTCCCCATGATTACGTAGATGGCAAAAATCATGGCAAAAAGGAAAAAAATGGGTTTCTTTGGGATGTAAAAATTGACGCTTCAGGGCAAGAGGCGCAACTGGATGAATTAAAAAGCCGCTGGTACACGTATCAACAGGAACGCTGGTTGGAGCTCAGTGAAACCAATAAGCACTTGTCGCCCGTAGTCTATACACAAGATAAAGATTGGGATGATGACCCTCATCGCTTTTTTATATTTACCAATGAAGCAACGCTGAAGCAAATTCGCTGGACACACTTTTTGTCTGATTGCGAACCACTGATGGCCGATTTTTCAGTGGTAGAAGAACTGTTGGTGAAAGAAATTGAGCAGGCCACTTCCTGGCTAACTGAAAATCACCGGGATATTCAGGATAATTTCGATCCTACAGTCGTTAAGTTGCGCAAAAAGCGCAAGATAATCATGTCAGAGGGTGCATTGGAAGACCTCAATAAAATTGACACGGATGATGAGCCCGCTTGAATAAAACGGAATTGGAAAGGTTAAAGAAGGCGCTATTAAGATTAAAGAAAAAAATCATAGCGGTGTTACGTTGAGTGTTACATCAGGTGTTGATTATCTGCACTTAAAGCAGACACTTTTGTTGGCTTAATAGGCAGCCTAAAAATAGTCCGGTCAATTCCTAGCCGCTATTTCCGGCGAGTTAAAGGTTGAAAGCCGCCGCCATCCGTTGCTGTTCGCTACGGCTGATTTTTATCCGCGCCGCTATTTGCTGCCACTGGCCGACACTGGTTAATACTTCCTCCATTATCGTCTGCGCTTGTGAAGAGCTTAGCCGAAAATAATCAATCACCTCCATAGCCAGGCCATAGTCCAGACTGTTGTCATCATCAGTGATGTTTAGGTGTAAACCGTTGGCCGGTGTCACCGGGTTAATATCGTAGGCGGGCGAGAGCTGCCAGCCGCCATGGTCATAAATGAAGCCGTGATTTCTCAACTGATCATCCGTATTCGATACGGCAATGTTGAACACTATACGTCGCCAGAGTTGGGCTAAATCTTGTTTGCTGTTGCTGCCGTGATCGGTAAGGAACTGCGCCAGTTCTAAATAACTCGCGTCGTAATCTCCATCGTAGTAACCCAGCTGAGTCATGGCCGAGGTGAAATGTAAGCGGCTCTCAGCTGTGCGGTCGAAGCGCTTGGTCAGGAAAGTGTGATGGTGACTGCTGAATTTGTCGATTCGAGATTCTGCCATTTCAATACCGGCATCCAGCGCGAGTTGGTAGGCGACATACTCCCAGGCGGCGATATCGTAATCATCATGGCGGCTGGGAAATTTGGCGATCCACAGGTGATTACTTTGATCAACCACACTGGCTTTAGGGCGAGCACCGCCCAGCGATGATCCGGGAGACATTAGCATAGAGAGCCATTTCAAAGACTCCGGGTCATCGGCATCGCTATTGTCTTCCACTTGCTGGGCGGCATATTCGAGATCCCTTAGCGAGGAGATGGGGGGTGCAGCCAGTTTTTCATTATTGTCGAGTAAAGAGTCGAGAAATGGGCCGCCCAAGTCGCGCTTAAAACGTAGTGCACCTAGACGATGAAGGTCATGTACCCCAAGCAGGTAATCGATTTCATTGAGTACCTTGGGGCGTCGCTCTTCATTGCGCGCAATAATGGCTTCGCGGCGCTTCATCAGTAGTCGACCCCAGCGATCTGGACAGGAATCGAGGAAAGTTCTGACGTTTTTTGAATCCTCGTTGTGTTGCTCGCCGGTAAAGAGATTCAGTTCAGGATCGATCTTTTGCGCAAAGGGGGATTGCAGCCAGGCATTGTCGTAACTAAAGCTGAAGTGCTCTTTATTCTTGATGGACGATGAGCGTAATGTGCCCACTAGAACAGGTTCAGTGAAAGTCTCCCAATCGGCAAACACATAGACTGACCGGCTCATTATTATTTACCTTTTTTACTCATTATCTTGATGTCCTGGAGTTTTCGCCCCAGATCATCGTCGTTAGCCACTTTGGCGAAATCTTCCACCAGACCAAGCACGCTGAGTACGGCCACATAGTGGCCAATCGAGACCTTTGGGTCTCCCTGCTCGATCTTGCGAATGGTGAGGCGACTCAACCCCGTCCGCTCTGCAATCAGCGTTTGGGTATACCCACGCCGTTTGCAGGCGAGCTTAATATTCTCACCCAGCTGCGTTAGGAAGCGCTGGTTGTTAGGAAAAACCACGGGGCTGCGTTTTTGATCTGCTACTTGTTTGATCACTACAGTTACCATTTGTGTGTATTTTGGTAAGCATAGTGATCATTTCTATAAAAGTAAACAACGGGTGTGGAACTTACAGTTACCAGTTTTTAGGAAATTGGTAGCTGTAAGTGTCAATTTGGGCTTGCTTCTGGCAGGAGTAAGACAATAGCCACTCTCTATACATAAACCCAAAATAGGTATAGAAAAGTGCAATAAATAGACATAAGCAGGGGTTTGTGTTCAAAAACGCCTAGAAAATAGACATGATGATGGGCTCGAATCCAGGCGATATCCGTCTTGCTCCTTTGCCGCTTTCCAGCGAAAGTGGTTTAGAGTCAGTCGCGTTGCTTAAGAGAGCAAAACGACTGGGCTGGCTGGGTAAGTTATCTATAAATAGGTCAGGTGTTATGGAAAGCTTTGCATAATGCTTATCTCGGACGTTAACAGGGCCATCCTAATTCCTCTCTTCCTAGCCGCCCGGCTCTCCTGTTGTGGGCCAGAAAGGTCTGTCAGCTGTGTTATTTTCTTGTCTGGTAATTGGATGTCACTGGGATTAAGTCGATTGAATACCCTCCACCGGCATAATATGTCGATATTATTTGAAAATATCGACATAAAGTGTTGACGTGTCGATGCTGTCGACATATGCTCGCTAAATATCGATAAAAAGTGATTATTTGAACATATGAGTTGGCACCCCGAAAAGCCCTATAACGACCTCCCCTTACTGCCTCCCGCCGTTGAGCTGGAAACCAGGGCAGTGCTGAAGCGTTGTATCACCGCACGCGCCGCATTGGCTGAACTCAAGCAAGCCGCCGAACTGATACCCAACCAAGCCATGTTAATCAATACACTGCCTTTGCTGGAAGCCAAAGACAGCTCGGAAATCGAAAATATTGTTACCACCGCCGATAAGCTTTTCCAGTTTGTCGACAGCGATACCCAACCAGACACCGCTACCAAAGAAGCGCTGCAGTACCGATGCGCCTTGCACGAAGGCTGGCAAATGTTTACCAAGCGCCCCATCAACGTCAATACGGCCGAATTAATCTGTAGTCAGATTAAAGGTGTGGATATGACCGTGCGCAAAGTGCCTGGTACAACACTAGCTAACAATAAAACCGGTGAAGTTATTTACTCACCACCCGCCGGTGAAATAGTGCTGCGCGACCTGCTCAGTAACTGGGAAAAAATGCTCTATGAACAGGAGGAGCTGGACCCGCTAATTCGTATGGCCGTTATGCACGCCCAGTTCGAGGCAATTCACCCCTTTACCGATGGCAATGGCCGTACCGGTAGAATATTGAATATTCTCTATCTGGTTCAGGAAGAATTGCTCAGCCTGCCAATCCTGTATTTAAGCCGTTATATTATCGCCAATAAAAGCCGGTACTATAATGGCTTGCTGGCCGTAACTCGTGAGCAGGCTTGGGAGTCTTGGTTGTTGTATATGTTGGATGCGGTTGAAAATACAGCGCAATGGACCACTCAAAAAATTATCGCTGTGCGTAACCTTGCCGATCATACGGCGGAATATGTTCGCAGAGAATTGCCCAAAATTTATAGCCGTGAGTTGATCGATACTATCTTTGAGCAACCTTATTGCCGTATTGGGAATCTGGTGGAGGCTAATATTGCCAAACGGCAAACAGCGTCTGAATATTTAAAAAAGCTGGTAGGTATTGGTGTGTTGGTTGAGCGGCAAGAGGGTAGGGAGAGGCTCTTTATAAATCCCAAGTTGATGGAGTTGATTGTGAAGGACAGTAACGTGTTTAAATTATATGAGTGAATGGGGTGTATTGAGTTGTTAAAATAAATCCGTCCCGTTTTACCGCCGTCACGGTTAACTCGCCTGTTTTTGTGACCATGGCACCACTTACCGTTAGACGCTAACGATAATACTATACGCAGAAGGCGATGAAGGGTATAGGGATATTACAGACGAAAGGTATAGGATTGTTACTACCAGTCCTTTGAAGGTGGAAAAGTGAACATTTCGGCTATGAATTAGTCAGCAATTTTTCCAGAAGAAAAAGCCTTCTGAAACAAATTGGTTGCAAGTTAATACATATCAGGTGGGTGAATTTATCTGAGCGTTATAGCCTGTGTGCATCCTAGACTGAAGTGATAGCGCGAGTAGCGGGTGATTTAGTGGATGCGATGGTGAGTTATGTGAAGCGGATAGCCTATGCTGATTTTTTCGAAGAGGTGGTTAAACCCTATGATTTCATAAAGAATCACTAAAATGCAGTTTCTGTGGAAGGGGGATGGAGTTGGTGCGATTATTTCGCCCCGATAGTGGTCTATTTTTCGATTTATTTGCTTGGCCTGATGGTTAAATGTGGGTGGGGTTGTTTTTTGTTCCATGATAACCGCCATAACGGTTTTTAGCTCGGCGCGAATGCCCGGCGGCAGTTCGATAATGTCATTCTCATCCATGGGGGGGATTGTAACAGGTAAACTCCGTGATCCGCGTAGCAAAAGCTGTAAGCATTGACGGTTACCAGATGTTGGGCCTGAAAATCCAGCGCATCGTACTCGATTGGGTTTAAACGATAAAAGTGTTTCTATCTCGCTTACTTTTCGAGTACGAGTATCGGGGTCAGGTTTCAATTGAAACACTTTTCCAACGGCCCCCCCTCCGAACCCTGCATGACCGTTTCCGTATCACATGGCTCTTCGGCTACCCCATACTTTACGCAAGCGCCGAAATGAGGTTCCGACTGCCGGAGAGCTAAGCAAGACTCTCACCAGCAGGAGAGGTTTTTTAAATTCCAGCGGCTTGCTCTTGCTGGAACAATACACTGAATCCTGTCAGATTTAGGGAGCGATACAGCGCGCGCTGTATAAATTTCTATACTTATCCCTCCACCCATGAGGAAGATCGTCTCTGATATACGACATTTGGTAGCGAAAGGCTTGTGATCCAGCCTCATCGTTCGCCCACCATACTCCCGTTGATTCTTGATGAGTATGCTGTGTGGGTGTACTTTGTTGGACCATTCCACCTGGCAATGCGGTGAAATTGTCATCATCAATACCGTTCCCACCATTCTTCCATCCAGACGGAGATTTCAGGTACAGTCCTGCGACACTCACTCCGCCGACATAATCTCTTAAAGTGTACCAATCACTCTTCGTTGGCAAGGCCATACCCATAGCGTCACACGCTAATTTGGCTTCATTCCAGTAATACAAACGCCCAAATTCCTGGCAATAGGCGTTGTCTTCCCATTGCAGAGTGCCATCCGGGTTCGCACACTTACCAATCGGACTGCCCGCCCGATCCGTCCCAATATCCGCATTGCGGGCTGACCATACTTGATTATCAATGCGAATTTTTTTAACAAGAGGACTCATATTATAATTTTGAGCATCGAAATATGCCATCTGATTTGGCATGGTCGTAGCGATGATGTCAGCGTCAGATATCAATATACGATCCACATAATACCTGAGAAGCATCCAAGCAATAAAGGTTTGATTCATAAAATGACTTTGGTTAGGATCGCCTGTAATCCCGTGATCAGCAGCTACAGCCGCTAGAAATTCAACTTGTGAATGGCCCATATCAATAGACGTGTGCGTCATTTCATGAAGCAATGTCCCTATTAAATTATAGTTATTTATTAAGGAGTCGATACCGTAAATAGCAAAACTAGATGCCGTAGCGGTGGCATCGAAAGGATCACTTCGTTTAAAAGAGGCAGGCCTTGTAACGTCTTCGCGGAGTACAGCCGGCAGTCTACCAACACGTATTGCTATATCCTCCGCGTATAATTGTTGCATTGGTAACGCTGTTGAAATCAGGTTTTAACAAAAACCCTATATTGTAGCCATTACTAAAATATACGTCAAACTTATATCTTCCATGTTCATCTTGGGTGATGTATTCAACACGATCAAACGTTGTCGGGTCTTCATCTTTATCTATTAATTGTAGTGCAGCTTTGAATTGAGTTTGGATTTCTTTAGGAAACGGCATCTCCGCAGTTGCCGCAGGAGTTATCGCCGTAAAAAGCAATGCAAGCATAAAAGGGAAAGCGAAGTTAATACAACGGATGTTTCGTGTTTTTATTGCTGCGTAAAAATAAGAAATTAGCAATAGAGTACTAGGTTTTTTTAATAATGATCTTGTAAGCATTTTGATTACCACTATAAATTTAAGGACGACCC
>JAZFYA010000245.1:0-16513 GCA_036443315.1 Pseudomonadales bacterium
TCAACAACACATCCCCTTTGGATTCTACATTGAGACGCACCACAGGCTCGGTATTTGACATTCGCACATTAAAGCGCCAGCCATCAAAAACCATACTCAAGCCATCGGTAAGATCAATGGTCGGCGACAACGCTGAAAAATGCGCTTTTATCTTTTCAATCACTGCTTTGGGGTCTTCAATCCGCCGGTTAATTTCACCACTACATGGATAAGCCGCCATACGTTCAGCGACTAACTGTGAGAGAGATTGATTTCTATCCGAAATCAACTGGGCAACCAATAACCAGGGAATCATACCGCTATCACAATAGGCAAAATCACGAAAATAATGGTGCGCACTCATCTCGCCACCATAAACCGCATCTTCTAAGCGCATACGTTCCTTGATAAAAGCGTGGCCCGTTTTACTTTGCACCGCCGTACCACCATTGGACTCGACAATATCAATCGTATTCCATGTCAGACGAGGATCATGGACAATTTTCTCAGCCGGGCTGTTACGCAAAAAAGCTTCTGCCAACAGCCCAACTAGATAATATCCTTCAACAAACTCACCGCGCTCATCAAAGAAAAAACAGCGGTCAAAATCACCATCCCAAGCGATACCCAAATCGGCCTTATGTTCTTTTACCGCCTCTATGGTAATACTGCGATTTTCCATCAATAACGGATTGGGAACACCGTTGGGGAAATTTCCATCGGGCTCATGGTGTAATGTGATAAATTCGAAGGGTAGTTTTTTATCGGCGGATAAAGCCTGCAAACGATCAATCACCACACCGGCACCACCATTACCCGCATTAACCACTATTTTTAATGGTTTAAGCGAAGCCAAATCAATGTAGCAAAGTAAGTGCTCTATATAAGCACCGGCAGTATCAAGGGGAAAACACTGTCCTTTGCCAGCACTGGCCGCAAAAGAATTCTCTTCAGCTAAACGCTTGATATCCAGCAATCCCGTATCACCACTAATTGGCCTGGAACCCTCACGAACAAACTTCATGCCATTATAATCTTTTGGATTATGGCTGGCGGTAACCACAATACCGCCGTCCATTTTTTTATTTCCCTCAACAATTGTATCAAAGGTCGCGAAATAAATTTCTTCAGTTCCACACTGACCAATATCGTAAACATCAACGCCAGAGTCCATCAAACCTCTCGACAGCGCCGCTTTAATGCCTTCACTGGTTAATCGAATGTCGTGACCGACCACTACTCTAGCAGGCTTAACAACTGCCGCATAAGCTCTCCCAATCGCATAGGCGATATCGGTATTAAGCTCATCGGGAACCCGCCCACGGATATCGTAGGCCTTAAAACAGGTCAATTCTTTAGTCATCTATTCAATCTCTGTTACTTTTATAGCTTATAGGGCCTGCTACTTGCCTACTTGCTATATTAAAGGGAAAAGGAAAGAGCAAGGGAAAGAGCAAGGGAAAGGGGTAAGCTTAATCACAACGCTTTGTATATATTCTCATAAACATAGTTCGTCGCTTCTACAAAACCATCCACACTGCCGCAATCAAAGCGCTGACCTTTAAACTTATAAGCCATTACACAACCATTTTTTGCCTGCTTTAATAGCGCATCCGTTAACTGGATCTCACCCCCTTTACCTGGCGGTGTATCGCGCAAAATATCAAAAATATCCGGCGTTAAAATATAACGACCGATAATGGCCAGATTCGATGGCGCATCTTCTGGCTTCGGCTTTTCGACCATATCGTCAACACGAAACAAGTCGTCCTTTAAAGCCTCGCCGGCAATAACACCATACTTTTCGGTCTGATCCTGAGGAACCTCCTGAATAGCAACAATGCTACAACGAAACTGTTTGTACAGACTTACCATTTGCGCCAGTACACTATCACCATTATTAATGCATAAATCATCCGATAAAATCACCCCAAAAGGCTCGTTGCCGATCAGAGTTTCGCCGGTTAAAATGGCATGGCCCAAACCCCTCATCTCACGTTGACGGGTCATGGTAAAAGTGGCTTTATCCAACACGCCACGAATACTGGTTAGATAATTTTCTTTTGAACTCCCCGCAATCTGGTGTTCCAATTCATAGCTTATGTCAAAGTGGTCTGTAATAGCCCGCTTACCTCGACCCGTAACAAAAGCCATTTGATTCATTCCTGCGGCTATGGCTTCTTCAACACCGTATTGAACCAGGGGTTTATTCACCACTGGCAACATTTCTTTAGGCATAGATTTGGTAGCTGGAAGAAATCGAGTACCGTAACCTGCAACGGGAAACAAACATTTTTTAATCATTTTTTTATTCCTAAACGCCGTTATTGGTTGAATCCAAATTGCGTTAACACTTTATTAAAAGAACATTTAATGACTTCGACCATACACATCTTCAAATCTGACAATATCGTCTTCACCCAAATAGCTACCCGTTTGGACTTCAATGAGTTCCAAAGGTATCACTCCGGAATTAGCCAATCGGTGCTTTGTCCCTAAAGGTATATAAGTAGACTGATCTTCAGATAGTATAAACTCGTCTTTGCCACAGGTAACCGACGCCGTTCCGCTCACTACAATCCAGTGCTCTGCGCGATGATGATGCATCTGTAGAGAAAGTTTCTGCCCTGGATTGACGATAATTCGCTTGACCTGAAAACGATCGGCAATCACTAAAGATTCGTAAGAACCCCAGGGACGATAAACCTTGGTATGCGTATTAACTTCATCCCTTTGCTGTTCCTTTAACTGCGTAACAATGGACTTAACATCTTGTACTGTGTCTTTATTCGCAACTAAAATGGCATCGGCAGTTTCCACGACTACCAAATTGTCTATACCCAAAGCCGTCACCAAGCGCGAACTGGAGTAAATATAACTGTTGTTTGCCCCATGCGAAATAACATCACCTTTGATAACATTGCCATTCTGGTCCTTGTTATCTACATCCCATAAGCTAGACCAGGAGCCTACATCACTCCAGCCACAAGACAGTGGCACAACCATACCATTGTCAGTTTTTTCCATTACCGCATAATCGATGGAATTACTGGGACAGGCTTTAAATTCTTCTTCGCCTAAACGAATAAAATCCAAATCCTTATGCGCACTGTTTACCGAGGCCTCTACCGCAGCCAGCATTTGCGGATTAAAACCCTTTATCTCATCCAGATAGGTTTGCGCCCCCAGCAAAAACATTCCACTATTCCAATAGTAATCACCACTGTCGACATACTGTGTAGCAATGTCCAAAGAGGGTTTCTCAACAAATTCTTCAATGGGAAAACAACCGGCCACTTCCTGCTTCGCTCTGCGAATATAACCATAACCCGTTTCAGGAGACTCTGGCACAATGCCGAAAGTAACCAGCTTTCCGTTTTGGGCTTGAGCCAGTCCCAACGCCACAGCATCGGAAAATGCATCGACATCACGGATCACATGATCAGCCGGCAACACTAACAACACCGCTAGAGGATCAATTTTGACAGCCTGCAAAGCCGCCACGGCAACCGCTGGCGCCGTATTTCTGCCAACGGGCTCCAGTATAATGGCTTCAGCCTGCACATGAAGACTTCTTAATTGCTCAGCCACTAGAAACCGGTGCTCATCATTACAAACAATGATGGGATCACCTATCCCAGGCAATGCCTTTGCTCGCTTAACAGTTTGTTCCAGCAAGCTCAGCTCACCGGCGAGAGGGAGAAACTGTTTAGGGTTTAACTCCCGGGAAAGCGGCCACAACCGACTTCCTACACCACCAGACAATAGAACAGGTATCAACATATATTATTAAATCCTTATCACTATACTCACGCTGCAAGAAGTGCAGGTGTCCGAGCTGCCCTTAACAGTTGCGACGACCAATGCCGATATATTCAAACCCACAATCGGCCAAATACTTAGGGTCATATTGGTTGCGCCCATCAAAAATTAACGGCTGTTTCATTAATTCTTTTACTGCCTCAAAATCAGGTTGCCGGAACCGCTTCCACTCTGTTACCAGCACTAAGGCATCAGTTTGCTTAAGTACATCATATTGATAATCAATCATTTGCAAGCGACCCTCCTGCAACCATTCAGCCGGAAACTCCCGTTTTGCGGTTTCCTTAGCCACAGGATCAAAAGCCAGCACATCAGCCCCCGCCTCAATCAAGGCATTAATTAATACAATGGAAGGTGCCTCACGCATATCATCAGTACCCGGCTTAAATGCCAAACCCCAAATACCTATTTTCTTACCTTTCAAGTCGCCGTCAAAATAGTTGTGAATATTGCTGAACAACAACTGTTTTTGTTGGCGATTGCGTTCCTCCACCGCTATTAATAGCGATGGAGTAAAATCCACTTGCTCCGAGCTGTGTACTAACGCTTTCACATCCTTGGGAAAACAAGATCCTCCGTAGCCACAGCCAGGATAAATAAACGAGTAGCCGATCCGGCTATCGGAACCTATCCCCTTGCGAACATTCTCAACATCCACACCCACCCGATCACAGAGACCGGCAATCTCATTCATAAATGAAATTTTAGTGGCAAGCATTGCGTTGGCCGCATATTTAGTCATCTCCGCATCTTTAATACCCATAAACATCAAACGATCACTGGAACGTAAATAGGGCCCATACAAGGCAGTCATTTTCTTTTTCGCCTGGTCGCTGTCAGTTCCCACCACAACACGGTCAGGGCGTAAAAAATCCACTACTGCGGCGCCCTCTTTTAAAAATTCAGGATTACTAACCACATCAAAATCAATATCTACGTCTCGGATTGATAACTGTTCAGATACCGTTTTGTTAACTTTATCAGCGGTGCCTACTGGCACTGTGGACTTATTAATAATGACAGCATAGTTTTGCAGATGCTGGCCAATTTCGGCAGCCACCGCCAGGACGTATTGTAAATCTGCCGAGCCATCTTCCCCTGGCGGTGTACCGACAGCAATAAAGATATATTCTGCATCGCTAATGGCAGCACTCAGATCAGAACTAAAGGAAAGTAAGCCGGTTTCCACACCTGATTTTACCGTGTTATCCAGCCCCGGCTCATAGATTGGAATAATACCCTCGCGCAGAGCATCCAACTTGGCCTCGTCAATATCGACACAGACAACGTGATTGCCCATTTCCGTAAAACAAGCACCTGTGACCAAGCCTACATAACCAGTACCAATTACCGCTATACGCACGATTTATCCTTCTATCTCAGTTGTCAGTCTAATATAAAAAAGCGTTGGGTATTGAAAGGGCTAACGCCTGAAACGCCCTTAAAAGTGCTACTATTATCAATCTGTAGCCGCATATGCTATCTCAAGACCAAGGATATTCCCAGCATAATCAACACCTTGAAAGTGGCAATTATTGGCTTGCTGGACTCCCATCGATTACAATTACCGCTCATTCTTGCGCCTGGGCGCTCAGCCGAACAACCGGAAGCCATCTATGTCAGCTCACGATCAACATTCATTTACCAAAGAAGATCTAATCGCCTCTGGTAACGGTACCTTATTTGGTGAAGGCTACGCCCAACTACCCAAAGACAACATGCTGATGGTAGACCGTATTATGCGGATTAATGACGATGGCGGAGCCCATGGCAAGGGCGAGATTAGTGCCGAGCTAGACATCAATCCAGACCTATGGTTTTTTGACTGTCACTTCAAGGGCGACCCAGTGATGCCCGGTTGTCTGGGGCTCGATGCCCTGTGGCAGCTGGTGGGCTTTTACCTCGGTTGGCGCGGCAACAAAGGGCGTGGTCGGGCACTGGGAGCGGGTGAAATTAAATTTACCGGACAAGTTCTACCCAATGTTAGTAAGGTTACCTATCAGCTAGATTTGAAACGGGTTATTGAACGCAGACTGGTGATGGGAATTGCCGATGGGACAGTCGCTGTTGATGGCAAGGTTATTTACAGCACCAAAGACCTGAGGGTCGGCCTGTTCCAACCTGACAATATGTCCTTCTAACCCTCAACATCCTGCAATAAAAAAGTTAAAATTATCGCCTGCCTATCTATGTGGGCGCCCTTTATTCACGAGGTTAATCATGAAACGAGTTGTAGTCACCGGCATTGGCATTGTCTCCTGTATTGGCAACGATATAGAGACAGTTCTGGATTCACTCATGCAAGGCAAATCTGGCATCCACTTCCAGGAAGAATATAAGGACCTGGGTTTTCGCAGCCATGTTGCCGGTACCATTGATATCGACGTTAAAGCGCATATTGATCGCAAGCAACTCCGTTTTATGGGTGATGCTGCCGCTTATGCCTATATTGCCATGCAACAGGCAGTTAAGGATTCGGGTCTGACAAAGGCACAAATATCTAACCCTCGCACCGGAATCATTGCCGGCTCTGGTGGCGCCTCCTCTGCCAACCTAATCGAAGCTGCGGACATTTTGCGTAGTCGTGGATTGAGACGCGTGGGCCCATACCGGGTTACCCAAACGATGGGCAGTACTGTCTCCGCCTGTTTGGCCACCCCATTCAAAATCAAAGGTGTTAACTATTCCATCTCCTCAGCCTGTGCTACCAGCGCTCATTGCATGGGCAGCGCTATGGAACAAATCCAATTTGGCAAACAAGATGTAGTGTTTGCCGGCGGCGGCGAGGAAGAGCACTGGCCCCAAAGCTGCCTGTTCGACGCCATGGGGGCCCTATCCACTAAGTATAATGACACGCCCGATAAAGCCTCCCGGGCTTATGATAGCAACCGTGACGGTTTCGTTATCGCTGGCGGTGGCGGCATGGCCGTGCTGGAAGAACTGGAGCACGCCAAGGCCCGCGGTGCTAAAATATACGGCGAGATCGTCGGCTACGGAGCCACCTCTGATGGTTACGATATGGTCGTTCCAAGCGGCGAAGGCGCGGTGCGCTGCATGCAACAAGCACTCGCAACCGTTGATGGTCCATTGGATTATATAAACGCCCACGGCACCTCAACGCCTGCTGGCGATGTCCAGGAACTCAACGCCATCAACGAAGTCTTTGGGGATAACTCGCCTATGATCAGCTCTACCAAGTCGCTGACGGGTCACTCGTTGGGAGCCACCGGGGTGCAGGAAGCCATTTACACTTTACTGATGATGAAGCATGACTTTGTCTGTGCATCAGCCAATATTGAAGACATAGATCCTGCCGCTGAAAGTCTAAATATTATTCGCAAACGCCAAGACAATGTCACGCTCAAACGCGCCATGTCTAACAGTTTTGGTTTTGGCGGCACCAATGCCAGTCTGGTTTTTCAACAGTACGAAAGCTAGTAAGACAAGTGATGAGAAAAATGGGAGGGGGACGTGTTCCACCCCCCATTGGTTTACCCGTTATGATGGCCGATCACCCACGCTTGCATGTATCCCACCGCATCCCCTAAAAGAACATCATGGCGGCCCTTTAGGGCGTGCAGAGCATGCTTAGCGAGTAATACCCACTACACACTCACACGAATGGTACTTACTAAGGCTATAACCGAGGAGCTTTGAACCCGCTGTTCGCAATGCAAGGCCCGCTATCGCCCATTATCGATTGAAACCCCACGCCCTTTAGCGGGCCTTGCATTGCGAACAGCTACTCCGGTGGTACCTGGATACTGCACAGTCTAGCCACCCTCGGTAGTTTAACCCCTCACAAGGGCGTGGGGTTCCAACCGAGTGAGGGGTTAAACTACCGAGGGTGGCGGCGGGATACTACGATCACAAGCCGTTAACAGCGCTGCCCTTAAGTCAGTGCTATTCCACACTCACACAAATAATGTGCTTACCAGCTTTGGCACTCACCTCAGCAATTCACTCAACAAGATAACCGATATAGTATCCCCCTTCACTACAGTCGTTTCTGGAGGCAATATAACCAGCCCATTAGCCCAACTGGCAGAAGCCAGCAAACCGGAACCTTGATTGGGATACAGTTCGACGACGCTGCCAACATCCGAATTCATCACCCTCGCCCGCAAGTACTCCTGACGACTCCCCCTCCGCGACCAATTAAAATCGGCAACCGCGTGGGTAATTGAGGGAGCCACATCAACTTGCCCCTGGCAGCGCAGCACATAGGGTCTAGCCAGCAGACAAAAAGTAACAAACACTGAGGAAGGATTACCTGGAAGACCAAAAAATGGGGTGCCGCCAACCACGCCAAAAGCCAACGGTTTCCCAGGTTTGATATTTAACTTCCACAACGCCAATTCTCCCAACGATGTCACCGCTGCCTTAATATGATCCTCTTCACCGACAGAAACACCTCCAGTGGAAATAATTAAATCCGCCTTTTCCGCCGACGCATTCAACTGGTCACACGTGCTGGAAAAATCATCCGCAACAATCCCTCCATCGACCACATCGCAGCCCAAGGCCATCAATAGCGCTGATAAGGTATAGCGGTTGGAATTATAAATTTGTCCCTCAGCCAAAGGCTCGCCGGGTTCTACCAACTCGTCTCCGGTGGACATTACTGCTACCGACAGCCGCTTAAACACTTCAACTTCGGTGGCGCCAATGGATGCAAGTAAACCAATATCCTGAGGTTGCAGGCGCTTACCTTTGTGAACCACCACACTTCCAGAGGCAATATCCTGGCCCCGTGGTCGAATATGCTGACCAAACTTCACTGCAGTGTTAATTCGAACTACCTTCGCTAACAGCTCGGTATCTTCCTGCATCACAACGGTATCGGCTCCGGGAGGAATCGCTGCGCCGGTAAAAATTCTGGCAGCAGTTGCCGATTTTAGCGGCTCCCCCAGATGACCTGCGGGTATTCGCTGGCCAACGACTAACTCATGATTATTTTCGGCAAGGTCAGCATAACGCAAAGCATAGCCATCCATCGCACTGTTATCGCAGGGGGGAACATCAATCTCAGAGTATTGGTCAGTCGCTAACACTCGACCCAAGGCTTGTAATACCGGCACGGTCTCCACGGCAACAACTGGCTTGACATGACTAAGGATAGCTGCCAACGCTTCCTCTACAGGCATTAGTTTAGAGTTCATAGCTTAGGCTTCACGGTTAGGGCTCAAGAGTTAGGATTCAAGACTTAAGAGTCAAGACCTGGATTTCTAGGTTAAACGCATGTTTTCAACACGCCAACAAAATTACAGGGCTTGTAGCTACTATCCAGCTGCTCGCGAATAATTTTCCCCCAGGCAGTCTCACAGGCACGCGTTGAACCCGGCACACAGAAAATCACCGTCTCATTCGCCAAGCCGGCTATCGCCCGAGACTGCACAGTCGATGTGCCAATCTCGTCGTAGGATAAATAACGAAACAACTCACCGAAGCCCTCTATGGTTTTATCAAATAGTACAGCGACTGCTTCCGGGGTCGAATCGCGACCAGTAAAGCCGGTACCACCAGTAATCAAAATCGCCTGCACATCACTATTAGCAATCCATTGTGATACCACAGAGCGAATCAAATACACATCATCAATAACGATCTGCTTATCGACTAGCTGATGACCCTCCTGGCTAAGGCTTGCCGCCAAATACTGGCCCGAAGTATCGGTCTCTTCATTACGTGTATCCGAGACCGTCAATACTGCGACCCCAAGAATCTGGCGCTCACCGGCCAAGCTGCTGCTCATCATGTTGCTCCTTTTCTTCTGACTGAAAGATTTTTTTCACGGTAGGCACTACAAACATCCGCCAAGATAATTGTTTAATGCCAAAGGTATTGAGGATTTTCTCGCAATTCAATAATGGCCTCGGCCAGCGGCTATCTATCGTCTCCAGAGCCTCCAGCTGTAACGGATGGTCACTGGCCTTTGCGTACTGCATCACCACCGCTAACACGGTTTCGGCAAACAGGTAACTGCTGGCCGGATCAGAACTACAATAATGATAACTACCCCAGGGCTCAGCCCCGCAACTCAACTGATCAATAATCGCCGACACAATACGTGCCAAGTCACTGGTATGCACCGGACAGCATGTCCCTACGTTTGAAAGGCTTAGTGTTTCACCCTGCTGAAAACTCTTTAGCAATACCGTTAGTAGATTATCACCCTTACTGCTAAACAAGGGACCCGATCGCAAAATGATATGCCGCTTACAACTACCGCGCACCAGATCTTCTATTCGACCCAGCAGCGCCCCAATACGACTGGCGGGAACCACCGGATCATCCTCACGATTGCGACCGCCATCGATACTATCAAACACTTGGCTATTGGATAATTGAATTAAGGGGATTGACTCACGTTCACAGGCCTGAGCTAACAGCCTCAAGGGTTCGATTAAACCGCCGTCCGCCTTCCGCTCAAGACACTCCAAACTGATCGCATTGACGACCACGCCAATACCTTGGGGAATGTTAAACAATAGCCGTTGTACATCGGGTTTAGCCGACTGGAACCACTCAAGACCTACAGACTCAAAAACCCGGTTGCGAATACTCAGCTGCGTCTCAAGTGCATCGCGGATCTGGGCATCCAGAGCAATGACCAGCACTTTCACTAATAAAGTACCTTTTCTTTAACGTGCTTTTTAAAAAGGAATATCGTCGTCAAAGTCATCAAAATTGCCAGCGGGAGCGGCCTGCTGCTGCGGAGCTGGCTGCTGCGGAGCTGGCTGTTGCGGAGCTGGCTGTTGCGGAGCTGGCTGTTGCGGAGCCTGCTGATAACCATTCTGTGGGGCCGGCTGTTGTGGAGCTGAGGCATAACCATCATTCTGGTAACCACCACCTTGCTGCATACCACCGCCACGACTATCCAGCATCTGCATGTCACTCGCTACGATCTCGGTGGTGTAGCGATCCTGACCATTCTGATCCTGCCACTTACGGGTGCGCAGGGAACCTTCAATATAAACCTTAGAACCCTTGCTCAGGTACTGACCGACAACCTCCGCTAGGCGGTTAAAAAACACCACGCGATGCCATTCGGTACGCTCCTGTTTTTGGCCACTCTGTTTGTCGATCCAGCTCTCGTTGGTAGCCACGGTAATATTGGTGACAGCATTGCCGTTAGGCATAGATTTTTGTTCGGGGTCATTACCCAGGTTACCAATCAAAATGACTTTATTAATGCCGCGGGTCATGGCGCTCTCCAAATATTTAACTGTATTACGTTCAAATCTGATAGGAGAACTATACCGCGTGCGCTCAATCATGACTAGCCACTAAAGCATATTCCCCCGCTGCAAGCACATAAAATACCCGTACAACCTCAGAGACAAGCATTCTCTCACCATCCTGCCAACCGCATTACCCCAAATTAACCCACTTCCTCTTTGCCTCCACTAAACCAGAAGGCTTATAATAATCGGTTTTGCGGTAATGCCCAGCACCGCAGGGCATTCGAGGTAAAAGGTAGATAAATCAACATGGATACAATTCTGGTACGGGGGGCACGCACCCATAACCTTAAAAATATCGACCTGGATATCCCCCGCGATAAACTGGTAGTTATTACCGGCCTGTCTGGCTCTGGCAAATCCTCACTGGCTTTCGATACCCTCTACGCCGAAGGCCAACGCCGCTATGTAGAATCTCTCTCCACCTATGCCCGCCAGTTTTTGTCGCTGATGGAAAAGCCCGATATCGATCATATCGAAGGTCTATCTCCAGCTATCTCAATCGAGCAAAAATCTACCTCCCACAACCCCCGCTCCACCGTTGGCACCATCACCGAAATTTACGACTACCTGCGACTGTTATTTGCTCGGGTCGGCGAACCCCGCTGCCCTGATCACGATGTCACACTGGAGGCCCAAACCATCAGTCAAATGGTGGATGCCGTGTTAGAACTGCCGGCAGGCAGTAAATTAATGTTGCTGGCGCCGGTGATTAAGCAGCGCAAAGGCGAGCACCTGCATGTGTTTGCTCAACTGCGTGCCAACGGCTTTGTTCGCGCTCGGATTAATGGCATTGTCGTTGACCTCGATGAAGTACCAGAGCTTGCGAAAAACAAAAAACACACGATAGAAGTGGTCGTTGATCGTTTCAAAGTACGAGACGATTTGCTGATACGGCTAGCCGAATCCTTTGAAACGGCTATCGAACTAACTAACGGCAGCGCCAGCATTAGTTTTATGGATGGTGAACAGAAAGATATTATATTTTCCGCCCTGTTCGCCTGCCCCACCTGTGGTTACAGCATTAGCGAGCTGGAGCCGCGCTTGTTTTCTTTTAACAACCCCGCCGGCGCCTGTAGTGGCTGTGATGGCTTGGGAGTAAAGCAATATTTTGATCAGAGCCGTTTAATCCAGCACCCAGAATCCAGCTTAGCCGCAGGTGCTATTCGTGGCTGGGACCGTCGCAGTGTGTATTACTTTCACATGTTGAAGTCGCTGGCGGAACATTATGACTTCGACATTGATACACCGTTTAACAAACTGAAAAAGAAACACCGGAAAACTATATTGCAAGGTTCCGGCAAAGAGGAAATCAGCTTTAGCTATGTCAATGATCGCGGCGATATCTTTAAACGCAAGCATTGCTTTGAAGGCATTATTCCCAATATGGAGCGACGCTATCGAGACACCGATTCACAAATGGTACGGGAAGACCTGGCGAAATTTTTAAGCAGCCAACCCTGCCCAGACTGTGATGGCACCCGCTTAAAACGGGAAGCCCGCCATGTGTTCATCAAAGGCCGCGACCTTCCTTCTATCGTCGCCATGCCAATAGGCGAAGCCCGCGATTATTTTAACACATTAAAACTTAGCGGCCGCCAGGGAAAAATTGCCGAAAAGATTTTAAAAGAACTCCGCGATCGTTTTAGTTTTCTGGTCGATGTTGGTCTCAATTATTTAACACTCAATCGCAGTGCCGAAACCCTCTCCGGCGGCGAAGCTCAACGCATTCGCCTGGCCAGCCAGATTGGCGCAGGTTTGGTCGGGGTAATGTACATCCTCGACGAACCCTCTATTGGTCTACATCAGCGCGACAACAAGCGTCTGCTAAAAACACTCATTCATTTGCGCGATTTAGGTAACACCGTGATCGTCGTTGAACACGACGAAGAAGCTATTCGTATGGCCGACCATATTATTGATATTGGCCCCGGTGCCGGAGTACACGGTGGAGAAATCGTTGCTCAAGGTAATTACAACAAAATCATTAAATCTAAACATTCACTGACGGGTCAATACTTGTCGGGTAAAAAACACATCCCCGTTCCAAAACGACGTACATCTTATGATAAGGGCAATGTGTTAGTCCTGAGTGGCGCTACCGGCAACAACCTGCAGAATATCACATTGAAAATTCCCGTCGGTTTGATGACATGTGTTACTGGCGTTTCCGGCTCCGGTAAATCGACATTAATCAATAGCACCCTTTACCCCATCGCCGCCACCGTGCTCAACGGAGCAACGACGTTAACACCGTCTCCTTTCGAAGAAATTGACGGACTGGATAGTGTCGATAAATGTATCGATATCGACCAAAGTCCCATTGGCCGCACCCCACGCTCAAATCCTGCAACGTACACTGGCATCTTTACCCCGACGCGAGAATTATTCGCCGGCACACAGGAGGCTCGGTCCCGCGGCTATAAACCTGGGCGCTTTAGTTTTAATGTCAAAGGCGGACGCTGTGAAGCTTGCCAGGGGGACGGCGTCACCAAGGTAGAAATGCATTTCCTGCCCGACATTTATGTCCCCTGCGATACCTGTAAAGGCAAACGCTATAACCGTGAAACTCTGGAAATTCGCTACAAGGGGAAAAATATTCACGAAGTGCTGGATATGACCGTCGAAGAAGCCAGTGCCTTTTTTGAAAATATTCCCGCCATTTCCAAAAAACTGCATACCCTGATTGATGTGGGTCTGTCCTATATTCGACTAGGCCAAGCTGCCACCACCCTATCCGGTGGTGAAGCCCAGCGGGTGAAACTGTCGAAAGAATTATCTAAACGCGACACGGGAAAAACACTATACATTCTCGACGAACCCACCACCGGCTTACACTTCCACGACATCCAACAGCTGCTAAATGTACTCCATCGCCTGCGTGACCATGGCAATACCATCGTGGTTATCGAGCACAATCTCGACGTCATTAAAACCGCCGACTGGGTAGTGGATTTAGGTCCAGAGGGAGGCAGTGGTGGTGGAAAAATCATTGCCACCGGTACGCCGGAAAAAGTGGCAAAAAACAAACAATCACACACCGGGAAATTTTTAAAAAGCCTGTTAAGTTAGTGCGTCGGCCATGGAAAAACCTCTAATCTCAACGCTTTCTGCAGCCAGCACCAGATTACAGATTACAGTATATGGTCTATCTAATCGCTTACTGGTTAAGCATTAGACCAACAATCCTGGAAACCGCAGTAGAATCGTCCTCAAACCGGTTCCCGCAGCAACGCCCAGGCCGCCACAAGCAACCCTAGTACCATGCCTGTTGAACCGATAATCGCGAGTATCTTGCCAATGGCCGCTGCGGGACCAATTTGCATCAGCACACCGAGGGGAAACAAGGCTGCACTTAGCGCCAGCCCCCAGGCCAGTATCAACCCCTGTTTCTCCGTCACCGTCAAGCGTGGAAAGATCAGGCCGAGTATCATCAAAATCAGCGACAACATACCCCAGTGACCGTGGGAATGAACCTCGTAACCATACTCGGCATTAAGCGCAGCATAGGCATCCAGTTTAGCGAAAGCGGCGTCCATATTGCCCTGGGCCGCTTCGATAAAACCGCCGGCCAGATTGAACCCTATTCCCTGCAAGGTCTGATGCTCGTCAAAGAGCGCATAGCCGACACCGAAGATCATGGTACAGGTAATCAGGAAGCCGCCGGTCAGCAGCAGAATTCGCTGGGCTGTGTTCATGCCACACCTCCTTTACCGGCGTCACTGGCACCGGTATATCTCAATAAGCCAAATAACATTGCCAGCATGCTGGCAATCATTAGAAATCCGGCGCTATCGGCGATGATACTGCCGACAATGCCGTAGGGGATTTCCAACAGGATGCCGATTGGCATGGCAAAACTGCTGCACACAGCCACCTGAGCCCAACGCTGGCGAGTACGGTCGCAGTACTGCACAAACACTTGCAGAAATGACATCAGCAACAGGGCGATGCCCATTTCATTGATATGGGTATGGGCGGCAATATTGATACCGCGGTACAGTTGGTATTGCCCCAGAGCACCGAAGTCCTGATTGACCAGTTCCGACTGGGAAGCAGAGGCGTGACTGACAATATTTTTAAGAATATCCAACTCTGCAACCGTTAAGCCCATCTGTTTCCATGCAGCCATGGCCGCACCATAAACAAAGCCACTGGCTAAAAGCAGCAGACCACCCACTAACAACGTTCGCGAGGCTCGATTACTGGCACCAATGTAAATAGGTTGCAGCAAGCTCTGGCCATGCCCACGAGTGTAGCGCCATACCCCCCAGAACTCGATAAACATCACCAGCGCCAGCACGACACCGAAGAAATCGGCAAGGATGCTGGCCCAACCAAGCATGTCAAAAGGACTGAAAGCTAAGCCCACATAGCGGATGGCAAAAATAGATATCGGCAACAGTATCGCAGCAATAATAAATAACCAAGCAGTGCGTTGTTTGACTGTTTCAGAAAGTGCCACCCATGGCTGAATCATCGCTAGCAACAGCGCAATATAGCCCATGTGGATGGCATGTGAATGCGCATCGATTTTGGTACCACGATTTTCGAGAAATCCTTCCATTGCCATAAAATGGGCCATAATACCGTCAACATCCCCGGTAGGAATTAATTGCGCAGCGGCATACATGGCTTCGCCAATGCGGGCGTTATTGGGGTGCAGCACGAACATGGCAAAAATGTCACCCAACAGCATTCCACTACTGATCAACAATAACCCACCGATCACCAACACTCTCTGGGCAGAACTTGCCAGTGGTTCCCGCGCTTGTGCTTGCCCATGATCAATCAAAGTGTACCTCCTATACAGACAACAGGGTCTGCAGAGTTTTATCATTAAATGTCATTGCTGCCCCATCGATATGAAACAGAAAAGGTTTAAATCTCAATAAGTTATTAGCATGCAAAGGCGGCCAAGAACGATCAAAACCAGGAGATTTAAGCCTTGCCTCATCATCATACAATTTTCTCACAATGGATTAAATTGATTCCGAGATATACATTTAAAACGCTGACCAAAAAATCACCACAAAGGCAGGAAACCCGCAAGAGAGCTCACTGGGCAGCGTTTGTGCCATGGGCCTTGCCAACTTTTCAGGCGTAACAGTCTTTGCAACATTGCTCAAAACATTGGGCATCACTGAAATTAGTACCTACTCCCAAATCTCCGGCGTTAATAATCGCCTGTACAAAGGCACCCACATAAACTAACGTTGCGCTAGCTTTGTAACCATAATTTTTATACGCTAAAACAAATATTGCCACCAATATCCGTTCAACTATCACCGACCCGAATGGCGCTTACTTAAGGGCAGCGCTGTTAACGGCTTGCGACCGTAGTATCCCACCGCCATCCTCGGTAGTCTACCCCCTCACTCGGTTGGAACTCCACGCCCTGGTGAGGGGTTAGACTACCGAGGGTGGCTAGACTGTGCAGTATCCGGGTACCACTGGAGTAGCTGTTC
>JAZFYA010000246.1:0-4890 GCA_036443315.1 Pseudomonadales bacterium
AGCCGGTTTTTCGTTACATGCTGGTGTAGCCTGCAAGGCAAAGCAGCGTAAGAAGCTCGAGCGCCTGTGTCGTTACATCACGCGACCCGCAATTGCCGAGCAACGCCTGTCGTTGGCAAACAACGGCAATGTAGTTGTTGGGCTCAAGAATCAACGAAGTCAGCTCCACCAACCGGTGGTGGCATCGCTCATAAAGAAGGGTTAAGTGCTGTCGCCAATCCTGCGTGGCTAACGGCCAACTCCGGGGAAGTCACTCTCAAGATTACGCCCTAGAGTTAGACCACCTGGGGATTCATTGCTATGCTGATCCTACTGTCAAACAAATTGGGAGGTGATTGTGGCGATATTGGTTCAACTTGAAGCCAACGCGAAACCAGAATGCGTCGAAGAGTTGACGGGAATGATAAAGCAACGATTCCCTGAAACCCGTGCCTATGATGGATGCAAGGAGATCACCGCTTATCTCAATGAAGACGGACATACAATGGTCTTTGTGGAGCAATGGGAATCGAAGGAGCATTACGAAAAGTATTTTGCGTGGCGGGAAGAAACTGGTGTCTTAGAACAATTGGGTGTGCTCCTTCAAGACCCTCCGAACATTCGGTTTTTCGACCTCATTGATGCTTAGAGGCCTGCAGTGACGGTGTGACAAATGTCCATCCTTGATCTTTTAAGCAGGCGATTCCGATAACAAGTTTGAGCTGAATTATGATTAGCAGATGGGTTGTTTTTATTCTGTTTAGCTTTAACGTTAGTTTTTCTGCCTTTGCGATCAGTGACTCTGCCCCTAATACATCAGCGCCTAGCCCGGCACTGATTGCTGAAAAAATTACTCAAAATAATATCCACAAAATTATTCGAGGATCATCGGCTATCGCCGGCCTGGATGATTGGTTTTTATCAAATGGTGTATTGTGCGCCAGTATTTCTGCCAGTGAGCATGAAACTTATTTATCGTGGAAAGGTGGAACTTTAGTCGACCTGGGATTTTGTAATCGCCAAGACGATCAGTGGAACACCTATCATGAACTATTTAATTTAAGCCAGTCGCATATTTTACCCGCTACCGATGTTGAAGCATTTACTTCCGAGACCGAAGCGAGAATTAAAGTTACGGGGAAAACATATGGCGTAGAAAACACCACAGAATATATTATTAATCTGACTTTCCCTAATCAATTAAGTATAAAAACAAAACTCACTAGAATGACGGAAGACGAGAGTTTTTTCCTATTTGGCTCTGTTATTCTACACCCTGACCGAGCCTTAGCGCCGTTTGTTATTGCAACAAAAAACTCAGCCTTTTCCAAGGGCTTTGATCATCCTTACGTGGATACCAATGACAAAATTGGTATGTTGAGTGTGATGTATCCGGCGGATCTACATGTCCTGGTAGGGCCGGATCATATAAAACCTGAAATAAGTTATGGCGTTTTATCTGAATCCGTTGAGTTACAAAAAAATAATGGAAAGCTCGTAAAGTTAAAACAGTTTGCCATTAACAATCAAAACTTCACCTTGATTGGAAATTTTTCCAGTCCATTATGGTTTGACACGGAAGGTAAGCCGGGCATGTTGCAGTTTGTTCAGACCTTGTGGATGGATTTGGAGGTGGGTGACAGCTTGCTGCTAAAGAAAAGTATTTTACTGGCAAAAACAGCCGATGCGGCCGGTGTAACGGATCAGTTATATCAAGGTAAGGTGATAAGCGGGCGACTGGCTAATGGCGGCGCAAGAATTCTGGTAAAAAATAACTTGGGTCACCCGATTACTTATATCAAGCCGCGGCCTGATGGTTATTTTTCTGCGGTGATGCCAGCAGGTTTGAAATTTGTTTCATTATTTATTGAAGATGGCTGGGCAAAAAAGCCGATCAAAATTGATGTGGACTTAATGGCCGCAGCAAGCCACGAAATTGTGGTGGAAATTCCAACAACAGCGCCGTCTAATACAGCCCGCTTGCTGTTACCGAAAAATAAAATCATGCACCTTGTTTTTAAAGGCCTACATGGGACTGCGGATCCGGTGTTTTTTGCGGATCAAACTTCTTTTAAAGTAGGCCAGCAGTATTTCCCAGGGGACCTTGCTGCAAGTACGTTATCACTGGCAGCAACGGAGGCAGATATTCAGTCGGTCAATTTGCGGCCTGGCAACTACACGGTGTACGCAACCCGTGGACCAGAGTACTCGCTAGAACAAACCTCTTTAGTGCTGAAGCCTAATCAGACACAACAGTTAAATATTGCTGAGCCGCGCCGACAAGTGGAGACGGCGGGTTGGATCAATGCGGATTTTCACTTGCACAGCGCAGCAAGTTTCGATTCAACACTGCCGCAGGACCGCAGAGTGATTGATTTTGTTGCCCAAGGGGGTGAGGTGATGACGCCAACCGAACACAAACGCTCGGTTGATTTTCAACATATTATTGAGAAAATAAATTTGCAGGACAACGTGATCAATTTACCGGGTATAGAACTTACCGGTCTGGCAAGAGGAAAAAACGCGCCGCGCACCATTGGTCATAATAATGTATTTCCGATAAAACCCAATAGTTTAAAATTTTTAGGTGGCACCTTGCCCCATGAAAATTTGCGCCTGGGTCAGGTCATTAATAACTATAAAAAGCAATATCCACAATCTGTTTTCCAGTTAAACCATCCGCGAGGTTTACGGGAAGATGTGGATGATATGAATTTTTTCGATCATCTCTCTTTGGGAAAAGGCTATCAACCCAACCTGCCGCTGGATGATGAAAAAAATAAAACGTTAATTGAAAAGTTGCAGGATAGTGCTTATCGGGATATTGACTTTGATGCGATAGAGTTACTCAATGGTAGCGATATGGAAAGGTATAAAGCGGTAAGGGAGGATTGGTTTTCATTGTTATCCCAGGGTTATAAAAAAACGGCGACGGCAAACAGTGATTCCCATGGGGTTAACCAGTTGCCCGCCATGCCGAGGACTTATGTGCGCTTGCAGCGCGACAGCATTAGTGAATTTGATCGGCGGGAATTTATCGCCAATGTATTTAAGGGCGATGTATTTGGCACAACCGGTCCGATTATCGATGTGAAATTAGATAAAACCGGCATGGGTGAAATTTATGCTGGGGCACAGGGAACACTCACGGTGGAGATCAAGGTGGCTGAGTGGATTCCGGTTAATCAATTGTCGGTATTGGTGAATGGAAAACCTTATAAAACACAAAGTCTTCCAGGCCCTGGTATTTACTCTATTCCGATTGCCGTGAAAAAAGATAGTTATGTGACAGTTGAAGTGAGCGGTAATGCGGATGGTTTATATCAAACGATCTATCCAGGTTTTACCCCGTTTGCTTTTAGCAATCCGATTTACATCGATGCCGATAAAAATAATAGCTGGCAGCAACCTGGATTATAAAGCCGTGTTTGTAAATCAATATTTGTAAATCAAGGTCTATTGCGGTTTAGCACCAAAAAAAAGATTTTCTAAAATAATCTACCACGACGCCAGGAGGGTTCGGCTAGACCTCGGTCACTGGCCTGGGCGTACGAGTGGATAAACTGTAAATCGCGTAGCAATCGCTGTCGAATCACCGTCATCCAGAAATCACCGAAACGTGGGTCACCAGTGCCATTCCCGGCGACACCGGTGGCGATCATTAGCTCTATGCGCCGTTTCATCGTGGCTAGGACTCTCTCCAACAATTTGTTAGGTGTCAGTCGGGTGACCATGGGTTTCAGTCACTATCATGCGTTGGTGGATAAGAAGCCCAGCATCAACCGCTCTACCGTATCCGAAACGCCGGGAACGTAGAGCAGGCTTATGACCAAGACAACGGTGATTACGGCACAGAGAATCATGTAGTTTTTGGTTTTCACAAACGCGCTCCATCTCTTGGGGCCATTTCGAATAGCCATGTATCACCGTCCATCACCGATTTTTTAATGGCGGCAACCGCCTCAGGTGTCCCTCCAGCATATTTCGTGGCGAGCTTCGCAGCAACGCCATCAATGACATCACCGTCTTTGATGCGTATCAGTTGACGTTCGTATCGTGTGCCGTTAATGCGTGCCACAGCCAGACCATCGCCTTCGTATGCCTGGAACGCCCAGTCTTTCCAAATACGACCAAGAAAGGAACGCATATACCCAGAGGGGATGTAAACCTTGCCACCACTTTCCATGATGAAAATGGTTCGCGAGCTCAAGGGGCTTATCAATTGCAGTTCGATGGTGGGTACCTCATCGGTAAAGCTCCAATCCGGGTCGGGACCTGTGTGCAACTCGCCGGAGACAAGCTCGCCACCCGGAAAGAGAATAGAGGGACCATCGGCGCCCTGGTTGTCGATTTTGAGCGTGACGATGGTGACTAATGGAATCAATATGATAACCCCAATAACTTGAAGAATAATGCGCAGCATCAATGCCCTCCTTTACCCGATATTGTTCATGCTACAAGTAAGCTTATTGGGTGTCGATAGCGGATGAAGTTAGTCGTCCCGGTTTAAGGTTGCGAACGGCAGAAATGGATCGCACACACTATTAGAGGAAAACGGTCTCGATGAGGCCTGAGTAGCCAAACTTCGAATGCCAGACTTTGGTCTTTACGCTGATGTCTGCTTCGGTTAAGTGTTATCAGATGCCTGCGCCCACCAGTATTCCCAGTAAACACTCAAAAGGTTAGTCAGCAGGCGTCAGATAAGACCCCAAGGAGGAAACCGCTGGGTGCGGATACATTCACTATGGGGATTTGATTGTAAGGGGCGGCTCCTGATGGCGCCGGATAAAGGTGCTATTAATAGTATTGGCGTCAAGCCGCACAGATCTTGCGTATTTCTGCAGTCAAATGGATAGACATCAGAGCAAACAGTCCCTGATTTAATCAATCGCCAGGATGTAGGGAATAGCA